>NYZE01000121.1 GCA_002685965.1 Planctomycetota bacterium | reverse complement strand
TGAATCCGGTGGCCCCGTTGATCGAGACGGCGCACGGCGAAGTCGAGCCCGCCGCGCTCTTCGATGCCGCGCTGTTCGATCGCGAGACGGGACGGGCCGAAGTCGATTGCTGGCTCGGCGACGACGCCTTCGAGGATGAGCACCACACGCACGAGCAGAACCCCCACGACGACGCAATCTCCGCTTTCTGTCTGACCTGGGACGAACCGTTGTCGCTCGCGGCCTTCGAGCGATGGATGACAGAACTGGCGCACATCGAGGGCCCCGACCTCTTGCGCGTCAAGGGCATCGTCAACCTGGCCGAACTCGACCAGCCAACCGTCGTGCACTGGGTGCAGCACACCATGCATCCGCCCGCCGTGCTGGACGGCTGGCCAACGAGCGACCGCCGCACCCGGATGGTGTTCGTGACCCGCGGCATCGACAACTCCGAGATCGCGCAGATGCTCGATCGGGCCCTGGACGCAGGCTAGGCGCAAGCTAGCCGTGGAGCTTGGCGATGCTGGAGAAGAGATGGATGATGGAGGAGAGACAAGGGACCTACCGCTACGAGGTCGCGTTCCTGATCGTTGGCGGCATCATGCTCGCCACGCTCACGACCGCGGACGCCCTTGTGTTCGTTCCCGATCTCGCGTGCACACCATGAGACTCGCTGCCCTGATACTCCTGTCGGTCGCCTCGTGCCACGCAGAGCACGAGCCCGAGGTCACAGAACCCAGGATCTACACGGCGTCGTACCCGACGACGTATCTCACCGAACGCATCGTCGGCGACCTGCTCGAGGTGACGTGCCCGGTCGCAGAAGGCGACGACCCCGCGTCCTGGCAGCCGTCGCCAGAAGTGCTCGCGCTCTATCAGACCGCCAGGTTGATCGTCTTCAACGGCGCTGGCTTCGAACGCTGGCGTGACCATGCGAGCCTACCTTTGAACCGGGTCGTCGACACCGCGCAGGCCTTCCAGGGCGACTGGATCGTGCGCCGGACGGGGGCGGTGCACAGCCACGGTGATGGCAGCAACCACAGGCACAGTGGTCCCGACGGGCACACCTGGATGGATCCCCTGCTCGCGAAGAAGCAGGCGCAGGTCATCCTCGAGGCCGTCAGTCACCTCGGCCCGACGAAGACCAAGCAGAACTTCATCGCGCTCGCCAAGGACCTCGACAAGCTGCACGCGCGGCTGCGCGAGCTGACGCCCAAGCTCAGCAAGGTGCAGCTTCTGTGTAGCCACGCGGCCTATGACTACATCGCCAGACGTCATCGGTTCCAGGTCATCGACCTCGACATCGACCCGGCAAAGGGACTCAACGACGCCCACCGCAAGGCGCTGACCGCACTGCCACCGGCCACCAAACGCTTGCTCCTCTGGGAGAGCGAGCCAGCACAGGCCACGGTCGCGGAACTACGCGAGAAATGGAGAGTCGACAGCGTCGTCTACTCGCCGTGCGAAGTGCTCACGGCGGACCAGCGCGCCCGCGGCGACGACTGGCTGTCGTTGATGAAAGCGAACCTCGATCGACTGGCACGCGCAGCCAGCAACTAGCGCCGTGTAGAGTGGCGCCATGCACGCCCCCCGCTACCTGCCCCTCGCCCTGCTCTTGGCGACCACCGCGTCCGGCCAGGCGCCTCTCGTCGTTTCGGTCACCGCACCACCGTCGCAAGCGCGTGCCTGGGACCACATGGAGAAGCGGACCAACCCGGCTGTGGTCCGTTCGCGCTTCGTCCGCATCAACGTCGCGGCGCTGCGGCGCGCCGCCGACAGCACCGCTCACCCTCTCACGACGATGCGGATCAAGTTCTTTGGCAACGGACGGCTGCTCGACATCGAACGACACCAACGCGTGCTCGGCCATGACCTGTTCACCGGACTCATCCGCGGTCGCGCCGAGGAAGTCAGTATCGCGATCGCTCCGGATGGCGTGACGGCAGCGACCTTCCACCTTGTCGACGAGTCCTACGCGATCACGTATGCGGCAACCGGAGACATACACGTGCTGCAAGAAATGGACGACCGGAAGCAGCCACTGCTACCGAGAGCCCTCGTCGCACAAGGCAACCAACTGCGCACCGACAGAGGCAACGCCCAGGAACCACTCGACACGTCCGGCAAGACGATCCTCGATGTCATGATGTTCTATACGCCACGCGCCAAGACCACCGCTGGCGGCAAGACGGCGATCGAATCGAGCATCATCAACGCGCTGGCGCAGGCCAACGCGACCAACAACGCCTCATCGGTCAAGGCGACCTTCCGCCTGGTCTACATGGCAGAGACCAACTACATCGAGGATGGTTCGACCGGCGACTTGGCCAAGTTCCGCGTCATGAACGACGGCTACATGGACGAGGTCCATACCCTTCGCATCACCTACGGTGGCGACCTGATGCACTTGATCACGCAGCCGACGAAGGCCACGTATTGCGGGGTCGCGTATCTCATGACCAGCTTGAACCACGGCTTCAAGCTCTACGCGTTCGGCGTGACGCTGCGACAATGCCTCGGCGGCAACGTCGTCGCTCACGAGATGGGACACAACGTCGGCCTGCACCACGACAAGAACAACGCAGGGCGCGCGATCTATCCGTACGCCTACGGCTTTCGCACGGCGGACAACCTCTACCGGACAACGATGGCCTACTCGCCGGGCACTCGCGTCAACATGTGGTCCAGCCCGAACCACAAGCATCTGAACTACACGATGGGCAAGGTCAACAGCGAGGACAATGCCCGCACGCTGACAGCGACGAAGGCAACCGTTGCGAGCTTCTATCCAACGCGCGAACTCGTGTGGAGCGAACTCGGCGGTGGCATCAAGTGGCTGGCCGGCCTGCCCAAGGCGACCGGTTCGGGCACGTCGAACAACGCACGACCGGTCACCGTCAGCGTCACCAACTATCGGGGCCACGTCCCGGGGGCCATGGTCGTCGGACTCACCGAACTCAAGCTGCCGATCTTCGGCGGGACTCTCTACCCGTCACTCGACCTCGTCACACCGATCAGCGGCGTCGGCTACGTGCCAATCAACTTCGATGCGCGCTTGGTGGCAGCGCTACCGCCGAAGACCTCGATCTGGTTCCAGGCCTTCTTCCTCGATACGACGGCCATCCAGGGCGTATCGGCCACAAACGCGATCAAGACGATCCTCCCTTGAGGGATAAACCCGTGCGCGCACTCACCAGCGCTCTTCTGGTGACGTTAGGTACTGGTTCCGTCGTCGCCCAAACGCTGCTCGAAGAGCACCCTGTCCCGGCCAGCGAACTGAAGTTGCTCGACGGTTTCACGGCGGAGCGCCTGCTCACGGTGCCAAAGAAGCTCGGCTCGTGGGTCTCGCTCGCGGCGATGAAGGACGGCAGCTTGCTCGCTTCCGACCAGCGGCGAGGTCTCTATCGGATTCACCCCGGCGCCACCACGACGGTGCACCGCGTGCCCATCGAGCTCGGCGGAGCGCAGGGTTTGCTGGAGGCCTTCGGCAGGGTCTACGCCGTCGTCAACGGCAAGGGCTCCGGCCTCTACGAACTGTCCGACCAGGACAACGATGGTGAACTCGACTCCACCAGACTGATGCGCAAGTTCGAGGGCGCCGGCGAACACGGCCCGCACGCCATCGTCGTGTCGCCCGACGGCAGAGGCTTGCTCGTCGTCGGCGGTAACCACACGGAACCTCCGATTGCCGCGCCCGACTATCGCGAAGACGTCCTGATCCCACGCATCGAGAACCCACGCGGGCACGCACGTGGCCGGCTGGCGCCGGGCGGCTGGGTCTTTCGTACCGATCCCGACGGCGAGCACTGGCACCTCGTCTGCGCCGGCTTCCGCAACTCCTACGACATCGCGGTCGCCCCCGACGGCGCCGTCTTCACGTTCGACTCGGACATGGAGTGGGACATGGGCATGCCGTGGTACCGCCCGACGCGGATTCTGCACGTCGTCGAAGGCGGCGACTATGGCTGGCGCTCGGGCAGCGCCAAGTGGCCGATCTGGTACCCCGACTCGCTGCCATCCGTGCTCGACATCGGCCCGGGCTCGCCGACCGGGATTCTGTTCGGCGCCGAGGCGCGCTTCCCGCAGCGTTACCGCGACGCCCTGTTCGCACTCGACTGGACCTTCGGCACGATCTGGGCGGTTCACCTGCTAAAGCACGGGGCCAGCTATACCGCGAGCAAAGAGGCCTTCGTCACTGGATCGCCCCTTCCCCTCGCGGATGCCACAATCGCCGACGGCGCGCTCTATTTCCTGACTGGCGGCCGCGGCCTGGGCACGCGTCTCTTTCGCGTCACGGCGCTGGGCTCGTTGACGTCAGGTGTCAAACAGGCGCCGCCAAGCAAACCAGCACGCGATCGGTTCGTCGAACATGCCCAGCGAGTGTCGCTCGAACGGCGCCCGCTCGCCGAGTGGAAGGACGAAGCGCTCGCGGTCGACGCGACCGAGGACCCGGTGCGCGCCCTGCAAATGTGGCTGGCGCTCGTGCGCTGCGCAGACAAGTCCGTGCGCAGCGCCCTCGCCGACCGTTTGCTGGCCTTGGACCTCGCTGCCCTACGGCCAGACCTGCGGCGCGACATGCTGCGCGTCTTCGGTCTCGTGATCCTGCGCCTCGGTGCGCCGACCGGCGCCGAACGCGAACGTTGGATCGCCAAGCTCCTGCCATTGGTGCCCACCGGTGACTGGATGACCGACGTCGAACTCGTGTCACTGCTGGTCAGACTGGAAGCTCCCGGGGTCGTGTCGCCAGCGCTCGACCTCATGACAAATACTGCTACCACCACACCCCCGAAGTGGATGCAGGTCATTGCCCGCAACGACGAATACGGCAACCCGATCCGCCGCATGCTGCTCGACCCGCCACCGACGCGGGGCATCCGCCACGCGCACGTGCTACGCAACATGGAGGCCGGCTGGACCCTGCCGCGACGACGCCTCTACTTCAACTTCCTGAATGAGGCCCGGAAGAAGCCCGGCGGCAATACCTACGAGGGCTTCGTCGCCAACATCCGCGCCGACGCGCTCGAGACCTGTAGCCCGGGCGAGAAGCTCGCACTGCGTGCGACTTTGCGCGGCTGGGTCAGCGCCGAGCAGTTCAAACCAAGCAAGCCCAAGGGCCCCGGTCGCAGATGGACGCTTGCCGCTGCCCAGCACCTGCTCGACAAACCGCTGCGGCGCCGCAACTTCAAGAACGGCAAGAACATCTACCATGCGGCTACCTGCGCCAAGTGCCACCGCTTCGACGGCACCGGCGGCGCGGCCGGCCCGGACCTGACAGGCATCGGCAAGCGCTTCTCGGCGCGTGAGATGCTCGAGGCGATCATCGAGCCGAGCAAGGCCATCGCCGACCAGTACGTGGCGGAAGAAATCGAGATGCGCGACGGCGAGAAACTGCTCGGCTACTTGATCGACGCCGAGGTGTGGCCGCCAAACCCAGATGAAGAGCCGACGACCATCGATCCGTCACAGATCAAGTCACGCCATCTGTCCAGGACTTCACCGATGCCCCCCGAACTCATCGATGCCATTAACCAGGATGAGCTGCTCGACCTGATCGCCTACCTCGTGTCCGGCGGCAACAGGAAGCACCGGGTGTTCAAGAAGAACAAGAAGCAGTAGGCGCTCAGAACTCGACGTCTCCGGCCGGGATCGCCCGGCCCTCGATGGCGATGCGGTGGACCTTGCCAGAGTCGTCGAAGGACCCGAAACCGATCTGGCCGCGCACGAATCGTCGATCCGTCGCCTGCATGATCGGCGTCTCCATGTCGTCGAACCAGACGGTGATCTGACCGCTGCCCGTAACGCGGCGCACGCGCACACGATGCCGCTTGCCATCGCCCCACTTGATGCCAGCAGTTGTCTTGCTGGCGATCTTGACGCGCGGCTTGCCGTCGACGGCAAAGATGTTGTGGGCGTGGTCGTCCGCCTTCGATGCAAGGTGCACGTAGTAGAACCGGTCCTTGGCCTCGACGCCGAAGAACACGCACAGGTCGCGGTGGCCGTATTCCCGTCCGGTCTGCTCGAGCTCGACGTCGAGCACGAAGTCCCCGTAGTGCACGCCCTTGATCAGGGCGATCGACGTCGGCGAACGCACGGGTGGCCGATACTTCGACTTGCCGAGCAGCTCGAGCGAGTTCCCGGAATCCGTAGCAGCGATCTTCCACGCTTTTGGGTCGGTGAAAACGAAGCGATCCAGCACCGCGTCACCCTGGGCGAAGTCTTCGGTCAGGCCGTCCTCCGTGGCAACACCCGTCGCAGAGCGGAAGTACTTGCGGCGCACCCACGCCGGCTGCGCACCGTCGCTCCTGCGCTTGGCGGGCGGCGTGAACGTTGGCCCCATCGGCTTACCACCGGTCCAACCGAGCGGGTCGGACCAACGCTTCTGCTGCGCGGCCAGCAAGGCACGCATGTGCACTGCGACATCTTTAGCCTGGGGCAAGCCCCACAGGTTGCGCATCTCGTGCGGATCCTCCTGCAGGTCGAACAACTGTGTTCGGTCGACGCGCAGGTAGCGCAGCAGCTTGTAGCGGTCGTCGCGCACGGCGCGGATGTTCTTCGCGTAGCTCGTGTAGATGGCCTTGCGCTGCCACTCGCCGCCCTGCCAGAGCGGCGACAGCGAAAGCCCATCGGTGCCTTTGGGGATCGGCGCCCCCGCCCACTCGAGGATCGTCGGGAACAGATCGAACAAGTAAGCGAAGGCGTTCGTCGAACCCGCCTTGATGTCCTGCCCGGCGATGATCAGCGGCGCCTGCATGCTGTGCTCGTAGAGGTTCTGCTTGCCGAGCAAGCCGTGACTGCCGACCGCTAGCCCGTGATCCGCGGCGTAGACGACGTACGTGTTGGCGGCGAGTTGCAGCTCACGCAGCTTCGCGAGGATGCGACCGACTTCGTGGTCGAGATGCGTGATCAACCCGTAGTACTCGGCGAGCTGTTCGCGGACCATCGCCGGCGTGCGTGGCCACGCCCCGAGCTTCTCGTCCCGTATGGCCATGGCACCGTTGTTGAATGGGTGCATCCCGCGGTAGTTGCGCGGCAAGGGCAGCGACTCGGGGTCATAGCGCCGCCAACCCGGCGGTGGCGTGCGCGGATCGTGCGGCGCCGTGAACGACACGTAGGCGAAGAACGGCTTCGCGCCGCCCGTCTTGGCCTGATCCTCGAGGTAGGAAATCGCTTCGTTAGCGAACACGGTCGAGGAGAAGCCACGCCGACGGGGCTTGCTCCACCTGCCGTCTTGCTGCAGGTCCGCCGTCGGCACGCGATTATGATCCGACATGCCTCCGAATAGCACCGAGCGCGCGCGATCCCAGCCACGGCACGTCGCGCGCTTGCCGAAGTGCCACTTGCCGGTCATGAACGTCGTGTAGCCGACGTTGCGCAGGAGCTCCGGAAGGATCGGAAAGTCCGCGATGCGACTATAGACTCGGTGCAGGCTGCGCCCGGTCAGCAGCATCGTGCGACTGGGCGCGCACACGGCGCCGTGCTGCGAACCCATGCAATAGGTGCGACGGAACGAGAGACCGCGCCGCGCCAGTCGATCCAGGTTCGGCGTCTTTATGTAGCGGTTGCCCCAGGAACCGAGCGTGTCCGCGCGTTGATCGTCGGCGAACAGGAACAGCACGTTCGGGCGCGGCAGAATGCCCTGAGCTACCAAGGGAGTGCCGCAGAGCAGAGCGAGCGCGGTCACACGGACTATCATGTGCGCACATCGTAGCGTTCGCGTGACCGTTGCTGCTGGCTTGCATGGAGATACGCAAGCCCCGAGTTGCCTCACGCGACAGCGGAGACCAAACATGGTCAGAGCCTCTCGTCTCGGCGCCGTCCTCGCGACCGTCAGCAGCACCATCGCGCAGAGGACTAAGCGCTCGGGGTAACTCGAGCGCCCGAAGGGCACGAGAGTTGCCCCGACCCAGGCCCACGTTCTATGGTCCCTTTCAGTGAAGTTCCCCTCACCCATTGGAGTGGACCTGACTCGCCCCGACGGCGCCGAAAAGGTGCGCGGCCAAGCTTGCTACGTCGCCGACGTCGAGGTTGCTGATGCCTGGGTCGGAGCCGCAGTGCGTTCTGACGTCGCGCACGGTCGACTCGCCGGATTGGACCGCGACCCGTCCTTCGACTTCACCAGGGTCGTCATCGCGCTGCCCGAGGACATTCCCGGCGACAACGTGCAGGCGCTGATCGTCGACGATCAACCGATCCTCGCCACCGACCATGTGCGCCACGTCGGCGAGGCGATTGCACTTGTCGCAGCACCAGACCCGGTCACTCTCGCGGCGGCGATCGCAGCCTTGCGTCCACGCATCGACCCGCTCGCCGCCGAACTCGATTTCGAAGCAGCCCCGGACACGCTCGCCGAGCTGACCATAGAGAAGGGCGATGTCGACGCTGCCATGGCCGAGGCCAACGTGACCGTGAACGGCGAATACCGGACCGACTCACAGGAGCAGCTCTACCTCGAGACTCAGGGCATGATCGCGTGGCCGCCCGACGAGGAGGGCGTGGTCACGGTCAAGGGCTCCCTGCAGTGTCCGCACTACGTACAGAAAGCACTGACCCGCATGCTGGCGCGACCCCCGGAACGCTGTCGCGTCGTGCAACTGGCGACCGGCGGTGGCTTTGGCGGCAAGGAAGACTACCCCTCAGTTCTGGCGTGCCAGGCGGCACTCTTGGCGATCAAGGCAGGGCGCCCGATCCGCATCATCTACGACCGGCACGAAGACCTACAGGTCACGCCGAAGCGACATCCGTCGTGCGTACGGCACGAGACCGGGGTGACAGCCGACGGACGGTTGCACGCGATGGACATCGACGTGGTCCTCGACGGCGGCGCCTACACGACCCTCTCACCGGTCGTGCTGTCGCGCGCGCTGATCCACGCCGCCGGCGCCTACCGGTGCGATCACGTCCGGATCCGTGGACGGGTTGCTGCGACCAACCACGTACCGTTCGGCGCCTTCCGTGGCTTCGGCGCGCCGCAGACCTGCTTCGCGATCGAACGTCAGATGGACCGCGTCGCTCGCGAACTCGGTCTGCACCCGTGCGTGTTCCGCGAGCAGAATGCGCTGCGCGTCGGCGATAGAACGGCCACCGGCCAGCTGCTAGACGACAGCTGCGCGACCGATGAGGTGTTCGCGCAGATCAAGACGGCAACGGCGATCGACACTTGGCCGTGGGGCGCACCCAAGAGAGTCGATGAGCGCCGCGTGCGCGGGCGCGGCCTGTCGTTTTTCTTCCACGGTGCCGGCTTCACCGGTTCCGGGGAGGAGCGACTCAAAGGTCGCGTGCACGCGACGCTCCTCGACAACGGAAAAGTGCGCATTGCCGCCGGCTCGACCGAGATAGGTCAGGGCACGCGCGCGATGTTTACGGCGATCGCCGCCGCCACGCTCGGCACCACGCCCGAGGACATCGAGATCGAACAGGCCGACACTGCACGCGTGCCCGACTCGGGCCCGACAGTGGCGTCGCGCACGTGCATGATCGTCGGTGGTTGTGTCGTTCGCGCCTGCGAGGACCTGCTCGCGCGCCTCGGGGCATCGACCGAAGAAGCGTTTCGAGAACGCGCCCGCGCGTTCGTCGCGGCCGGCGGCGACGCGCGCGCCACGGCGACCTACTCCTCACCGCCGGGGCTCACGTGGGACGACGCCAACTACCGTGGCGACGCCTACCCAACCTACGGCTGGGCAGCCGACGTGGCCGAGGTCGAGGTCGACCTCGACACGTTCGAGGTCACGGTCACCGACTTCTGGTCGGTCGTCGACATCGGCAAGGCAATCCAGCCGATGCTCGTGCGCGGCCAGATCGAAGGGGGCAGCCTGCAGGCGATTGGCTTCGCCCACCGAGAAGTGGTCACGCAGCGCGACGGGCGTTTTCTCGAAGATCGCCTCGCGACCAGCATCATCCCCACGATGCTGGATGCGCCACCGATGCACGTCGACCTGGTCGAGAAGCCGTTCCGCCACGGCCCGTTCGGCGCAAAGGGTGTCGGCGAACTGCCGATGGATGGCGGGGCACCAGCGGTCGTGTCGGCGATCGAGGACGCACTCGGCGTGAGTGTTGACCGACTACCCGCGACGCCGGAACGCCTGCTCGAAGCATTCCTCGCCGCACACCGCGTGGAGGCATCTTGACCACGACCGAGATACGCCTCCACATCAACGGTGAAGCAACTACCGTGCACGCGCCGCCACTGCGCCGCCTGCTCGACGTGCTGCGCGACGACCTCGGCCTCAAGGGCACCAAGGAAGGTTGCGGCGAGGGCGAGTGCGGGGCGTGCACGGTTCTGATCGACGGCGAGCCGATCAACAGCTGCCTCGTGCCAGCGTGTCAGGCACGCGGCACCAGCGTCACGACGATCGAGGGGGTCAGGCACGAGAGCCTGCTGGATGCCTTCGTTGTCGAGGGCGCCACACAGTGCGGCATCTGCACGCCGGGCATGATCCTCGCGACACGTGGATGGCTCGACGACTGTCGAAGGCGCGGCGTGACGCCCGACGAGCCCAGCGCGCGCCAAGCGCTGGCTGGCAACCTCTGCCGCTGTACCGGCTACGGCATGATCGTCGCGGCAGTCCTGCGCGCGGCGAACGAGGAGGCATGACATGATCCCGCCGACCTGTCCGGTGCACTTGCCATGCGATCTGACATCAGCGCTGAACGCTCTGCGTGAGGCCACAGCCACCTCACGCGTACTGGCCGGCGGCACGGATTTGATGGTCGAGTTCGAGTCGGGCCGCACGCGGCCCGACCTCGTCGTCGACGTGTGGCAGATCGACGAACTACGCGGCATCACCGCGGAGGACGGCGGAGTCCGCATCGGTGCCTTGACGACCTGCGCAGAGCTGGTACGCGATCCCTTGACCACCGACATCCTCGCCGAGGCAGCATGGACTGTCGGTGCCGCGCAGATACGAGCGCGCGCGACGATCGGCGGCAACCTCGGCACGGCATCACCAGCTGCCGACCTGACGCCAGTGCTCTTGGCACTCGACGCGACTGTCCACCTCGTCGCCGCAGACAGTAGCCGCGACGTCTCGGCCCGTGACTTTCTGGTCGGCTACCGCGAGACCGCGCGCCGGCCACAGGAGTTGATCCACTCGGTGTTCGTTCCACAGCGGGCGACCCGAGAACGGCGCGGCTTTCGCAAGGTCGGAACGCGCAACGCCCAGGCCATCAGCAAGGTCGTGCTCGCCCTCGCCGCGACAAGCGATGGTGTCGGAACCGTCACCGAGCTGCGCGCCGCGGCCGGATCGATCGCCGAGAAGACCATCGAGTTACCCTCCGTCGCCGCGACGCTGGTCGGCTTGCAACCGACCGACAGGCTGCTGCGCGCCGCGGCTCGCTGCGGGCGCGACGACTGCCGAGCGATCGACGACGTCCGTTCAACGGCGTCGTACCGGCACAACGTGGCCGAACGTCTGCTGTATACGCTGCTCCACGCCATAACTGACACTCCAGCTTGAACTCACTCGGCCCACCGCTCGATGAGCCAAGGCGTGACACCCGGCCTTGTCACGGGTTCGCGGATCGCTACAGTCCGCCACGTTGATTCCCATGGACCTAGAGGGCCTGATGCTGCACCGACGTTGACTCTGAGCGAGTCCCACGGGTGCAGGTCTGCATCCTTGAGTCCCACTCGCTGACTCTGAAGAGTCGCGTACGCCAGCGCCGTCACGAGACGCAATGCGAAGTGTTTCACAAATCCCTCGCCTCTTGCTCGTTCTGTTGGCCGGCGCATGTCAATCCGGCACGAGCCACGATGCGGCGCCAAAGCGCACGTTTCGCTTCGCCTACACAGTCAACGTTCCTGTGCCGACTGACGGCACGAAGACGCTCGACATCTGGGTGCCACTGGCCCAGACCGACCCTGGCGTGCAGCGAGTCAGCGACGTCGTGATCCACGCCCCGACCGGCTACTCGGTCAACACCGAAGCCGCCTACGGCAACAAGATGATTCACGCGCGGATCAACAACCCGTCGGATGTCACGAAGATCTCGTGGTCGGCGACCATCGAGCGCTGGGAAGATCACGGCCAGGGCAGCCTGGGCACCGACGAACGCTTTCTCCGCAGCAACCACCGCATTTCGATCAAAGGCAAGGCCTCCGAGATGGCGGTGGAGCTTGGCGTCAGCGGCTCAGGCGACGTGCACAACCGCGCCAAGGTGATCTACAACGATGTCCTCAGCGGCATGGTCTACGACAAGAAGCACAGCGGCTGGGGTAAGGGAGACTTCGTGCACGCCACGACCGTGTGCAAGGGCAACTGCACGGACTTTCACTCGCGCTTCATCGGCGTCGGGCGAGCCGCCGGCATTCCAGTGCGCTTCACCATGGGCATCCCAATGAAGCCCATGGCCAAAGGCGAGCACAACGGCTACCACTGCTGGGCTCACTACCATGACGGCAAGAGCTGGCACCCGGTCGACATCTCCGAGGCCGACAAGGTCTCCGAGCAGGACCCGACCAAGGCGGAGTGGTTCTTCCGCCACCTCGACCAGCACAGAGTCAGCGTGACGTTTGGCCGCGACATCGACTTGGCGCCCAAACAGGCCGAGCCGGCGCTGAACTACTTCGTGTTCCCGTACGCCGAAGCGGACGGCAAGCCGGTCGAGATGGACAAGCCCTACTGGAAGTTCACGTACGAAGACGTGAACTAGGCTAGGGCGCGGTCGCCACCTCTTCGGTGCGATCGCTCTCGTGGCGGTTGTCTTTCGCGCTTCCATCCCCGTTACCAGCGGTCGGCTGCGGGATGCGCAGGTCCGGCAGCACAGGCTTGGTCAGCAGGAACAGATCCATGTGCCCGTAGTGATCGGACAGCTCGCGGACTGAGGCTTTGGCCGCGTCGGTCGCGCCGCACAGCGCAGCGCCTGCACTGGTGTGAGCAGGTCGAGCAGGCCCTGCAGTTCTTGGTCGAGCAACTGTTCCTGTTCGTCGAGTCGGGCAAGTGCATCCTGGAATGCGAGCGACAGGACTTCGCGCAGTCGATCGCTGAACTGGCCCATCACCGACGCGTGCGCACGATTGCGCGTGCCGAGGAAAAAGCCACCGCCGCGCGCCGCAACGGCCTGCAGCATCTTGGCGCGGCCGTCGTTGCCCAAACGTGCGAACTTGCGTTCCGGTGAAACCGTCTGCACCGGCGCTGACGGCGGGCCGAAGACACGCTTCACCGCACGGCGACGCGTGCACAGGAGCAAGCGATCCCAGGTAGCTGATCGTGCAGCGTCGCACTCTCGCCGTTGAGTCCGCTCGTCCCCACCGCCTCGGCGGCGCCCTGCAGGAGTTCGAGCATCGGCCAAACCGATCCAACGAACTCCTGACAGAACCGGGTCAGCAGCGTGTCCATCGCCCCTTGCCCTCCGCGGTGCAATCCGAAGGGGAGTCTACTCACGCGCATGGGATCGCGAAGGACGGGTTTCGGTGCACCGAGTAGCTCCCCCCCCATCCCATCACCACCTCACAAGGCTCCACACGCAATTCACAACCCGTCCACACTGGTCCACGAACGATGAGCCGAACAACGATCGGGATCGCGCGGCAAACAGCCTGAGTTTTCCACAAGCCCTCGGCACACGGAGCAAGGCGTTTCGCCTGCTCGAACTACATCGAAAAACACCCCCAAGAACCCTCGCCCGGCCACCGAGCGCCTCCCACTCTGGCACGACCCAGGACAACCGCGTTTCTTGGCCGTCTACGTCCACGTCGTAGTGCCATTGTCGGGCTAGCCGAGGTAGGTCGTATCGGCGAGGGCGCGCTTGTAGCGGGTCAACAGGAGCTGCACCTCGCGCTTCTGGATCCGGCCCTGTCGCAGAGCGTTCTCGGCGGCAGCGCGTACCTCATCGACCAAGCCATCGGGGTCGTACTGGACGTAGCCAAGCACTTCGCGAACCGTGTCGCCTTCGACGACCTTGCCGACGTCGACGATGCCATCGTCATCGACGTGGACATGCACAACGTTGGTGTCGCCGAACAGATTGTGCAGGTCGCCGAGGACCTCCTGATAGGCGCCGATGAGGAACATCCCGATGTAGTACGGCTGGCCCATGGGATCGTGCAGGTCCAGGTAATCGGCAACGCCCTTGAGGTCGATGAAGCGGTCCATCTTGCCGTCGGAGTCGCACGTCAGATCGGCGAGCACGCCGCGCCGCGTCGGACGTTCATCGAGTCGATGGATCGGCATCACCGGGAACAGTTGCTTGACCGCCCAGTGGTCCGGCGTCGACTGGAAGGCCGACCAGTTGCAGTAGTAGATGTCGCTGAGCCGGCTCGGCAGCGACGCGAGTTCCTCGGGCAACTCGCCCTCGTGCCGCAAGCACTCGAGGATGCGATGGCACGTCGACCAGAACAGGCGCTCGCACCGCGCCCGCGCCTCGATCCCGAGATAGCCCAAGTTGAACGCATTCAGCGCCTCCTCCTTGAGCTGCAGCGCATCGTGGTAGCTCTCGAACGCGTTCTTGACCGTGACGTCTTGCAGCACGCGCCACAGCTCCTGCACGGGCAGCGGCGCTTCCCCGCCGGGAGGCTTGGTTCCATTCTCGATCGGCATCGTCGTGCGACCGATGACGTCGGTAACGAGCACACTGTGATGCGCGGAGATTGCTCGGCCCGACTCGCTGACGATCTCCGGGTGCGGCAGGTCCTTCTCGTCGCACGCCGTCTGCACGGCCCACACGACGTCGTTGGCGTATTCCTGCAGCGTGTAGTTCATGGACGAGTGGAAGTCGGTGCGCGATCCGTCGTAGTCGACGCCGAGACCGCCGCCGACGTCGAACATCCCCATCGGCGCGCCGAGGCTGCACAACTCGACGTAAATGCGGCTCGCTTCGCGCAGGGCAGACTTGATCGCGCGGATGTCGGTGATCTGCGAGCCGATGTGGAAGTGCAGCATCTCGAGACAGTCGAGCAAGCCTTCCTGTTCGAGTCGTTGCACGGCCTCCAACAACTCGAAGGTGGCGAGACCGAACTTGGAACGGTCACCCGTCGACTCGACCCACTTGCCGGCACCGCGCGTCGCCAGACGAGCCCGAACACCGAGCGCCGGGCGCACGTCGAACTCGCGCGCCGCTTCGATGCATAGCTGCAGTTCCTCGAGCCGATCGATGACGATGATCGTCCGGCGCCCGAGTTTGGCCGCGAGCATCGCCAACTCGATGTATTCGCGATCCTTGACTCCGTTACAAACGAGCATCGACTCAGGGTCGGACTGCTTGGCAAGCGCGATCATGACCTCGGGCTTGCTGCCGGCCTCGAGACCGATCCCGACCGCGCGGCCGAAGTTCAACACTTCGTCGACGACCTGCCGCTGCTGATTGACCTTGACCGGGAACACCGTGCGGTAGCTGCCGCGGTAGCTCTCCACGGTGATCGCCTTGGCGAAGGCTCGGTGAATGCTGCGGATGCGATCTTCGAGGATGCCACCAAAGCGCAGCAATAGCGGCGTGCCGAGGCCACGCTCCACGAGGTCGCACACGAGTTCGTGCAGGTCGAGCGACGGGCCGTCCGGACCGCGCGGCGTGACTTGCAATGCACCGCCGACCCCGACGTTGAAGTAGCCTTGCGCCCACGATCGCACGAGGTACAGCTCCTCACTGTCGCGCGACGTCCAGCGGTGCTTCTGCGGCGATCGGTTCTTCATCGGTGCGGGCGGTGCGAGTCCCCGGAAAATTGGCGCGGCGAAGATATCAGAGCCGTCTGCGAGCGGGAAGGTAGCGGGTCTATCGCGGGTGGACGTGGTCGATTTCACGCCCTTACTCGTCGATCGCACGGACGACCGACCACTGATGCCGCGCACGGGGGCATGGTGGGGTCACGGCTGGCTTCTGACGACGTCCGCGTCGCAACGGGCAGGCACCGAGGATTCATGGACTATAATGGACTATAGTAGAGAGGTTCCCGCCTTCCTCTCCCTGCCGGAGTTGCGATGAAGAAGTCCTTGGTTGCTGCCACTGCTCTGCTCGTCGTCCTGCCTGTCTCACTCGTTCTCGGCAGGGGTACCGGATCCCTACCCGGCGAATCCGGTGTCCCGATCAACCTCAACACGGGCTTCCCGGGTTGCGGTGCATGCCACAATCCGTTTCCGGATTTCAACGTGACGTATCAGGTGACCTCGGCGATGTCGGTGCGACCCGGCGCTGCGGTGCCGATTACAGCCAAGACCTTCGGTGCCAACTCGACGAGCACCCGCGGCGGCTTCAGCATGGAGGCGACTTTGGGGACCTTCGTTCCGGGCACGACAACGCGCGTTGGCACCCTGAAGAACCTCCGGTCGGGCATCACGCATAACTCCAGCTTGAATCGGCAATGGACCTTCAGCCTGACCGCGCCCACGAAGCCGGGCCTCGTAAAGCTCTTCGGCACCGGCAACTGCGCCGACGGTAACGGTCACAGCTCTGGCGATGCGTGGGGCTGGCACGGCCACGATGGATCAGTGCCCGGCACGCCCCACCGGATCTTCGTCAATGCGACACAGATCTTCCCGTACGGTTCGTCGTGCGCTGGCGAGAAGGGTTACCTGCCGGTGATCGGCATGCCCGCGAACGCCGTGATCAACACCAGCTTCGATACCCAGGTCCACAACGTGCCGCCGCTGACTGTGTCGCTCGTCATGATGGGTTTCTCGAACAAACTCTGGGGCGCCTTCCCGCTTCCGTTCGACCTGACGGCGCTCGGTGCCCCGGGCTGCTCGCTGCGTGCGTCGATGGACGTCCTCAACCCCATCGTCACGACAGGGTCCGGCCCAAGCAACGGGGTTGGCAAAGCCACCTGGGCGCTCCCGAACATCCCTGTCCTGCGCGGCTTCGACCTCTACTTCCAGGCGATGACTGTCGATGCCAGCGCCAACGCCTTGGGCCTGTCGTTATCGATGGGACTACGCGCGCCTATTCAGTAGCGCCTCGTCCGGGCGAGGCAGATCTTCGCCGTGGCACGGGCCGAGATCGAGCTTGGCCGCGCGGCCGCTTCCTCGATCTTCTGCCCATCGCGGCAGCGTGTGGCCCGCTATCCTGTGCGCATGCTCCAGACACGCTTCACCGTCCCGGCGCTGGCCATTGGGCTGGCACTAACGACCGGGGTTGCCCCGGCGCAGGTCAAGAAGGGAGACCGCGCGCCGGAGTTCGAGATCCAGGCTGCCTTCAATGGAGGCCCTGCCTCCTACTTCGAGATGAAGGGGCAGGCGGTGATGATGGAGATCTTCGCCACCTGGTGAGGTCCTTGCAGCCGGAGAATCCCGACGCTCAACCGGCTCCACGACGAGCTCGGTAGCAAAGGGGTGATCATCGTCGGCGTGTCCGACGAGACGGAAGAGAAGCTCGCAGCGTACGTCGAAGCCAAGGGTGTTCGGTTCCCGATCATTCGCGCACAGGGCGTGCTGAAGAAGTTTGGTGGCCGCGGCTACCCTACGTTCGCCACGATCGGCCCCGACGGCAAGGTCGCGGCTGGTAACAGGATCCCTGCCAAGGGGCTCCTGGCGAAGCTGGCCAAGAGGTCCAAGGTGCTGCCCGATCTGTCGTCCGGTCATGCGGCCATCCGCAAGAGCTGGAAGAAGCGCAACTACGCGATCGCCCTGTCGGCGATCAAGGCAGCGCTGGCCGGACAAACGATGGAGAAGGATCGGGCCGTACTCGAGGCGCTCCAGAAGTCCATCGACATACGGGTCGCGCACAAGCAGGCCACGATCGAGAAGCTGGCGGATGGGCCGAACTACTACCGCGCAACGGTCGAGTGCATCGCCATCAAGAAGCAGTTCGCAGGCCTGCCGGTCGCCGACCTGGCAGCGACGAAGCTCGCCGCGTTCGCCAAGGACGCCGCGATCCAGAAAGCCGTCAAGACCGGCCGTAGCCTCGCGAAGCTCATCGGCAAGTACGACGCCTCGAAGCACAGCGGCAAGAAGAAGCTGATCGCCGCGCTCGAGAAGTTCCAGCACAAATACAAGGGCTCGAACGCCGCGGACCTGGCGAACAAGAGGCTGGACAGCCTGCGGCGCTAACTCCGGTACACCCCAGTGCGCGACCACCAAGCGCAGTAGACGCTATACTGCCGTGGCCCGACCCCACGCGGGCAGGTTCCTCTGTCCGTCTTGCCTCTGCCCGTCTTGCCTCTGTCCGTCTTGCCTCTCTTCTCTCTGGAGTAAGCCGATGCGTAGCACTCTTCTCCAAATCGCCGCAGTCGCCGCTACGAGCGTTTGTGGAGTCACACAAGCCCCCGTGGTTTCACCGCCACATGCCGTCAACGTCGAGGGCAACAGTTCTTCAGGTGTGACCTTCACCACCCCGACGACGCGCACGCAACAGGCCGACGGCAATCTGATTGGATCGAACGTCGTGCTGATCCGCGGCATCGCATTTCGCCGCACGAACATCCACTCCCGCATTGGTGCGACCGCGCGCAAGGCAGACGTCACCATCGACATGGGCTACAGGGCGGCGACTTACACGAACACCTTCGACAACAACTTCCTGGCCCCAACGCGCAAGACCGTGCACGCCAAGAAGACCATCAACCTGCCAGACTGGACCCAGCCAACAACGACCCCGGCGCCGTTCGACTTGATCATCAAGTTCGATGCGCCTTGGGTCTACGACCGCAAGCAGGCACTCGTTTGGGACATCAAAGTCGAAAACAACACCGGTGGTGGCCCCTACTACATGGACTGGTTCTCGGTCGTGCCGCCGATTACCAGCGGTGACAGGCCGACGGATCTCGGCACGGGATGCACGACCAAGAACGGCACGTTTACCCATACCGCCAGCTACACGGCGGACGCGAACACCCTGTTCCTTCAGTGGAATGGCGCCAACGGCCCGGCGATTGCTCCAGCCCTCCTGATCCTGGGCTCCAAGGACCTCAACGCAACGATCGGCCTGTGCACGAAGCTGCACGGGGACCTGACGTTCATCCTCCCGATCGGCGCCACATCTGCGACCGGCGCCGTCACCTCACAGCTCCGGGTCCCTTGGGCCAACGGGCTCCGCGGCCTCGCTTTCGTCACCCAGTTGGCCGCCTTCGACACGACCCAGGCGAGTTTGCCCTGGGCCCTGACGAACGGCGTCAAGGGCACGACGCCTCATGTCGTCGGCGGCGGCGCAACCACTGCGTTCCTGATCGACCGGCTCTGGAGCAACACGAGCACGGGCCCGACCGGCAGCATGTCGACGACCTGCGCCCCGGTGCAGTACCAGTAGAACGCAGCACTCGTCCTAGCCGTCGGAACGACTGACGGAGACGGAGACTGCGCACGTCGCCCTCAGCAACGGACTGCGCGTGACCATCGGGCTGTGAGCATCAGCGTAACAGCACGCCGCCGAGCAGCGGGTCGTCGGGATCGACCACGAACTCGGCACGCCCAGTGATGTGGGCCGCGCCGGTGACCTCCGGAACGATCGCGGCAAGCTCGCCCACGGGCACAACCTCCGCCACACAGACGTCGAAGCGCGTGCCGATGATGCTCTCGACGCGGATGCGTTGCCCTGTGTTGATGTCGCCGCGCGCGTGCAGAATCGCAGCGCGACCACTGACACCCGTGCCGGTCGGCGAGCGGTCGACCTCACCGTCGGCGAAAATGCAGACGTTCCTGGTGAACACGTCGCCTTGGCCGGGCCGGGACAGGATCGTGCCATAGAGGAAGTTGAGATCGGCATCGCCAGCCGGATGGACGATGTCGTAGCTGGCCATGACGGAGCGCTTGATTCGCATTCCGACGTCGATCAGGCGCGCGACGTTGCTTGGTTCGACGTCGACACCGACGGACCCAGCGTCGACGTAGGCGTAGAAGGCGCCACCGTAGGCGATGTCACAGGTCACATCGCCGAGTCCCTCGACCTCGACCACGAAGTCACGCTCGAGCATGAACGACGGGACGTTGCGGAACGACACGTCGACGACTCGACCGCCACTCACGCGTGCAGTCGCAGTAACACGCCCGGCAGGCGTGTCGATCCGAACGACGGGATCATCGCCGGTGATGTCCAGCAGGCCGCAGTCGATGCCGACCTTGACGAGGCCGATGATCCCGTGGCCACACATCGTGCTGTAGCCCTCGTTGTGCAGGAACAGCACACCGACATCGCCATCTCCAGTCACTGGTGGCGTCAACACACAACCGTACATGTCGGCGTGCCCGCGCGGCTCGTGCATCAGCAGGCAGCGCAGGTGGTCATGACGCTCACGCGCACAACGCCGCTTCTCGAGCATCGTGTCGCCTTCGAGCGCCGGGTAGCCACCGGTGACGACACGCAACGGCTCCCCAGCCGTGTGAGCATCAATGACGGTCAAACGCGGCCCGTCGTGCGAGGGGTTCCACTTCATCGCGGAAGAGAATAGTCCATGGGCAGCCCAAGCAGGTGCGTTGGCGAAACTAGTCCGGTGTGTCCCCCAGCCCCCCCCCCTCTGACCCCAATCGCCCCCTGCTCGCCCGTCGCGACGGTCGTCGGCGCGAGGGGTTGTTACTTGCTCCACTCCGCGTTGACCGTCGTGTAGATCCCGCCGCGCACGTTGAACTCGGCTTCGATCTCGATGCGGCGCGGGGAGAGCGCGGCGACCAGGTCATCGAGAATGCGGTTGGTGATGGCCTCGTGGAAGACGCCCTGATCGCGGAACGACCAGAGGTAGACCTTGAACGACTTGAGCTCGACACAGACTTCGTCGGGGACGTAGACGATCCGGATGGTCGCGAAGTCCGGCTGGCCGGTCTTCGGACAGAGACAGGCGAACTCCGGGCACTCGAAGCGGATCTCGTAGTCGCGCGCCGGCTCCGGGTTCGGGAAGACCTCGAGTTGCATGGGCTACAGGCTACGCGCGACTTGCTCCGGGTCGATACGCGACATGCAAACCGGGCCGCTGGCCTCGCGGCAAACGCGATCGAGGCAGGGGCGGCAAGCGAGCTCACCCGGCGCGACAAGGGTGCGTCCACGCCAAGGACCGGTGCGCGCCGGGTCCTGTGGGCCAAACAGGACGACACCACGCACGGCACACGCATGCAAGACGTGCATCGCGCCGCTGTCGTGTCCGGCCACGCGCCAGCCATGTTCCGCGAGCAATCGGCCGAGCGCGATCAAGAGTTCCGTGTCTGCGCCTTGGCGGAGCACCGGAACGTCAGCAGGCAAGGACAGCCCCGCTTCGGCCGGGCCAGCGATCAAGAAGCCCGCATGCTCTTGCACGAGTTTCGCGGCCAACGTCACGGGCCAGGCGCGCGGGTCGTCCGGCACGCCAACGACGGCGGCAATGCCCGGCCGCTGAATGTCGACGCCGACCGCGGCCAGCTGACCACGAACGCGCTCGACCGCGTGAGGCCGCGCCTCGAGCCACGGCGGCTCGGGGATGTCGTCTGGCGCGACGCGGCGTCCCAAACATTGCTCGACCACCGCGAGCGAACGCTCGAGCACGTGCGGCCCACGCGCCGGCGCGGCGCGCACAGCAGTGAACATCAGGTTGCCGAACTCACGCACGTTCTCACGCGCCAACCCGATCACCGTGCCGGCGCCGAGCGAGACAGCCACCGTGCCACTCTTCATGTTGCCTTGCACGTCGAGCACTGCTTCGAAGTCGCGCCCCCGTCCGCGCAGATTCATCAGCCCCGGGACCCCGCGTTTCCAAACCAAGGGCTCGACCGGCCAGCGCGCATGTTCAACGATGCCCGCGAACCGATCCTCTACGGCCCAACCCACGCGCACGCCCGCGTCGTGCAATACGCCGACGATGGGTAGCGCCTGCGCGACATCGCCCATGCTCGACAATCGGACGATGACGACGCTCGTCGTTCCCCCTAACCGACAGGCGCAAGCGGCGGCCGACGTGGCGATTTGGCGGGCTCCTTGCGCACTTCGTAGTGGATCATGCGCTTCTTGAGCCAACGTACGCCGCACAGGTCGACGAAGGCATGAAACGCGCGGTTCATGACGCCGTACTTGGCGGTACCCGCGGCCCGTTCGCGGTGGTTGACCTCGACCTCGACGACCTTGGCCCCCACCATGCGCGCCAGCGTCGGCATGAACCGATGCATGCCATGGAAGCGCGGCAGGCGCCGGACGACCTCCATGCGGAATCCCTTGATCCCGGACGCCGAGTCGACCACGTGGTCGCCCGAGATCCAGTTGCGCACGCCGTTGGCGATCTTCGAGGACATGCGCCGAACCCACGTATCACGCCGCTTGGCGCGGATCCCGGAGACCACGTCGGCCGTCTCCAGCCCCTCGAGCAGCTTCTGGAAGTCATGCGCATCGTTCTGCATGTCGCCGTCCATCGTCAACACGATGTCCGCTCGGACATGATCGAACCCCGCACACACGGCCGTGCTTTGCCCCCGGTTTTGAGCCAGGCTCACGACCCGCAACCAAGGCAGCCCGCTCGCCCGCCGCTGCAGGAACTCCGCAGTGCGGTCGGTACTCCCGTCATCCACGATGATGGCCTCGAAGTCGCCCAGCGGCGGCAGAACTTCGCTCAGCTCATCGACTAAGGCGTCGACGTTCTCTTCTTCGTCGTACATCGGCACGACGACGCTGAAGCGCAGATCAGTCATGAACCGTCAGCCTAGCGGGTAACCCCATCGCGCGTTCCCGGGAAACGGCCTCAGACAAACAGGAACGCCCAACACCGAAGACGTGGACATGGACGGCGCGAGGCGAGTGCCCAAAGGGCACGAGAGTTGCTCTGCGCATCCGTTCTCGACCTAGAAGCTGTAGCCGAGTCCCCAGATCACCCGGTGATCCAACCGCTCGTTCCCCGACCGCGGCGTGTTGTCGTAGTCGAACTCGTAGCGCAGCGTCGCCAGGAAGGCCTTGGCGAGGTTGTACTCGAGCTGGGCCGTGCCGAGCAGGAGTTGGTCGTTCATGTTGTTGAGGCCAGGCAGCCACTCGAGCGTCACGTTGCACTTCAGCTCGTCGGTCAGCTGCTCCATGTAGCTGCCAGCCAGGCGCGCGGCGAGGCCGTTGTCCGGCGACGTGCCGTCGTACCTCTCGGTGGTGTAGGCAAAGCCAGCTTCGACGGCGGTCTTGCGCGTCTTCTCGTGGATCAACTGGCAGCCGAGACCACCAGAAACGATGGATCGGTGCTTCAACCGCTGGACGCCATCGCGCTGGCCCTCGAGCCGTAAGAACGCATACAGTTCCTCGGTGAGGAAGCGGTCGTACTGCAGCGCGACACGCTGCCGGTCCTGCGTCTCCGACCTGACGCCCGTAGCTGCGTCCTTGGCCTGGGCGTAGAGGAAGTCGATCAGGCCGCTCGCGCGGTTCTCCTTGTCGGCTTCGTAGGTCGCTTGCACGTTCGCAGCAACGGTCCGCGACTCGGTGTTACCGAAGGCCATCGATACGCCGAGCGAAGCGGAGCCCGAGAGGCCGTCCCGGAGCTGGCTCTCGTCACCGGCGGCATCCCAGGCCAGGCGCACGTGCTCGGTCTCCGGGGCGGGGGTCGGCAGCGCGACAGGGACGTCCGCAAGGGCATCGGCGGGGAGCGTGAGAGGGGCAAGCGCCCACAGGGCGAACGAACAAAGCGAGAGAGTCGGTGTCATCGTTGGGCCTGGAAAAGGGGGCGGTCGGGCAGGCGGGCGGGTCTAGAGCGTCGGTTCGCGGCCGACAAGCAAGTTTTTCAGGCCGATCCGCATCGTTCCACAAGGGCCAGGCTCCGTGGCGCACCGCTGAACGCTATCATCCTTCGCTCGTTTCTCTGCGGACCGGATGACACGCACAAGGCCACACGGAGCAAAGCGACGATCCAAGAAGCTCGGTGTCTGGCTGATCGGGGCGCGCGGCGGCCTCGCCACAACAGTGATGACCGGGACCTTCGCGATCGCGCGTGGGCTCAGCACCCCAATCGGGTTACTCACCGAGAGTGAGTTGTTCGCGGGCTTCCCTCTCGCGGACTTCGGCGACCTAGTGTTCGGTGGCCACGACATACGCGAAACCACGGCCCGTGAAGCGGCGCTCGAAGTCGGGCGCGACGTGCATACAGTCTCCACCGATCTCGTCAAGAAACTGGCGCCCGAATACCGCAAGGTTGATCGCGAGGTCAAAGTCGGCACGGCCCGCAACGCCGGCAAGGCGATCCTGTCGCTCGCCGACCGCAGCGTGAAGGGTGATCGCCGTAACCTGCGCAGCATCATCAAAACCCTGCGGGCCGATCTGAGCGACTTCCGCGGCCGCCACAAGCTGGACCGCGTCATCGTCGTCAACCTGTCCTCGACCGAGGCGCCGGTACGGCTCGGCCGGCTGCACGCATCTCGTGTAGCGCTGGACAAGGCGATCGATGGAGACAACTCGCGCAACATGCGCCCATCGTTGCTCTACGCCTACGCCGCCGCCGCTGAGGGCTGTCCGTTCATCCACTTCACCCCGAGTAACGCAACGCTCGTACCCGCCATCCAGGAGATCTTCGCGGAGACCGGCACGCCGTTCATGGGCTCCGACGGCAAGACCGGCGAGACCCTGGTCAAGAGCGCACTGGCGCCGATGTTCAAGTACCGCAACCTGCACGTGTTGTCGTGGCAGGGCTACAACCTGCTCGGCGATCGCGATGGCGCAGTGCTCGCGGATGCGGACAACAAGAAGTCCAAGGTCGCAACCAAGGACTCGCTGCTGCAAAGCATCCTCGGCTACCCACTGCAGACGCACGTCGCGATCGACTACGTGCCATCGCTCGGCGACCTCAAGACCGCGTGGGACCACATCCACTTCGAGGGCTTCTTGAACTTCAAGATGCACATGCAGTTCACGTGGCACGGCTGCGATTCGGTGCTCGCCGCGCCGCTCATCCTCGACATGGTGCGACTCGTCGACTATGCCGCGCAGCGGGGAGAGACGGGGCCCATGCGGCACCTGGCTTGCTTCTTCAAGCGCCCGGTCGGCCTAGATGTGGACGACCTGCACTACCAGTGGCACATGCTCGAGGCCTACGCGCGCAAGGAGCGCGAAACGCTCGACTGAGCCCGGGCGATCAGTGTTGATGGTCGTGTGTCAGGGCCGGGTTGTAGACCTTGCCGTTGATCTCGACCGTGATACGCCCTTCTGGCGCGTGCTCGGCGAGGGCCTTGTCGATCGCGACGAAGATCGAATCTCCCGCGGCAGCAGCCCCGGGTTTGCTGTCGATGACCCTGGGTCCGTCCGCGCTGGCGATCTTCAGCTGCGGCGGCTTCGCGAGCTTCAGCGGCGTCGCGAGGTCGGGCCCCAGCACCCAGATCGTCATCTTGCCGGCCGCCTCGTCATGAGCGATCTCGAGGTGGGCAACGTGCGCTCCGACCTCGAGCACCTTCCCTCCATGCGGTCCCTTGGTCGGATGCTTGACCGACTGCTTGTCGGGCGCCGCGGGGTCACAGGCCCCAAGGCCAATCAACGCGGCGATCAGGACCGCAACTGTCACGTTCTTCATCGTTCCACCTATCAAGAGTCCATGCTTTCAACGCCCGCCACGGCTGGTCGTTCGTCTTCTTGTGCGTGCTCTCCAAGGACGAGCTGCTTGCGAATGCGTTCCAAGTTCTCGTTCTCCACGGGTATGGCGGCCAGCCGCTCGGCTTCGCCGCGCCCGAACCGCCAAAAGAGGCCCGGCATGACGAGGAAGTCGAGGAGAGTGTTCGTAACGAGCCCACCGATGATCACGGTGGCGACCGGGTAGAGCAGCTCGCGCCCGGGTTGATCGGCCGCCAGCGCCAATGGTACGAGACCAATGCCGCTCGTGAGCGCGGTCATGAGCACCGGCACGATTCGCTCTTGCCCGGCGCGCACCAGCATGTCGATCGAAAAGCCTTCGCCCTCTTCGCGCATCAGATGCACGTAGTGGTCGACGAGCAGGATCGCATTGCGCGCGGCCATCCCGAGCAGGGCGATGAACCCCACCAGCGTCGCAACGGACATCACCTGGCTGCTCAGGATGACGTAGGCCGCAGCACCGATGAAGGCCAACGGGCGAGTCAAGAGCACCAGGAGCGCCAGTCGGAGCGAGCGGAAGTGCAGGAAGAGAATCAGCACCATCAAGGCGATCGACAGCAGGCTCAACAACAGGATCAGCCGCGTCGCCTCTTGCTGCGCCTCGAACTGTCCGCTGATGCGGATCGAGTAGCCCGGCATAGCCGCGAGCCGATCGCGGAGTGGTCGCAACACAGCCGTGACGTCGGCGACAACTTCACCGAGCGAACGTCCGCCTACATTGTGTTGGACAACGATGCGCCGCTGCACGTTCTCCCGGTTGATGTTGTTGGGGGTCTTCGAGACGCGAACGTCGGCGACATCCGAGACCCGCGCCAGTGAGTCTTCGCCACGGCGCAGGTAGAGCCCGGCGATCTGCGACAGGTCGCGCCGATCTCCTTCCCTGAGCCGCACCTTGATCGGGTAGGCAACCTGGCCGACCTGCAGCCTCGAGATGTCCTCGCCCCCCATGGCCAACTCGACCGTCTCGGCGAGATGAGCGACACTGATCCCCAAACGAGCGAGGTCGGTGCGGCGCGGCCTCACTTCGACCTGGTCGATGAGCACCTGCGGCTCGGTGAACAGATCGCGCACGCCTGGCACGCCGCGCACGGCGGCCTCGACCTCCGCCGCAGTGTCGCGTAGCACGCCCAAGTCGGGGCCGATGACCTTGATCGCCACCTGAGCCGTCACGCCGGAGAGCAAGGCGCTCAAGAGATGCGCGAGCGGCTGCTCGGTGGACGTCGCAACCCCGGGCAACTCCTGCGCGAGTCGCTGGCGGATCTCTTCGATGACCTCCTCGCGAGCGCGCGGCGATTCCGGATCAAAGTTGACGATGGCTTCGCTGACGCTCACCGGCATGACATGCTCGTCACCGGGCGCGCGGCCCGTCCGGCGCGCGACACTGCTGACGCCCTCGACGCTCATGACCACCTGCTCGAGTCGTCGCCCGAACCGATCCGAGGTCTCGATGCTCGCATCCGGTGGCAGGACGATGTTGATCTGCGCGGTCCCTTCGTTGAAGGGTGGCAGGAACGTCGAACCCGTATTGACCAGGAAGGCGCCAACGATCAGGAAGGCGGCCACCGAGATACCAACGATGCTGTCAGTGTGTCGCGTGCTGTAGCGCACCCCTGCCGCCGCGACGGCACGGAGTCGGGCCACGAGTCTGCCGCCGTAGTCCGAGGACTGATTCCCCACTCGCCGGCCGAGCAGGTAGTAGCACAAGACCGGCGTAACCGTCAGCGCCACGAGCAGTGACGCCATCACGCTGATGATGTAGGCGAGCCCGATCGGGGCGAACAGCCGGCCTTCGATGCCACTCAGGAAGAACAGCGGCAGATAGACGACGGTCACGAGCAGCGTGCCGTACATGACGGGCTTACGGATCTCGCTCGAGGCCGTGAAGATCACCCACAGCGCCGGTTCAGGCCGATCGCGACCGGCATTCTCGTGCAAACGACGGAATACGTTCTCAACATCGACGATCGCGTCATCGACGAGCGTTCCAATTGCAACGGCCAACCCACCGAGGGTCATCGTGTTGATCGTCAATCCGAACGCAGCGAACACGAGCGCCGCGATCGCGACGGACAGAGGGATCGCCGACAGCGTGATCAACGTCGTGCGCACGTTGAGCAAGAACAGGAACAGGATGATGACGACGAGGAAGCCACCGTCCCTGACCGCTCCGAGCACGTTGTCGATGGCACGCTCGATGAAGGCCGCCTGCTGGAACAGGCCCTCCTCGATCACGACGTCGTCAGGTAGCTCACGCGCGATTAGCTGCAGCTCGGCGTTGACGCGAGCCGTGAGGTCGAGCGTGTCGACACCGGGCTGCTTCATGATCACCATCAGCACGCCGGGGCCGCCATTGATGCCGCCCGCACCGACCGGAATCGCAGCCGGTCCAAACACGATGTCGGCAACGTCTGCAATCCGCACCGGACGCGTCGGGTCATCTTGCACGACGGCGAGTGACAGCTCTTCGGGCGTCTCCAGGAGCCCTGACACCGCTACGAGCGGCCCCTTCGCGCCAATCTTCAGGAACCCGCCGGTCACGCTGATGTTGGCGTGACGCGTCGCCGCGGCGACCTCCTGCAAGGTGACATCGAAGCTCCGCAGCTTGTTCGCGTCGACGATCACCTGCAGCTCGGTGGGTTGACCGCCGGTCGTGATGATCTGGGCCACGCCCGAGAGCGACAGCATGCGCGGGCGGACATCGCGATCGATGATGCGCCGCAGTTCGAGCACGTCGGTCGCGCCGGTCTTGCTCTGGAAGCCGACCAGCTGCACCTGTCCCATGATGCTGGTGATCGGGGCGAGCATCGCTTGCACACCGGGCGGCAACTTGGGCGCGGCTAGCTGGAGCTTCTCGGCCACGATCTGGCGGTCCAGGTAGATGTCCGTGCCCCAGTCGAACTCGATGTAGACAACCGACAGACCGAGGCCACTCGAGGAGCGCACGCGGAACACACCCGTCGCACCGTTCATGACCTGCTCGATCGGCCAGGTGACCAGGCGTTCGACGTCTTCGGACACCATGCCGTGCGCCTCGGTCAGAACCGTGACGATGGGGCGGTTGAGGTCCGGTAGCACGTCGATCGGCCTGCGCACGGCCTCGACCAGGCCGTAGCAGCCGATCACGAAGGCGCCGAGCAAGACGATTGCTCGGTTGCGCAGGGCTGCGGCGATGATCCGGTTGAGCATGGCGGGCTAGTGCTGGTGCCCGGCGTGTGGGTCGACCGCGTCACTCCCCTTCATGGCGAGGCCGAGCTCGAACGCGCCAGCGTGCACGACGCGATCTCCTGGAAAGAGCAGGACCTTATTGGATACCGGGATGACGGCCACCTCCTGGTCCTGATAGACGATCACAACGGGCACAGGTTTGAAGCTGTCGCCGTCTTGGAGGAAGACAATCTTGTTCGGCCCGTCTTCGGTCACAGCCGCGGCTGGCAGCACGAAGACGTTGTCCAGCTTCTGTGTCGGGACCTCGAGGAGATAACGCAAGCCGGTGCGCAGCGCCCACGTGCGCGACTTGAGTCCGCTCTCGCGCGCGATCTCGGATGCAACCGTGTTGCCCACCTCGACGAAGGCGACTGTTCCGTCGTTGTCTCTTGAGCTCTCGACGTAGCTGATCGTCAAGTCCTCGAGCACAGGCCCGGACGATCGAATGAACGGCTTTGCGACGATGCGGTGTCGCTCGCGCGCCGCGATCAGGATGGCCCCCACTTCGATGCCGACGGGTTTCGTGCGCAGGAAAAGCCGACGCGGATCGCGCAGTGCCACGAGCGGCTGACCGGCAACGACCTTGGCGCCGCGCTTCGTCAACACGTCGGCAACGTCCCAGGCGGCGCCTGCGTCGAGCGGTGGCGCCAAGACCCGGACAACGGGTTCGAGCGCGTTGAGAGCATGGAGGCGCTCGAGATCCTCGAGTGTGTGGCCGCGTTGCAGCAGGACACCGATGTCGAGGAAGTGGTTCGCCACGTTCGCGGTCGCAATCCATGCGGCGAGTTCGGGAGTCGCCAGGCCGCTGGCCGCAAGTTCGCCGATGGTCGCAGTCACCCAAGGCAGGGAACGCAGAGATTTCGGCAACACCTTGCTGAGGTTCTTGGCAGCCTGTGGCCAGAGCCCGTTGTGGGCCAGTGCTCGCTGCCACATCTCGCGGTTGAACAGCGGCAGCGACGCACCGCGCTCGATTCCGGCAATCTGCGCGACCGTCAGGCCGTGCTTCTCGAGTTCCTCCCGCGCCTGCTCGTGCGCCTTTCCGGCTCGCGCAAGCTGGTAGCGCAGGTCAATCGCTCGTTGCCTCGGGATGACTGGAAGCTTGCGCCCGCCGACATCACCGGTGAAGCGTTCGACGCGCTCGAGCTCGGTCTGGGAGATGCGAACCTCTTCGGCCAACTTGCGCAGCTGCAGGACGCTCTCGTGCAGCCGTTCTTGACCGGGTCGCAGGACGTCGGAGGTCAGCGTCAGCTCCGGGCGCGGCAACGGGTCGCGAATGAACGTCACAACAGTCTGTCCCGTTGTGATGGTCGTGCCACGCCGCACCTCGATGCTGTCGATACGCCCACCGATCGGCGCGAACACCGGTTGCTGGGTCGTCGGCGCATCGACAACGACTGCGGCTACCGACACCGTCCGAAAGAACGACTTCAGCTGCAGCTTGTCGACGCGAACGCCCAGGTTCTCGAGTGTTGCCGCGGGCAGTTGCACGCCGGCTTTTTTGCTGGCGTCGGGCGCCGGAGAGTCCGCCCTTGGGCTCGCCCCCCCAGCCGCGAGCCAACCGGCAGAGAGTCCCAGGAGAGTGAAGACAATCGCCGAAGCCGTAATACTCCATCCGCGCGCCTTGGTCATAGCCCATCTCCTTGTCTCTTGTCCGTGAGATCGCGTGGTGGTGCGCCGGCCCCGCCGCGCGAATCCGCCTGAAACTCAACGAGCGGATGGCCCACCGCCTTCTCGAGGTCGGACCACGCGAGCTGCTCGGCAAGCCGCGCTGCAACGGCCTCGAGCTGCACCTGGCGCAAGCTGCGCTCGGCGTCGAGGAGTTGGATCGCAGTCGCCGATCCAGCCGTCAGCGATTTGCGAGCAATCTCGACGTTGGCCCGTGCCGCGGGCAGAACCTGCTCGCGGATGATCTGGCTCTGAGCCGACACCAGCGCAACCGTCGCGCGCGCCCGCTCGACCGCAGTCAGGATGCGGTTGGCCTCGCTCTCGTACTTGGTGCGCACCTCTTCACGCCGCTTGATGGCCTCCGCGACCGCTTGCTGGTTGCGGTCAAAGAGCGGCAGCTCGACGCCGAACGCGAGCCCGAACATCGCCTTGCGCTCGCCGGTCTCGACGCCAAACGACGGTCCGAAGGACAGGTCCGGATACTGCTTCGTGACCTCGAGATGGAGTTGCCTCTCGGCAACCTCGTACTCGGCTCGAATTCGGAACAAGCGCGGATGCTCCCTCACGATCAAGTCTCGCAAGCCTTGCGCGGGCGGCACCTTCTCGGGCAACGACGGCAGCGCCGCCTCCGGAAGTACGCCGAGGCGTGCCGCACTAACGGCGACCAGATCGGACAAGTCCGCGGCCGCATTGCTGGTTGCCAGCTTGGCACCGAGCATGCGACTTCGCTCGCGCGCGTGTTCGAGTTGAAAGAGCGAAACATCGAGCGCGGTTGCTGTGCCAGCCACGACAAGGTCGTCAGCGGCGGCCATGGATGCTGCAGCACCCTTCAGCACGCCGGCCCGCACGACCTCGCGCTCACGTGCGATTGCCAGCCGCAAGTAGCGTGCACGCAACTCAAGGTATAGCTCCCGGAACGTAGCGAGCGCATCGACGCGCGCCGCTTCGGCCACGGCCGCGTTGACATCATCTTGCTTGGCGAGCCTTCCGCTGAGCGGAATCGTCACGCCCAGGTTGACGAAGGGGGCGACCTTGTTGATGTCGACGTTGGGGCCGAACCCAAACTGGGGCCCGAGCGAGATGCCGGGATTCGGCCAGGCTGAGCGAACCCCGGCTCGGGCCAGCGCTGTCCTATAGCGCGCCAGGGCCTCCCGCACGCGAGGGCCTCGCCGACGCAGCCACTCGGCAGCCTTGGTCAGCGACAGCTCCGCGGATCCGTGTTCCGCGTCGACCTTCTCGCGCTCGCTGGCGACCGCATGGAAGTCGCTGTCGAGCAACGGATCCGGCGAGTACGGCGTGCACCCGAGCACCAGCGTCAGCCACAGGCCGATCACTGCTGCCATGGGTCGTGCCGAACCTGTGCTCGGTCCCATCGCCACGATGGAGTTTGCTTGCGTATCCAACTCTCCTCCCGGTTTCCGACTGCGTCTCCAAGCGGAGACGAAGCAACAGGAATCGGGAAAGCTAGATCAGCAGGACGATCACACGCTGGTGCCCAAGCTGCGGGCTTGGCCGCAAGGCGCCGACCGATGCCATCAGCCGAGCACGAGCAGAACGAACGATCGCGATGGCGTTGGCTGTACTGATCGGGTCGACTACATGCGCTGAGGCAGGCGGGCTGCCCGGCGCAACGGAGCGCGCCGAGGCTGCCGGGTTGCTGTCCACTCCTCGATAGAACAGCGGTGGATCCAAGGCGACGTCATCGCACGGCGGATGGTCATCCGGCTGCGCAGACCCGCGCTCGACCGCGGTTGCGGCGCCGTGATCACAGGCACACGGACTCGTCGTGGTCGTCGCCACGCCGACGTGACCATCGTGTCCCATGCACACAGTGATTCCGACCGCCGGCAGCAGGGCGACGAGCACGGCGGCCGCGACACAGAGCCATACGGTCATGCGGTGGTGGGGGGATCGAGTGGACACCATCGTCAATGTTAATCGATCGGCCACCGAGAGGCCAAGGGTTGAGGCTCCCTGGACTCCGTCATCAGGTTCGCAACAGCTGTCTCAGCTCCGGCACGAGCCCTTTGAGGGTCGGATCACGCTGCAGGGATCGCAACTGCTCGACCGCCCTGTCGTTCTTGCCGACACTCAGGAACAGAGCGAACAGGTCCAGGCGCAGGGCCGCGCGCTCCGGCTGTTCAGCCAGCCACACCTGGTGAAACCGGATCGCACTCGCTGCATCCACGACGAGACCCGGCCGGCCGCGCCGCGCCAAGCCTGCCTCGCGCAACCAACCGGGCGGTGACGGCAGGACGACGGGCAGGTGGCCGTCGATCGCGAGGATCGCACGGTCAAGCGCCGGCTGGCTCCGCCCACGTGCGAGCACGCGGTGAGTGCGGCCGCGCTGACGAATCCGAAGCTGCAGCGAGTCGGCGTGCTCGTGCGATTCGATGATCGGTGGCAGCGTGAAGAAGCCGGACCGTTCGATCCCCCCCGCCAACTGAGCAGCTTCATCGTCGGACAACTCGCTGGTGAAGGTCGCGGCAAAGACAGGCGGCCAAGCGTCACCGGTGCGCCGACGGATGCGCAGGCGCCACGCCTCCCCGACACGGTAGACGTGCAGTTCGGTCGCAGCCTGCCCCCAAGCCAGCGTTAGCAACAGGTCCTGTGGCGCCGTTGGTCGAGTCGGCGTGCTCGACGCGCACGCCGAGAGTACTGCGGTCAAACTGAGTGCGAGTGTCCTCAATGCCTTTAGCGCTTGCGCGATGTCTCTGTCCGAACTACACCCGTCTCCCGGCTACACGACACACTTCGGCCCCCCTTCCGTCGAGCAGGAAACAATGAACGTCGAAGACCTCATGACCCTCGCCCCGCACGTTTGCCGGCCGAAGGACTCGCTTCACGCGGCTGCCCAGCTCATGTGGCGCCACGATTGCGGGACGCTGCCCGTCGTCGACGATGACAGCCACCTGGTCGGCATGATCACCGATCGCGACATCTGCATGGGTGGCTATATCCAGCATCAGTCCTTGACCCGGCTGCGTGTCGATCAGTCGATGGCGCACAACGTCGTAACTTGCCGCGCTGACGATGACATAGCAGCTGCCGCACAGGTCATGGCCGAGCACCAGGTGCGGCGCCTACCCGTGGTCGATGGCGACGACCGGGTCGTCGGCGTCCTTTCACTGTGCGACGTCGTTCGTGCCGGTCGCGCTGGCCTCGAGCCCACCGCCGTGGTCGACACTCTGGCAGCCATCGTGACGCCGCGCACGGAGACCAGGAGCACCAAGTCAACCCAACCCACGGTGCAGCTGCAGCCGAAGCCCAGCCGCGCGCGAGCTGCCAAGAAGAGCACCAAGAAGAAGAGCACCAAGGGCACGACCAAGAAGGCGGCACGGACGTCGCGCAAGCGGTGAGGGGCCGTGGCCCCAACGACCCTCGCTGAGGCGATCCGGGACGGCGACGACGACGCTATCCGCGAGATCGCTGCGACGGTCCTCGTCCTCCGACCTGACAACCTGGTCAAGCGCCCGTGGAGTCGCCGCCAGCTCGCGACCATCAAGGGCGTCGCGACCCCCGAGAGAACTCGGGTCGGTGAGTCCTTCGAGGTCTCGGCTGATCCGACCGACTCGGAAGCTCGCGCGCACCCGAGCATCGTGAAGCTGCGCGACGACTCCGAGATCGCGCTGTCCGAGCTACTGTCCCTGGCGGGGCCACAGGTGCTCGGCGAGCGGTTCGTCAGGGGGTTCGGTCGACGGTGGCCTGTGCTGCCGAAGATGCTCGACATCCACGAGCTCCTGTCGGTGCAAGGCCACCCGGTCGGTCTGCCGGAAGCCTATGTCGTGCTCGAGGCCGACCCGGGCGCGACCATCCGACTCGGTTTTCGTGATGGGGTCGACACCGACCAGCTCTCCAACCTGTTGGTCGAGGGACGCCGCACCCAAGAAGAGCTACTGCAGCTCGAGGCCCAAGACTCCGCGAACCATGCGCCGCGCATCGTGGCCTTGCGACAGACTCTCGATGCGATCGGCGCCGAAGCGCTGGCAGCGCTCAACGAGATTCCGGTGGAGCGCGGTGACGTCATCTTCAACGCCACGCCGAGCGACGAGGGCATTCGCTCCGCCGAGGTGCACGCGCTCGGCAACCCCGAACGGCGCGGCATCTTGATGCTGGAAGTACGGCTTCCCGGACCAACGCTTCTCGCCTGGGACCACGCGCGGGTACCAGCGAGACCCCTCCACATCGAGGAGGCGTTCCGCGTCATGCGGCTCGCGCCGCGTAACCCCCGCGACTTTCGGGTCGACATCGACCCGGTAGCTGGCCGGCCGGGCGTGTGCCGCTCGATCGCCTGCGAGGCGTTCGTGCTGCATCACCTCCGACCAGACCTCGAACAGACAGTCGACGACAACGGGGCGACGCTGCCGCACACGCTGCACGCGATCGACGGTCGGGTTCGCATCGAGAGTGCGGCCGGAGACGAACTAGCCGTGCTCGAGCAGGGCCGCTCGGCACTCGTTCCACTCGGCGTTGGTGCGTATCGGATCCAAGCAGTCGATCACGCATCCGAGGTCATCCAGGTCTCGGTTCCGATCCCCGCATCGGTTACGCAGCTCGATGCGTTGCGGCGAACAGTCGACGAGTCGCGCGGGCCCTCGGATGTGATCGCGGTCAGCAACGGCGGCGACGCCGACCTCGTTCGCGATCAGCTGTCAACGCTGCGCCGGAGCTTGTTTCGAGCCGACGGCACGACGACAGTATTCGTGCACGAAGAGCAACAGCGACGCGGCCAACTCCTAGGGTTGCTCGACGCGCTGCGAGCACACCGGGCGGAACACGGCAGGCTCGACCACGAGCGCGTCGCGGTCGGGGTCATGCTGCCCGGCCAGGGCGCCCGCCTGAGCCCGCTCACCCAGAGGCTCTGGGGCATCAAACCCTTCCTGCCGCTGCTCGTGCGCCACGAACGTGACGGTAGTTGGTTCAACGGTGCCACCGCATCGCTCTACACGTGGACACTCGTCCAGAGCGAGCTCGAACGCTGTGGTTTTCGCGGCGTCTGCTGGAAGTGGGGCGACGAGCCGCAACTGCCGGCGAACGCCGACGCGTTCGTTGGCCTCAACCTGTCGGACACGGATGCCGTGCGCTTCGGCGCGCGCTGCCTCGTTACCGAGGACCTCTCACGCAACAAGGAGTGGCTGCATGCAGACCCGCACACGGGTCGATTGATCGAGCAGGTACGCCGTCGGCCACGCGAGCAGCTCATGCGCAAGTTCGGCGCCGAGGAAGCAAGACCCTCCCACACACCGCTGCGTGCACACGTACACATCGGCAGCCCGGCACTGTCACACCTGTTCCTCGAAGAGGCGGCCAGAGTTTTTGGAGATCTCGGCGGCGCTCTCGACGTTGACGGTTACCTGTTCGAAGCGCTGACGCAGGACGAGCGGTCCTGGCGCGCCGAGGCGGCGGCCGATCCAGGCATCGTGAAGCTGCTCGAAAGCGTGCCCGACTTCTACGAACGCTGCCGGACCCTGCGCGCGAGCATCGAGGCGAAGCGCGGCCACCCGCTCGTCATCAGGGTCGTGGACTTCGGCGAGCAGCTTTACTGGGCCGACATCGGCCAGCTCGACCGGGCACGGCAGACCTTCGTCGCAGCGCTCGCCGACGACCGCCATGGGCAGTTCGCCCGCGCGCTGGCATGCATAGACCACCTCGAGCGCGACGCGCATGGCAACTTCGTCGGTGACGGGGCCTCCATCTCGCGCGGCGACGTCCGCAACAGTCTCGTGCTCGGGAGCACGGTGGCGGACGTCACCGCCAACCGCGCCGTCATCGTCGGGAGCACTCTCGCGCGCGGCCGGGTCGAGGCGGGGTCGGTCGTGCTCGACAGCAGGCTGCGCGACTTCACAATCGGTAGCGGTGCGTTCTCCTTCAGGTCCATCGCCGATGGTCTGCAAGTCGCAGGCGCCCGCGCGCACACGAGCATCCCCCGGGATCCCGCCAACCTCGCTGCCGGGCTCGAGGACTGGCAGGCCGACCTCGGCGACGACCTGAGCAAGCACTGGGACGCGCCAGCGTTCGGCAATCCGCTTTCGTTCGCGGCCAAGTCGGCCCAGATGCGGGCGCGCGACGTCGATCCACGCGCCGTCGAGCAGAGGTTACGGACCATCAAGCCGTAGGCACGCAAGCCTCGATGAGACGGGGTGATCACGCGCACGGTCGCGTTGTTCGGCGTGGCGATGTGTTTCATCGCGGCCCGGCAAGAAGTTCTGTGACGCCTTCGAGATGCGACAACGCGCTGGCCCGTTTGAAAGGGGTCGATTCGGTGGCGGCCATCACGGCCCGGGTCAGCGCCTATCGGATACTCGACCGCGAGACAGGGCCAGCCGGATGCGCAATGACAAGCTGGTAGTCATGGCTGCCTGTTACGAAGTCATGGCCATCGACTTGCAACGGAATAACAGGCAACTCCTCTAGCCGCGACAGTCGGGAACCACACCCGGGCGCTAGGCTGCCACCCGTGCGTTTCCTCGTCGCTTCGATCGTCGCCGCCGTAGCCGCTGGCACGGTTCGTTCCCAGGATTTTCCGACCGACTGGCTGGTACTGGCCAACCCCGGCCGCGGTGGACGTTCGCCCGTTCACACCGACGCAATCGAGGCGCAAATCGTCGCCGGAACCTGGAAGACGCCCGCCGCCGGCACCCTCGTCCAGCTCCCGGACGGCAAGGAACTCGCCTGGAAGGCGGCCAAGCTCGCCAAGGGAACGGTGTCCGCGCAACGCGGAGGTTACGCCTTCTGCATCGTCGAGTCAGCGACCGCGCAAGCCGTCCTGTTGACCGCACGCGGTCATTCGATGGTCTACCTCAACGGCGCGCCACGCGGCGGTAACCCCTACCGCGCTGGCTGGTTCGAGATCCCGGTGCAGCTCCAGCAGGGACGCAACGAGTTCCTGTTTCGCTGCGGCCGCGGCGCCATCCAGCCGAGCTTCCGCCCAGCGAAGGCGGGCATCACCTTCGGCAAACACGACCGGACGATCCCGGACCTCATTGCCGGTGCGCCAGCAGACGCTTGGGTCGGCCTGCGCCTGCTCAACGCGACCACCGAATGGAAGCACAAGGTCTGGGTGCAAGTGGCCGGCGAAGGCCCGGCATTCAGCACGATCACGAACGTCCCACCGATGTCGAGTTGCAAGGTCGGGGTGCTGCTCAAGGTCAAGCCGGGCGCCGTGGGCCTGGCATCCTTCAAGCTCGAACTGCGCGGCACCGGCGTCCTCGATACGACCGAGGTCACGCTGAAGCGCACGGATCGGACCGACAGGCTGCGCCGCACCTTCGTCAGCGCGGCCGACGGCAGCGTCCAGTACTACGCCGTGAGTCCGGCGACACGCACCGTCACCTACGACGTCAAGCCGGCCCTGGTGTTGACCTGTCACGGCGCTGGCGTCGAGGGGTCCCGGCAGGCCGCGTGCTATGCGCCCAAGCCCTGGTGCCACGTCGTCGCGCCAACGAACCGCCGGCCGTTCGGCTTCGACTGGGAGGACTGGGGCCGTCTCGACGCGATGGAAGTGCTGCGCGACGCACTCGACCACTATGACGTCGACGAGCGGCGCATCTACCTGACCGGGCACTCGATGGGCGGCCATGGCACCTGGCACCTCGGCGCGACCTTCCCGAGCCAATGGGCCGCGATCGGCCCGAGCGCCGGATGGGCCAGCTTCTGGTCCTACTCGAGCGCGCGCAACTGGAAGGACCCGACGCCGATGCAGCAGCTACTGCGCCGCGCCGCGTCATCGAGCGACACGCTCGCGCTGGCGCGGAACTACGTCCAGCACGGCGTCTACATCCTGCACGGCGACAAGGACGACAACGTGCCGGTGCGCGAGGCACGCGCGATGCGCAAGCTGCTCGGCGAGTTCCACAAGGACCTGCAATGGCACGAGCAACCCGGCGCGGGGCACTGGTGGAACGACAGCGACGAGCCCGGGACTGGCTGCGTCGATTGGCAGCCGATGTTCGACTTCTTCGCCCGGCGTCGGCGACCGGCCGTCGATGAGGTTCGCTTCGTCGATTTCACGACGGTCAACCCGGCAGTCTCGTCGCAAGCACACTGGGCCGTGATCGAGCAGCAAGAGGAGCAGAACGCACCCAGCCGCGTCGAGATCCGCTTCGACCCACACAAGCGCCGCTTCACCGGCAAGACAGACAACGTCGTACAACTACGACTCGAGACCGGACACATGCCGGCCGGCAAGAACGTCGCGGTGCGACTCGACGGCGGCGAGTTGGACGTCGAGTGGGCCAAGGCGAAGTCGGGCATTCGGCTGGCCAAGACCGCCGTGGGATGGGCTGCTGCGCCACCACCAAGTCTGGCCAAGGGGCCGCACCGCTACGGACCGTTCAAGCATGCCTTCGCCAACCGCTTCGTCTGCGTCGTCGGCACCGGGGGTAGCCCCGTCGAGCAAGGACTGACGCTGGCCAAAGCGCGCTACGACTCGGACACGTTCTGGTATCGCGGCAACGGCAGCGTCGAGATCGTCCGGGACACCAACTTCGACCCGCTCGCCTACGAGGGGCGCAGCGTGATCCTCTACGGTCGGCGCGACACCAACGCCGGCTGGGACCAGGTCTTGAAGGGCTGTCCGGTCGAGGTCACAGCGGGCGCCGTGCGTATCGGCAAGCGTGAAGTCAAGGGCGACGACCTGGCGTGCCTGTTCTGCTGGCCGCGCCACGGTGAAAAACGCGCATTGGTCGGCGTCGTGACCGGGACCGGCGTCGCCGGGATGCGACTTGCCGACCGCCTACCCTACTTCGTCTCCGGCGTGCACTATCCCGACGTCTTCGTCGCCGGACCGGACATCCTGTCGAACGGCACGGCCGGCGTTCGCGCGGCCGGGTTCTTCGGACTCGACTGGAGCGTCGACAAGGGAAAGATCGTGTGGCGCGACTGATCGAGCTGCGCTTGCAGCTCGCGAGTCCACTCGCGGCGCAAGACTGGAAGAAGAAGACCTAGGTCTGGGGCACCGGGCCCGACGTCCTGGCCGAGATCATTCCCGACCCTCGAGCGAACCCTGGAGTCCCTGCGCTACCCCGCTGGACCTCTTCCCCGGCGAGATGTTGCGAGGGGGGGCGGGCACAGACGTACGAGTCGGCCTACATTCCTGCGTAGATACCCCCACCCCCACGCATGCCCTCCTTCTCCCCTCGTCCGTCGACGCACCAACCCACGTCGCCAGATCCCAACCTCGAGGACTGGCGGCCGAAGAGCATCGGTGCCTACACGATTCTGCGTGTGCTCGGCGAGGGCGGCATGGGGACGGTCTACCTCGCCGAACAACTTGTGCCGTTGCGACGCCAGGTCGCCCTCAAGGTCATCAAGCTCGGCCTCGACAACAAGGAGACGCTCGCTCGCTTCGACCAGGAGCGGCAAGCGTTGTCGCTCATGGGGCATGCCAACATCGCTGCGGTGCTCGACGGCGGTGCGACCGAGGACGGCCGCCCGTTCTTCGTCATGGAGTACGTCGACGGCATCCGTATCACCGACTACTGCGACAACCATCGACTGACGGTGCAAGCGCGGCTCGAGATCTTCCTCGACATCTGCAACGGACTGCAGCACGCGCACCAGAAGGGCATCATCCACCGCGATATCAAGCCATCGAACATCCTCGTCGCCGACCAGGATGGCAAGCCAGTGCCCAAGCTGATCGACTTCGGGCTCGCGCTAGCAACGGACGAGCAGCTGACCGACCAGACGCTACTGACTCGCCAGGGCCAGTGGATCGGGACCCCGGAGTACATGAGTCCTGAGCAAGCGGGCAGTGGCGTCGACGTCGACACCCGGGCTGACGTTTATTCGCTGGGCGTGCTGCTCTACGAACTCCTGACCGGTCACCGGCCCTTCGACTCGTGGCTCCTGCGCGAACAAGGGCTCGCCGAAATCCAGCGCACGATCCAGGAAGAAGAACCACCGAAGCCCTCGTCGAAGGTCTCGACGATCGCCGACGGCGGCAACGAGCACGCCGAGCGTCGGCGCACCGACCCACTCGGGCTGCACAAGCGCCTGCGCGGCGACCTCGATTGGATCGTCATGCGCGCGCTCGAGAAGGAACGCTCGCGGCGCTACGGCTCATCAACCGAGCTCGCGGCCGACATTCGCAGGCACCTCCAGTTCGAGCCGGTCCTGGCCAGCCCACCGAGCTGGGTCTATCGCACCCGGAAGTTCCTGCGTCGCTACCGGATCCAGGTGAGCGCCACCGCGATCGCGACCGCTTCGCTGATCATCGGCCTCGTCATCGCTTTCAGTCAGTACCGAACGGTCAAGGCACAGACCACCGTCCTCGGGCAGCAAAAGACCACGCTCCAGGACCAGAAGCACGACCTCGAGGTCAAACAGAAGGCCCTCCTGGAGAGCGAGCGTGCGGCGACGAAGAGTGCCGCCGAGGCCCAACGAGCGAACACGGAGCTCGCCTCGACGAACAATCAACTGGTCACGGAAGCAGCGGGGTCGAACCGCATGCTCGGGATGCTGCGCTACCTGTCCTTCGTCCCGCGCCTGGCCGAAGCCAAGCTCGAGGCCGCCAAGCTGTTTCCGGCCTGGCCGACCAACGAGGCGGCCATGCGCGAGTGGATCATCAAGTACACACCGCTGCCGAGCGAAGCGAACCAGCTTCGCAGCGCGATCCGACGCATCAGCAACGACATCGAGGAGCACCTGGTGGACGGCAAACTGCCGCAGCGCGGGACTAGCGGCCTCTTGGCCTTCACTGCCATGGAGTGGAGCACGTTGGCGTTGGATCTCCAGGACGCACGTAAGCCGCATCGCCGAGAGACCCTCTTGATGGCGAACCTGTGGATCAACTCGTTCCTGCTCGGGTCTTTGAGAGGCCTCGCCACGGATCTGGAGGCGTTCCGCCGCAACGAGCTACGCGACATGCGACAGCGGCTGAGCTGGTCACGCCGCATCAAACGCGAGTTCATCGGCAAGTACAAGGCCAAGTGGGACACCGCGATCACGGAGATCGCGGCCAGCCCCGTCTACGGCGGCCTACGCATCGTTCCGCAATACGGACTCGTGCCACTCGGCATGAACCCGAACACCAAGCTCCAGGAGTTCTTCCACCTGCGCTCCAGGGAGTTCCATCAACGACGCACCAACGAGGGGCCTCGCCTGCCGCGGCGCGATCGGAGTGGTCGCCTGCGAACCAACGTCGAGAACGGCATCGTCTTCGTGCTGATCCCAGCTGGCAAGTTTCACCTTGGCGCCCAGCCCTCCGACCCGGCTGCGATTGGCTACGACGCCGCCGCCCAGCTCAACGAGGCGCCGGTACGCCGGATCACGCTCGAGCCGTTCTTCGTCGCAAAGTACGAGATGACACAAGCCCAATGGAAGCAACTAACAGGCCAGGAGCCGAGTGTCTTCCAGCCCGGCCGCGACCCGGGCGGCCGCTTCGCGTCGTCGCTGCGAGCAGTCGAGAACGTCAGTTACCTCGAGTGTATGGAAGTGCTCCGCCACCAGGGCTTCGAGCTACCGACTGAGGCGCAGTGGGAATACGCCGCACGCTGTGCCAAGACCAAGACCGAAGCCACGGGCAACTTGAGCGGCACCAGCGATGGCTGGAGCAAGACCGCACTGGTCGGTCGATTCGTGCCCAACGGCTTCGGCCTCTTCGACACCTGCGGCAACGTCGCCGAGTGGTGCCGCGATGGTCTCGGCACCTACAGCAAGGCATTCCGCGCCGGCGATGGTCTGCGTGGGTCGGCGAAAGAGAGCGCGATGGTCCGCGGCGGCTCGTGGAGCAGTACGGCACCAGAAGCGCGCGCCACGCACCGGCGCTCCTTCCTCTGCGACAAGAGTTCGGACCAAATCGGCGTCCGGCCCGTGCGGAAGATCTACGACTGAGCCCCCGCGGCCCCATGTTCGACAAGCCCGCAGGCCGTCCGATGCTCGACTCCGCCCCGCCGATCACACTGCTTTACCGCCAGGTTACCGACGCATAGGCCCCCGCCGCTGGACCCCACCCCCCGTTGTCGCAATGAACTTTGCGATGTAGAGTCGAGATGAATGGAAGTCAACGAAGCAGTCTCGCGGATCTCCGAGATCCACGCCCACCTGCTCAAGAGCGAACTGTTCCGCGGCTACCGGCCCTGGCCCACGGCAATGACCGGCGCGATCGCCGGGATCGCTGCAGCCGTGCAGGCCACTGTCCTGCCCGCGGCCAATGCACACGAGTTCGCTCTGTTCTGGCTCGTCGTAGGTGCCGCCTGCGCATCGCTCTGCTTCGGCGACGTCGCACGCAACTATCTCCGCGCCAGTCCAGGCGAGCGCCGCAGGACCCTGGTCGCACTCGGCCAGTTCGCGCCGACAGTCGTCGTCGGAGTCATCGTCTCCGCAATGCTGATCGATCGCGGGCCGCAGTACCTCCCCGGCCTGTGGTCACTCCTCTACGCACTGGGGCTCTTCTCGTCGCGCCTGCACCTACCCCGCTCGGTCGGCTGGGTCGGCCTCTGGTTCCTGGCTACCGGGACCCTCCTCGCGGTTTCGGGCGATGCATGGCGCACGCCGTGGAGCATGGGTATCTCGTTCGGTTGCGGCCAAGTGGCGCTCGCGGCGGTGTTCTTGCACTCGATCGAGAGGAGCGACCGTGGCCACGCATAGGAAGGAGACCGCGCCTGGCCAGTTCGCCTACGATGGCCTCGACCGAGTCCTGCACGAAAAGGCACGCCTCGGCATCCTCACGGCGCTGATCGCGCGACCCGAGGGCATCCGTTTCACGGACCTCAAGGAGCTTTGCACACTCACCGACGGCAACCTGTCGCGGCACGTGCACGTCTTGCACGAAGCCGGCGTCGTCGAAGTTTGGAAGGGCTACGAGGGGCGTCGACCGCAGACGTTGGTGCGCTTGTCCGAGGAAGGACGCCGCGATTTCTCGGCCTACCTCGACGAACTCGAACGCGTCATCGACGACGCACGTGTGCGCCGGTCAAGGCGCCAGAGAGCCAAGCACTTCGAAGCGCCGCCAGGCTGGATGCCAGCCTAACGACCCCGCCCCCCCCAGTCGGCTTACCTGTGACACTTTGCAATGCAGAGTCATGGGAGCCTGCGCGGCGTGCTGCTGCTGGCCCGGGCAAGCCGTGAGCACGAAGCTGCGCGCTATCACAGTGGAGTGGCCACCGCTAGAACGACCACATGCCTACCCTCACCATCTGCGCACTCGCCCTGATTGCGGCGACGGCCAACGCCGACGTCAGGCTGCCGGCGCTGTTCTCGGATCACATGGTCTTGCAGCGGGACGCGAAATGTCCGGTGTGGGGAACGGCGACGGCCGGCGAGGAGGTCACCATCACGATCGCTGGTCAGCACGTTGTCACAAAGGCTGACGCCAACGGACGCTGGCGCATCGACTTGGCGCCGATGCCCGCAGGCGGTCCACACACCCTGAAGGTGGCCGGCAACACTAGAGTCACCATCAAGGATGTCCTGGTCGGAGAGGTCTGGGTGTGCTCGGGGCAATCGAACATGGAGTATCAGGTCAGGCGCTCCAACAACGCCGCAGCGGAGATCGCGGCCGCGAAATTCCCAAGGGTCCGGCTGTTCCACGTCGCCAAACGCGCCGCCGCGAAACCACAAATGGATGTCAAGGCGAGCTGGAAGCGTTGTTCACCAGCGACGGTCGCTGCTTTCACGGCCGTCGGCTACTACTTCGGCCGCTCACTGCACGCCAGCCTGCACGATGGCCTCGACCGCGTGCCAGTTGGACTGGTGCATACCTCCTGGGGCGGCACGCGGGTCGAAGCGTGGACGAGCGATGCAGGACTCCGTAGCACGGAAGAGGGCAGCTATCTCGTCAATCGCTGGAACGCGCGACTCGAGGGGTGGCCCGAGCGCAAGAAGCGGTTCGACGCAAAGCTCGCGAAGTGGGAAGAAACGGCGGCTGTTGCGCGGCGCGCCGGCAAGCGCCCGCCAGCCCGCCCTCGCATTGGCAACGGGCCGAACGATCGGCATCGGCCCGGCAACCTTGCACGCGGCATGTTGCAACCGCTGGTTCCGTACGCGATCCGCGGTGCGATCTGGTACCAAGGCGAGTCGAACGTCGGCCGCGCCTACCAGTACCGGTCGCTGTTCCGCGGGATGATTCTCGACTGGCGCAAGATGTGGAACCAAGGCGACTTCCCGTTCCTCTTCGTCCAACTCCCCAACTACAAGGTCGGCAAACGCAACGACCCGCGTACCTGGGCCGAGCTGCGCGAGGCGCAGACGCTGGCGCTGGCGCTGCCGCGCACGGCGATGGCAGTCACCATCGACATCGGCAACACGAGGGACATTCACCCGAGGAACAAGCACGAGGTCGGCCGCCGGCTCGCGCTGGCAGCACGGGCCCAGGTCTACGGCGAGCGCGTCGCTTACTCCGGGCCGATGTATGTGAGGATGCAGGCGAAAGACGGCGCGTTGGAGCTGACGTTTGCCCACGCCGAGGGCCTACGCGCACGAGGTAAGCAGCTGATCGGCTTCACGGTCGCTGGCGAGGATCAGCAGTTCCACCCGGCGATCGCGACGATCGCCGGTGACCAGGTCGTCGTACACAGCAACAAGGTCAAGTCACCGGTCGCCGCCCGCTACGGATGGCTCGACGATCCGAAGTGCAACTTGTTCAACAGCGCAGGACTGCCCGCATCACCGTTTCGCACGGACGACTGGCCGGGCGTAACGATCAACAAGCGCTAGTGGACGACCCGGAAGAACGTGCGCGGACGCAGGCAGAGTAGCGCGCAGCCGAAGTAGCGCACCAGTGAGCGAAGCGGTCAGCGGCAAAGAGGGCCCGAAAGACATGTGGCGTACTTCTGGGTCACCCAAGCAGCGCTATCCTCGACGGCATGACCGGACTCCAAGGGCGCACTGTTGTGATAACGGGGGCAAGTCGCGGCATCGGCCGCGCGATTGCCATCCGGGCGGCGCGAGACGGCGCCAACGTCGTCATCGCTGCCAAGACTGCTGACGATACCCAGCAGAAACTCAAGGGAACGATCTTCGATGTCGCCTCCGAAGTCCTGGCAGCCGGCGGTCAGCCGCTACCGCTGGAAGTCGACGTTCGCGATGCCGAGCGTTGCCAGTGGATGGCAGAGCAAGCCGCGGAACACTTCGGCGGAATCGACGTGCTGGTCAACAACGCGGGCGCGATCCAGCTCACGCCGCTGGAGTCGACACCACCGAAGCGTTTCGATCTCCTGATGTCGGTCAACGTGCGCGCGAGCTACGTCTGCAGTCACGCCTGCTTACCATGGCTCAAGCAGTCGACGAACGCACACATCATCAACATGGCGCCGCCGATCCGCCTGGAGCCCGAGTGGATCGCGGGGTGCACGGCCTACACGATGTCGAAGTACGGGATGTCGCTGCTGACGCTCGGCCTTGCAGGTGAGCTGCGCAGCTACGGCATCGGCGTCCACTCGCTGTGGCCGAAGACACTCATCGCGACTGCGGCGGTCGAGCGGCTCGGCGGCGACGCGATGGTCCGACGCAGCCGTAAGCCCGACATCGTGGCTGACGCCTTCCATCTGATCGCAACCAGCCCACCACAGGAGCTGACTGGATCACTCTTGATCGACGAGGACGTGCTGCGCCACCACGGCGTCACCGATTTCTCCGCCTACGCACATGATCCCGAGCAGGCGCTCATGACCGACCTCTACGTCGGCGATTGGGCCAAGAGTGGGCGCTAGCTCCGCTCCCATGGGAGCTTTGGCCAGAGCCTGGTCCGCGCGCCTTTTTGGCTCGACGCCAAGGCGCACGCGCAGGCAAACAACCTTGTCCGGGACGACCTAGCGCGCGCGCGCAGGCTCGCCACCACCTGTGCAGAAGCGCTGAGCCATGCTATCTTGCGCCGCAACATTTCTCGTTAACCCCGTCCACTCTCACCTTGCACGAGCATTAGATTCATGTCTGGATTCATGTACACGTCCGCGGCCTGCCTAGTGGCCATCACCGCACTTCCGGCGCAAGCTCCCGGCAGCGCTCCCAACGGGCCTACGCAGCCCGTTTTGACCACTCAATCGGCACCCGCACAGCCGGCCACCCAAGTCTCGGCGCCAGGCAGCGCCCCGACTCTGTCGGTCGTGCCGCAGTCGTCCGCCAAGCCCGTCTTCTTAGGCAAGCCTCTGCCAGGCAAGAAGGCTGACACGCAGAGCTGGATCGTCCACTTCAAGTCCCGCCCGTTCACCCTGGCGGCCTTCCGCGCCGAGATGTATGGCGACCGCAACGTCGAGAAGGTCGCCGCGATCGTCGCTGACCTCGACACCAAGATGAAGGCACACCAGGCGCCCCTCCAAGAGGC
>NYZE01000120.1 GCA_002685965.1 Planctomycetota bacterium | reverse complement strand
GCATCGTCGTGCCCACGCCGCCGACCGCTGCCTTCACGCCGACTGCCGCCCAGGTCCGCTTCCACGCAACCGGCAAGGCCAATACGATCCTCAGGCCCACAAAGCCGATCATCGTCCAGAAGGGTGAGTGGTTCGGAATCTTGGGTGCATGCCACGCACCAACCGCCGCTTCACCGCTCCGCAACTCCTACGGGAATGGCGAGTACTGGACGTCGGTCAACTCACAGAAGATCCAGGTCAAGCGCCTGTGGATGAACTTCGATCCGCGTACCAACAAGGGTATTGGCCTGATGAACCCGAGCTCCGGCGCTATTGGTCGGGTCTTCGTCCACGTGATCGGCAACACTTCCGTGCCGAGCCTCACAACCCTCACTACCACAATGCCGGTACTCGGCGGGACGCCGACTCTCGACTACAACGCGCACTTCAGCGGCGCTATCGGGACCATGATCATCATGGGCGCGGGCCGGCTGCCCGCCGTCAAAACGCCGTTCGGCAACCTCCTCGTGAGGCCGCCGTTCTACCTGACGGCCTTCGCGGCGAGCGCCAAGGGAACGTTCCCGGTTCCGATTCCGAACGACGCGAACCTGACTGGCCTGGTGATCAACTGGCAAAGTGTGCACTTCAACCCCAAGGACGCCCTCAACGGCACGTCCAACGGCACCGAGTGGTTCCTCGGTCTGTAGCCAGCGAACCAGACACCGTACGATCGCTCCGCTCTGACCGCACCGGCGGCCAGAGCGGACGCCACGCGGCGGCGCGCAAGCGTGCCGCCGCGTGTGCGTACGGCGTGACCGGCGATGCCGACTACGAGGGAGATCGACCCCAGAGGCGGCCGTAGGCGAAACAGGTCGCGCCGGCGAAGAGCACGAGGGCGATGAGGATCCAGGGTGTCGGACGGGCTCGCCGCTGGTGCGCAAGTTCTGTCTGCTGCCTGAGGGAAACGATCTTCTCGCCGCGCACCTCGATGCCCCAAACTTGCTCGATACCAGTGCTCCTTCCGTGTTTCGCCACCCAGGCGCCGTTCTCGACCAGTAGACGAGCATCCGCGTCGGGTACGAGCGTCCGCGCCAAAGCATCGTAGTTCCAGTGGGCCTTCGGGACATCCCAGCGACCTTCGACGTCCTCGAGAGCGAAGGAGAAGCTCTTGATCTCCTGCTGCGTGAACTGCGGTCCGGTCCGCACCTTGCCCGTATCGAGGCGGACGCCCGTGACGACGCCGCTCTTCCAGACGAGGTCGGCAGCCGTGGGGATCGGGCGTTCCTGGCCAAATAAGGCCGCGAAGATCCAGACGAGGGAGACACACAGGAGAAAAGCCCCGGCGATATCCCAGAACCACCGCGCGGATCGGGGCATGCCGGCCGGCTCGGAGTCGTTTCGATCACTCCGGGCCAGGCGTGAGTTCTCGCGGCCGTCGCCTGGACCGTTGCCTGGACCGTCGCCGAATCTGAAAAGACGTAGCGCCTGAACCACAGTCCCAAAACGGCAGTCGAAACGATGAGGATCATCCAGCCTAACCAGCGGAAGCGCCGGCTCTGAGCGACACGATCCTGGTAGGCAAGGAGGACCTCTCCGTCCTTTTCGATCTGCCAGAGTACGTTGCCGAAGTAGGGAAGCGATGGCCACCCCTTCCCTTCGAGCAGACCCGGCCAAGTGCTCACTGTGAGCGGCTCCTTCGACTCCGTCGCCTTGGTGATCGCATAGAACTTGTCGTTGCCTTTCGCCGAGACTTCGAAGCTGCGATCCACACCCTCGAGCCGAAACCTGAGTGTGGTCTCGTCGATCTCGCTGTGGGTTGCTGCGGCTGTCAGGGAGGCCAACTCGTCGAAGTCCGGAACTGAACGCAACACAACGTCCGCGGAGGCTGCGAGCGAGAACAGCGACAATCCCAGCCAAAGGAACCTGCGGTTGGACCTGGGGGTTTGCGATGACATTTGGAGCGCATCCTAATCGCCCTCTCGAGGACGAGGCCAGCGCCCGCACGCAATCCCGATCACCTGGTCGACGGCCCCAGCGCGCCGAGTCTGAGCTGCTGGCGCGGCTAGGAGGGCCAGAACCGCTCGACGAAGGTCCTCACCTGGGCTCGCACGCTCACTGCGGGAGCGAGAGTTGGCGCACGGACTCCTCGACCTCGGCGACCTCGGGCAGCTCGCCCTGGACCGCGTTGAGCTGCTCGAGCTTTTGACCCGCCGGACGCACGCGCCGCTCGTAGCTCCCTATCGTCTTGTTGTAGGAGTCCTGCGCCTGGCCGAGGTGCTTTCCGATTCCGGCGAGGTGTTCGACGAAGGTCACCACGCGCTTGTGGAGCTCCCGGGCCCACTCCTGGATTTCCTCGGCGCCCTGGGCCAGGTCATGCTGCTTCCAGTAGACCCCGACCGTTCTCAGCAGGGCGACGAGCGTCACCGGAGTGGCGATCAACACGCGGCTGTTGAGCGCATCCTCCTGCAGTTTGGGGTCGTACTTGAATGCCGCCGCGAGCAGGTCGTCGCCGGGCAGGAACATGACCGTGAAGTCGACCTTGCCCTCGAGTTGTGCGGCGTAGTCGGCCTTCTTGAGGTCGCGGACCTTCTGGCGCAACTCCTTGGCGTGCTTGATGTACAGGGCTTCGCGGGTCTTGGGGTCGTCGGCGGCCACCGCGTCGAGGAAGGCCGACATGGGACACTTGGCGTCGATGGGAATGAGTCCATCGGGGGGCAGCTTCACCACCACGTCAGGACGCATGCCCGACTCGGTGGTCTCCTGCTCGATGAAGTCGCAGTGCTCGGTCATGCCGGCCATCTCGACGACGTTGCGCAGCAGGAGTTCACCGTAACGCCCGCGCGCCTGGGAGGACCCGCGCAGGGCGGTCGCGAGCTGAGAGGACTGCTCCTGGAACCTCTTCGTGCTGTCGCGCAGGCCCTCGAGTTCCTTGTGGAGCGAGCCGTAGGCCTTGGCGCGCTTCTCCTCCATGGCGCGCGTCTGCTCCTGCAGCTTGCCCAGCTCCTCCTTGAGGGGCTTCATGCGTTCGCTTGCTCGCTCCAGGAAGCTCTTGTTCGAGGACTCCAGCGTCTTTGCCGCCAGCGCCTCGAAGTGAACCTTCATCTCCTTGGTCTGGCGCTCGAGCCAGTCCTTCTCACGGGCCATGCTGGCATCGCGCTCCTCGGCCCGCGCCCGCTCGGCCGCCAGCTCTCCCTGCACGCGGGCCAGGTCACGGCGAGTGGCTTCGTCCTGGACGCGCGTTCGCCATAGGACGACGAGCACTCCGAGCCCGAAGCCACCGACGAGCCCGACCAGCAATGTGAGAAGAGGATCCATGCGCAAAGACCCGGAACTCTGCGATTGTAGTTGAGAAGAACGGCGAGGCGAGCGCTCGTTTTGACGACTCGCCTCCGTTTGCGATGGGGGGGGGCGGGCGGCAAGCCCAGAGGCAGCAGGAGGGCTCGCACCACAAACGGATCCACGCTGGCGGCGCCGACCTTAGGGGGCGCCTCCGGCGCGCCTTGATCCAGATGGGAACAGGGTCAGGGCTTCAGCAGCAAGGCGGGCTGCCAGTCGAATGGGCCATACTGTGCGTTCGGGCCATCCGCCGTGAAGTTGTACATGACGCGACAAAAGCCGACGTTGCCGATGAGCGAACGGACGACGTTCGTCGTCGCGAGTCCATTCGCCGTCGATCGACTCACGTGCACGGCCTGCGAGTAGAGGACCAGTGGAGACGCCTTCGGAGTCGGGAACGGGACTGCCAGAGTGGCGCGCCCGCTCGCGTCGGCGACGATGCCGAGGACGAACTGCGGGTCGACACCGAGGAGGCAGCCCTTCATGCCAAGCCCGTCGAGCTTGAATGGCAAGTCAATCGGCCCCCACTTTGTCGCGTTGCTCGACAGGAACAAGAGCACCACCGTCGACGCCGGCGCACCCGTGACGACGAGGCTGTAGGCGGCAGGCGTCGTTGTCGCCGCCATTGAGCCTCCACACCCGGGGTCACTCGTGAAGTGCTTGCCTGCGCCCTGTACGTTCAACAAGTCGGTGTTGTACGGCGCGGATTTCGCGCCCACCGCCGACCCGAGATCGCACTGAAGCACCAGGTTCGGGCCGAGCATGAGGAAGGGGGCATCGAGCGCAATGCTCGCGGCAAACTTGTCTGGGTCTTGGTTCGCCACGATCGGCGGGATCGAAACGTTCTTACGCGCGAAGAGAACCTTCGCCGCTCCGAGGTTGGTCGTGAACACGTTCGTGAACTGCGCGTAGGTCAGCGCAGTGTTGGCGGCCGTCACCTCCATCGACTGGGTTCTGCCCGTGTTGCTCTGGTAGCCCCTACTTGGACGCGAGCCGATCGCGGTCACGAGCGAAGTCGCGTGGAGCTGATCCTGACGGAACCAGTACTGTACCCTGCCCCCCGTCCGCCCAAACGGGAACGAACTCGCGGTCCCCGAGAACGTGCCCGTCAGGAGCTTCGGGATCGTCCGCGTGTGTGGCACCGACTGCCCAAGACCGTCCGTGCTCACCAAGAGAATGCTGGCCAGAACGCCACCGAGGAGGAGACTTCGCATGGCGATAGCCTATCCGCAAAATATATAAACTGTCGATCCCTCGAGGCATGGCCTCCCGCGCCTCAGCCAAACTCGGCCACGAAGCGCACGTTGGACGGTTTCGGCCTCGGGAGGCTCAGGCAGGGGTCCGGCGTGTGGCTCGTTGGTTCAAGGCCGAGACACAAGCAGGCGAGGCCAGGCTCACCGAGGCCACCACTTGCGCATCCAGCCGAGCGACCACTTCGCGTCCTTGTCGGCATGGCACTGGTTGCATGCGTTCGGCGCGCCGCCGTCGCCGTGCTCGATGGTCGCCTCCGGTTTCGGGATGGAGCTGATCCAGTGCGTGCGCGTCCACTTCTCGTAGCCGCCGACGACGTTGTGCAGCGTGCGCGGCATGTGGCAGTCGTAGCAGTGGGCGCCGGAGGTTCCGGCGCTGTGGTGTGAGTGCGCCACCGGGTCGCGCCCGATGTCCTCATGGCAGCGGACGCAGTAGGCGTCGCTGACCGGACCGGCCTGGAGGATCCCGGGCTTGCGCGGCCGCTTGTTGGCGTGCGGATCGTGGCAGTCCTAGCAGGCCGGTGCGTGCTCCCCCTCCGGCGTCGCCTCCCAGCACTTGGACTCGATGAACGAGCGCAGCAACATGCCGATGCCCTTGGGCATGCCGTCGTCCCAGACCTCGATCGTCGGGTTCCTGCGGCCGGGCGTGAGTGGCACGCTCTTCAAGAACGGGGTCAGGTCGTTCACCTTGCCCTCGCGGCTGTAGCCGGGCTCGTAGCGGCGGTAGATCTCGGTGTTGATCGTCGGAATGTCCGGGCCGTGGCAGCGGGCGCAGGTGCTGACGTCACCACCCTTGCTCCGCTTTGGCGGGTTGGCGATGTAGGCCACGGGCTCGCCGCGCAGGCTGCCAATGGCGAAGTGTGCGATGCGGTTGACGTAGTTGGTCGCGAAGTAGTCACAGTGCTTGCTGCCGGGTCCGTGGCATGCCTCGCAACCGATGCTCTCCTCGCTCCACCGTGTCTCGCCACGCGTGTGCAGCTCATCCTCGCTCACGATCTCAAGGTTGGTCGTGTGGCAGCGGGCGCAGAAGAGGTTCCATGCCGAGTTGTGGGTTGCCCCAGTCATCTGCTGCCACAGGTCCGGGATCGTCGGCTCGCTCTTCTCCTGCATGTTCCAGTAGGGGAAGAACTCGCCTCTCTTGACCGACCACTGCAGTGGGAAGCGCCGTAGTACGCCCGTGGGTTCACCGGTTTGCCAGTCCCAGGCCTGAAACACGTAGGCTTGCCGGTACTGGTAGCCGATCACGTACTTGACCGGGAACTCCACGTAGCGCTCCCCATCGGGATGGCGCAGCTCCATGACGTAGCGAGCGCCCTCCTTGCGCATGCGCGCGACCGCTGGACCCTCGCCCTCCATCCGCGGGGGACGCCACTCGTGATCGTCGAAGTCAGCGACGACCGATTCGGGCGTCGGGGCGCGCATCATGTTCGCATGCGGCGAGGCCTGCCACTCGCGGTAGATCTGGGTGTGGCACTCGCCGCAGCGTTTGCTTCCGACATAGGTCGCGTCGTAGAGCGAGCTGTAGGACTCGTAGCTCGTCAGGGCCATGCCGAGACCTGCGATGAGCACGGACGCCCCAAGGGCGATCAGGAGGTTTGGGCGGCGTCGCAACGTCAACCGAGCATAGCGGCCCAAGCGGTCGGGGTGGGAGGGGCTGAGGTCCTCGAGCCCGCACCAAGAGGGATCAAGCGCAAGGCCCCTTTCCCTGCAGTCGGGTGGGGGAGGAGGCCTGCTCTGCCGAAACAAAGGAAGGCGGCCAACCCATCGGGCCGACCGCCTTCCTTTGTTTCTCGACCGTAACGCTTACAGGATGTCGAGGATTCCCGTGCCGCCGTTACCGGTCAGCGTCTCTACGTTCGCTCGGTAGTTGAGGTCGACCGAGATCTTGCTGTTCCAGGGCAACTCTTCCTTGTCGCCGACGAGGCCGAGCGCCACTGCGGAGAAGGCGCGGCTCAAGGGCTGCAACTTCTTGTTGCTGAGCTGGTCGACGAGCCCCGGCAGGACACGCCGGTCACCGATGAAACCGAGAGCCTGCGCCAGAGCGCTGAACACGGCGACCGTGTTCTGCTCTTTCATGCGGGTGATCAGCTTGAGACCGATCTCCTTGTCGCCGAGCAGACCGAGGGCGATCGAGCACTGCGTCAAGAGGGTCGGGCGGCGGCTTGCCTTCTCGACCAGCGTGTTGATGTCCTCTTTGGCTTCCTGGAAGCCCATGAGGCCCAAGGCGACGGCCACGTAGCCACCGGCTTCGTCCTGGTTCTTGTACTTCATCATCCGGTCGAGCAGGACGTCGCCAGAGTCCTTGTCCTGCATGATGCCCAGCGCAACGGCGAGGCCAGCGGCAAAGATCGGGCTCTTGGTGCCGCGGAACTGCTCATAGATGTCGCGAGCAGTCGAGTCGACTTCGCGGGACTTGTCCGCTTCACGAGCCTTGAAGTCCATGATCGCGAGGCCGATCGCGAGCCACGGCTTCTCCAGGGTCTTGGTGCGCGACTTGATCAGGCGGGTGCGCAGGAAGTTCTTGTTCTGCGGGCCACCGATCTGGCCGAGTGCGACGGCGCAGAAGTGCTTCGCCTGCTGGTTCTTGCCCTTCTCCAGATAATCCTGGATGGCCTTGCACGCAGCGGTGTCCTCCGGTGTCGCCATCTCACCAAGCGCGAGCACTGCCGACTGATAGATCCAGTGGCGCTGCCGCTTGGTCTTGAGCGTCTTGAGGAAGCGGTTCTTGATCGTGCTCTTGGTGTCGTTGCGGCCCATGAGCTTGGCGATGGCCTGGTAGCCATGCGCGCGGATCTGCTCGAAGACCTTGTCGTTGCCGATGAACTCGAGCAGGAACTTGACGGTTTCGTCGCGGAGCTCCTTGCCGCCTTCCTGCGTCGCATCGAGGTTCAGCAGGCGAACCGTATTGACGGCAGCGATCTGGACGTCACGACGCACGCGCGTCTTGCTGCTCAGAATCTCGTGCATCGAGTCCCAGATCTTGCGCTTGATCGCCAGGTCGCGCGAACGATGGGCGATCAGGCCCAGGCCGTAGCAGGCGAACGAGCGAGTGCGGAAGTCGACGCCATTGCGCCTGCCCGAGATCTTGCGACCGTTCGAGGTGTCCTTGGCCATGTCGAGCAGGTCGTCCACGCCTTCCTGCATCGCGGCAATACCCATCGAAAGGGCTGCCGATTCGCGTTGCTCCTGGTCGCTGTCGCTCAGGTGCTTCTTGAAGAGCGCCAGGATGGTCGGGTCCTTACCGATCTTCGCCAGCGCGATCATGCAGGACGAGACGATGTCGCGGTTGCTTGCCGGATCGTCGAGCACCTTCTTCAAGGCCGGGATGACGAGACCCTTGAGGTCGCGCTCGGAGGGTGCGAGCGTGTCGCTCGCCTCGCTCTTGAGACCGCGGCCCATGAGGAAGTCGTCGGAACCGGTCGTGGTCGAGCCGGCGCGAACGCGGGCTTTCAGGTTGAGGTAGGGGTCCTTGTTGAACTCCCACCAGAACTGCCACTGGTTGAGGTCATCGCCAAGCTGAACGCCGCGCGGGCCACCGGTCGTCGGACCAGCTCGGCTGCCGCCACCGGTCGGGCCGGTCGGCGTCTGCGGGCCGGGTGTCGTCGGACCACCCGGAGTCGGGGTCGTTGGGCCGCCGGGACCAGGAGTCGTCGGGCCGCCGGGGTTGCCGCTCTGGCCACCGCCACCACCACCACCGGGGGGAACGACGTCGCCAGGGCCACGATACTGCCCGCCATGGGCGAAAAGGTCGGTGGGTAGCAGCAGTGAGCCGCTGATAGCCACGCAAGCAATGAGCTTGGTCCGCATAAGTCTCCTCTGAGGGAAGCCGAACAGGCTTCGAAGAAGCTGTAATCGGGGTTCTGGCAATGCAAGGGCCGGACCAGACAAGGCCAAATCAGCAGTAAGGATAAATGCTCGTAACTGGTTTGTCAGCAGCCGCTTCCTTGATGCTCCCTCCGAAGGCCCCGGAGCCGTGCCCAGAAGTGGTTTCGCGATCGTAGCGATTGCTGGGGAACAGCGTTCCGCCAGCGAAACGATGCCCCGCGCACCGTGGTGGACGGACAGCGGCTAGAGCAGGTCGAGGATGCCGGCGACACCCTCGCTGAGAGCCTCACCGAGCGACGCAAGCCCCCGTCCTGCCCGGGAAGCGCAGCGGGTTCTAGCGGACTTTCTCCCTGACCTTTGGAGCCCTGAGCCCTATCTGACCGAGATCAGAGGAGTCGCAAACGGCCACCTGCCTGCTTCAATAACCCCAACGCAGCTGACCACCTGCCGACGTATCCCACTCTCAAACCGCTATGGTCTAGCGAAGCCTAGCGAGGAGCCCCCACCAACACCGTGTTGTGGCGAGTCCTGATCGTGAACTCCGTGACCAAAGCCTGCAGCTTGCGCCAATAATCCTCTTCAAGCTTCGCGCTGAGCTGTGGGGAGGACTCAAACCGCTGGTCCTC
>NYZE01000119.1 GCA_002685965.1 Planctomycetota bacterium | reverse complement strand
GGTCGAAGTACACGAACCTGACGACCCCGAGATAGACAAAGTAGACTGCACGCGATGATCATCGAGCGCACGATGCACGACCGCTGGCTGTCCAACACCTGGCTCGTCGGCGACGAGCCGGGAGGGCACGCCGTCATCATCGACACAGGCGGGCCAATGGCACCGATCGTCGAACGTCTCGAGGCGGAGCGCCTCACGCTGACGCACGTGCTGTGCACCCACCACCACCACGACCACGTCGCACACAACGGCGACTACCGCGCGCGGTTCGGCTGTGCGATCTGCGGCGGCGCCGCCGAGCAAGAGTTCTTCGGCGACCTCGACAGAGAGCTCAGCGATGGCGACGAGGTGGTGTCAGGCAACTTGCACGTACGCGCCGTGCACATTCCTGGACACACCGCCGGGCAGCTCGGCTTCCAGGTCAACGATGCGCGCGTGTTCACCGGGGACACCCTGTTCCGCGGCAGCGTCGGCGGCACGCGGGCGCCCGGACACACGACCTTCGAGGACATCCATCACTCGATCATGGAAGTTCTGATGCGGCTACCGCCCGACACCGAGGTGTATCCGGGCCACATGGAGCCGACGACGATCCGCCGCGAGTGGGAAGAGAATCCCTTCGTCCGCTACTGGCGCGGCATCGACACCCAAGCCGAACAACGCTGCACCGCCTACGGCGAGCCCGCCGTCCTGCTGCTCACCAGCCCGGACTACGACGGCGGCACCAAGTGTCAGGTGCGCTTCGCCGATGGTACACACGCGGTGGTCCCGGGCTCGCGCGTCCGCGCTCCCTGAGGGCGCGCGAGCCCCGGCCCCTCCTGAGGACCCTAGATGTCGGGGGCAGCAGAACCGTGCAGCCCAATCGCGGTAGAATCCACTGATGGACGCCCTGGCTCTCCTCCCCCTCCTGGCGAAGACCGGCCTGGCAGCACTTGGTTTCGCTGGTTACGGCGTGGCACAAACGACCGCCTTCGGCAAACCATTCTACAACGAGACCAAGACCAACCGTGCGGTGCGTGGCGCAGCCACCACCCAGGTCACGGCGCTCTACATGATGCATCCGGGCGAGCATCACCACGGACAACGCCGCGTGGTCGAACTGGAGGGACGACTGCAGGATGAGGATGCATCCACCGCGGAGACCGTGACCTTCGTGGTGCTGCCTTATGCCGCGAACGGCCAGGACCCAGACGTGACCCCGAGTCGCGAGGTCGCACGAGTGTCGGTGACCTTCTCCGGGACCGGTCGCGGCCCACAGGCCTTCCTCGTGCGGGCAACGCTTCCGAAGCCTGTCGCCGTGCCAGATCGCTTCGGCATCGGCGTGCTACTGCCGGCGGCAGCAACTTGGCCGAAAGACGGCGTCTCGGTCCACGGGCAGCTGTCACTGCCGGCCGATGCACAAAGGCCACGCGTCCCGGCCCCGTTCAACACGAAGGTCTGGGCCTTCGATCGTCCGGGACAGACAGGGACACCAAAGCCGCTCGGTGGGCGCACGCTCGACACACTACGACTGTCTGCGCGCTTCAGTGATCCGGTGCTGCGCTCCTGGCTGCGCAGCCACGCATACGGCCTGGGCTGGGAGATCCTCGACGGCCCGGAAACCCTGCACCCGATCGGCAATCGCTTCGACCAGGTCGGCGTCTCGGTCGATGCAGGCAAGCCCATGCGCGATGGCTGGGTTTCGGTTTGGCTGGCCAGCAAGCTCGCCGCGCCAGTGCCGTTTGGTCCGGACCACTGGTACCTCGACTCGAGCTGGTTCGTGCTACTCGACGTGCGGCAGCTCGACTCGGCCGGGCACTACACGATGGCCCCGCCGATTCCCTTCCTGCTGTTCCCGCCGGTGCTGCGCAAGTGTTGGCTGCAGGCCATGGTGCTGGAGCCACAGGCGCCGACGCTGCGGCTCACGAACGCGGTCGGTTTCGACGGCCGCTAGCTTCTCTTGGGCCGGCCTGGTGACCGCAAGGTCCATCCATGGCATGAACGCCCTGCAGGCCACTGCTCTGGGTGCTCCCTGCTTCTCTGTGCCTTCTGTGTTTAGGATCAGGACGCACAAGGCAACCCGAGCATGAAGACACCCCCCCCTCACGAGGCTAGTCGTCCACCTGAAGAGGGTCCCAACGACAGCGTCCGGCGCCAGGACGAACCCTCGCTCAGGACGCGGAGGAGGCGCGCATGACTGCGCCTCGTTGCACGCCGGTATTGCTCGCAGCCCTCGCCCTGTTGCTGCCTGCCTGGACCACGCCCCCTCTCGACGATCGCTTCGTCAGCGAGATTCCGCCGGGCATCGTCGCGGTCGAGACCCTGCGCACCGCCGAGAAGCGCATGCGTGGCAAGGCGCGGGCGATCCCCGACCTCGGCATCCGCTGGGGTGAAGCCGCCAAGAGCGGGCTCACGGCCCAACGGGTCAACGGACCGGCCGGCAAGGCCAAGCTCCTTCCTGGCGACGTCGTGCGCGCCATCGGCAAGGTGCGCATCCGAAACATCGAGGACGTCGAGCGCGCCATGTCGCTGGTGCGCGTCGGCAAGGACGTCAAGCTAGCGGTGCTGCGCTCGGCCGTACGCAAGGATGCCGTGATCGAATACCGCGCCGGCGACACCGTCGGCAAACCGGGCTTCGAGTTCAAGAAGACCCGCGGCGTATTCCAGGTCACGCGCGTGACGCGCGGCGGACCGGCCTGGCGCGGCGGGTTGCGCGTCGGTGACACCTTCACGCGCTTCGACCGCACGAGGTTGAGTTCGAGCGGCGCTGCCAAACGCATACTGAAGCGGCGCAAGAAGCTCTCGGTGCACATCGTGCGCAAGGCGTCGCGCTTCACCGCTCGCGTCGAGCCGGCACCGGCGCCTAAGGAGACGGTACGGGACTGGAAAGGCAAGACCTTCAAGCTCGCGGTCATTTGCATCGACTTCAAGGACGTCAAGCACAACCCGGCCTTCACTACCACCGACCTCGAACGGATGCTGTTCTCGAAGAACGAATACAGGCGTGCACCGGACGGCCGCGTGACCTGCGGCAGCATGCGCGATTACTACGAGGAGCAGTCGGTCGGCACCTTCGAGGTCGAGGGTAAGGTCTTCGATTGGGTCACAGTGCCAGAGACGTGGTCCTACTACGACGAGCAGGACATGGGCGCAGGCGACGGCAGCCGACGCACCGTGTTTCGCGACGCACTCGCGGGCCTCTACGAGAAGTTCGGCAAGAAGGCGCTGGCTGGCCACCGCGGCATCGTCTTCCTCTACGCGGGCGAGCGGAAGAGTCTGCGCGGCAGCCAACTGTGGCCGCATCGCTCGACGATCACGGCCGGCGGGTTACCCAAGCCGTATTACATCGTCGAGGAAGGCGGCAAGGAGTTCGCTTCGATCGGCGTGCACTGCCACGAGTTCGGACACATGCTCGGGTTACCCGATTTCTATGGCTACGGTCACCGCACAGGCATCGGCAAGTTCTGCACGATGGCAATCGGTCACCTCGGCGCCGGTGAGTCCAAGAAGGACAGGCCGTTCCACCTGTGCGCCTACTGCAAGATGTCACTCGGTTGGCTGGAGCCGAAGATCGTGCACCCGGGAGACACCCAACACATCGCACTGCGACCGATCCAGGGCAGCATGACCGAGGCCATCAAGGTGCTGGTGTCGCCGTCCGGGGATGAGTACTTCCTCCTGGAAGCGCGCGGCAAGCGCGGCTTCGACGCCGACTTCTTCCGCGAGGGCATGCTGATCTGGCACGTCGGCGAGGACGGACAGCGAGCCAGGGGACAGATCGCGGTCGCGATCGACCTGGAGGAAGCGCACGGCAAGCGCTACTTCGATGCGTCGTTGCGCGAAGAGTCCGAGTGCATCTTTCCCTCGCGGCACACGGACGCCTTCACGCCGAACACTTTCCCGGCGAGCACGAGCAATCTCGCGAGCGCCTACGAGGTGGCGATCAGCGACGTACGCGTCTTCCGGCCCAAGGATGGCAAGCCGCGCGACTCCATGCCGCCCGGTACGGTGTTCTTTCGCATCGACACGCGCCGCTCCGCACAGGTTCGTGCGAGCGAGCCCGAGCAGCCGGTGTATCCGAAGGACGAGCCCGTGTCGGAGATCGATCCCGTGACGGAGTTGCCGGTGCCGTTCGAGGTCGGTGACGACAACGTTGCGAAGCCGGGCCCGAACATCATCCCGCGCGATCGTTACAAGAAGAAGGACGGAAAGAAGAAGAAGAAGAAGAAGGCCGACAAGGGCGACGGCTAGCGTGGGCGCTGGACACATCCTCCCGCGACGTATGGCAAGCAGCCGCTGCCTGTCGGAGTCAGCATGTTGCTCGACGAGCGGGACGGGCTTGTCATCGTGGGGCGTAATGGCTGTGGCAAGTCGACGCTCTTGAGGATCCTCACCGGGATCGAGACACCCGATGCTGGCAAGCGCACGGCATGGCGGGGTTTCCGCCCCAGGAGCCGGGTTGCCTCTTGGCGGCGGCATCCTCGTCTCTGGCAAGGGCGGCGAGGACCCGGTCACCGGGTGGGGTCAGCCCGATGTACGGCTAGCTACCCGCGGACAAAGGTGGTTTGCTCTGCGGATTCGCCAGACCGGAGGAGTCGCACGTGATCGTTCGCCGTACTTGCCGAGAGGAAATCCTCGCGAAGCTCACCGCCAAGATTGCGCGCGAAGAGCCCGTCTTCATCGCCAGCGCTGGTAGTGGTCTCGTTGCACAGCTGCTCGAGTCCGCTGGCGCCGACTGCATCAACACCTTCCCTGGCGCCCGGCTGCGCGCCAATGGGATGGGGACGATGTCGATGCTGTGGCCGATCCTCGACTCCAACAAGCAGACGCTCGACTACACGGAGCAGGACATCCTGCCGGCGATCACCGGTGACGCCTTCATCTGCGCTTGCGTCAATGCCAACGACCCGCTGCGCGACATGATCAGCCTGATCGAACGGCTCAAGGCGATGGGCGTGTTCTCGATTTCCAACATCGGCCCATCGATCAGCTACGTCGACAAGGACAGCCAGCTGTTCAAGGTGCTCAACAAGAGCGGCATCACCTTCGCCCACGAGGTCGAGATGCTCAAAGTGGCCAAGGAGATGGGCATGGTCACGATCGGTCTCGCCTTCGACGAGGAGGACAGCCGAGCGCTGCTCGAAGGCGCAGCGCCGGACGTATTCTGCTTCCACGCCGGAACGACCAAGGGCGGGCGCCGCGGTTACGACTCCGGCGAGACGATCGAGGAGACCGCGCAGCGCACCGAGGAGGTCAACCAGATGGCACGCGGCATCGTGCCGGAGGTCATCCTGATCGCCCACGGAGCGGCCATGGAGACCCCGGAAGAAGCGCAGTACATCCTCGACAACACGACCTGCCACGGCATCTGGACCGGGTCGTCGACCGAGCGTCTACCGATCGAGAAGGCAGTCTACGCGGCGGCGAAGCAGTTCGCCGACCTGCGCCGGCGCTGATCCATGACCGGCATCATCGCCGTCGTCGCCACGCTGGACACCAAGGGCGAAGAAGCCGGCTACCTGCGCGAGCGCCTCGCCGAACTCGGCAGCGAGGCGCTGCTCATCGATGTGGGTGTCTGCGGCGAGCCCGCGCTCGCCGCAGACATCAACCGTGCACAAGTGGCGTCCGCCGGCGGCACGGCCCTCGCCGACCTCCTTGCCGACCCGGTGCGGGAACACGCTGCGCCGGTCATGGCCGCCGGCGCAACACAGATCGTCAAGGCGCGTCTCGCAGGCGGCACGCTGCAGGGCATCATAGGTCTCGGCGGCCTGCAGGGAACGGCGCTGTGCACGGAGGTGATGCGCGCCCTGCCGTACGGTTTCCCAAAGATCATGGTGTCGACCGTCGCTTCCGGCGACACGTCCCCGTACGTGGACATCAAGGACATCACGATGATGTTCTCCGTCTGCGACATCCTCGGCCTCAACTCGCTGACGCGAAACATCCTCGCCAACGCCGCAGGCGCCGCGCACGGCATGGCGCGCGTCGGTGCCGAGTTCAATCCGACTGCGGACAGCAAGCCTCTGATCGGCATGACCAACCTCGGTGTGCTGACGCAGGGCGCCTTGCACGCGGTCGACTACATCCACGAACGTGGCTACGAGGTCGTCGTGTTCCACGCGGTCGGTTCTGGTGGCCGCGCAATGGAGCAGCTCATGAAAGAAGGGTTGCTCGTTGGTGTCTTCGACTACGCGCTCGGCGAGATCGCCGACGAGGTCTACCAGTGTCTACGCGCGGGTGGCCCCGAGCGCCTCACGGTCGCCGGCAAGCTCGGCCTGCCGCAGGTCATCTGTCCAGGCGGTGCGGAACACCTCGGTGTCCTCGTCGACCCACCGAACACCGTTCCCGATCGCTACAAGGACCACGCCTACGTCTTCCATAACCCGATCGTCTTCGTCCCGCGTCTGCGACCGGCGGAACTCGTCGAGGTCGCCAAGGACATCGGCAAGCGACTGCAGCACACGACCGGCAACGCGGTGATGATGCTGCCGCTCGGAGGCACGGGTAGCTACGCCAGGGAAGGCGGCCCGCTGCGCGACCCCGAAGGAGACCGTGCCTTCTTCGCGGAGCTCAAGGCCGGCCTCCCCGCTTCGATCGAAGTCGTCGAACGCGACACCCACGCCGAAGACCCCGCCTTCGTCCGCGAAGCCGTCGATCGACTGATCGCCTTGATCGAGGCCCGGTAGGCCCTCCCAGTCGGACCACACTGCGGACCTAGTCGGGGACCTGCTTCGCAAAGAAGGCCCGAATCGCCTTCACCCGCTTCCGCACCAACCCGAGCAAGGGGCGAGGAGACTCAGATTGGATAGATTCCGACGTCCCTCGGCCGTGAGCGAAAACCCCATTCGGGGTCGACAGGCCCGGACGCGGGCCGACATCCCTTACTGCTGCGCCGCGGGCGCTTCTTCTTCTTCCTGCGCCTCTTCTTCCTTGACGGGCATGTCGGCGTCGTCGAGCGAGGGGTCGTCTTCGGGTGGCCGATCGATCGTCTCGCTGCCGATGCCACCTGCTTCCCGACGGACCTTGCGGCGATTCAGCTTCTCCTGGCGCTTTTGCTGCTTGCGCCGCTCGCGCTGTCGCTTTTCGTAGGTCTCACCCATCGCATCCCCCGCTGCTCGATCTTGGCCAATGCGCCCGGCAGCAGGTCGGATGCCCGCGGCGAGCTTGGCTCTTCATAGGACGTCAGTCGCCCTAAGTGACGTCGAAGCCCAAGATAGGCTGTTTTCCCGGCTTACGCCACCTGCAAGCTGGCCACAGAGAGTGAAACGCTTCGATCAGGCCACGCCGACGATTCGCTCTGCCTCCAAAACCTGTGGCCCCTTCGCTACTTCACCACCACGAGCGCGATCCCGCCGACCACGATCGCCGAGCCGATGATCGTGCTCGCGCTGATCACCTCCTCGGCGGCCACCCAGCCGAGCAACAACGCCAAGGGCGGCGTCACGAACGCGATCAAGGCCATGCGATTGGCGCGCGCGTAGCGCAACAACCAGAAGTAGATCGTGAACGTGACACAGGTCCCCACAACCGACAGATAGACAACACTCGCGATCGCCTTCTGCGACCAACGCACCGGCTCGTCTCGCTCCAACAGCCAAGCGGCGGCTGTGAGCACCACTGCGCCGACGAGCACGCCGTTACGGTTGAGACGGACCGAGCTCATGCCCGTGGCGTAGCGCTTGAGCAACAGGTTGCCGACCGAAGCGGACAACGGGCTCACGAGGAGCAACGCCCCCATTGGCACCGCTGCCGGACCGAGGTCGCGCAGCTCGGTGAGAAACAACACGACGACACCGCCGAAACCGAGCACGAAGCCTGCCCACTGCCGCACCGACAACTTCTCGTTCGGCAAGAACAGGTGCCCGCCAGCCGCGACGAGCAGGGGGAACACGCTCCACAGCACGCTGACGAGCCCCGACGGAAGCTCCTGCTCGCACACGTAGACGATGCCGAACGAAATCGAGAAGTTGCTGAAGCCGATGACGATCCACAGCCAGGCCGGCGCGCGCCCGCCCCCTTCGCGCGCGGCGAGCAACGGAACGAGGGCGCACATGATCAGCGCAGCAATCGAGAACCGCACCGCCGCCGCAGTCAACGGCGGAAGATCGTCAAGCCCTTCCTTGATCACAAACCAAGTGCTGCTCCAGATCAAACAAAGCAGCCCCGTCAGAAGAGCTGTAGTGAGGGCACTCGGTGCGCGAGCGGTCACTCCGTCCGCTTTCGGAAGCGGAGGTGCAGCACGCGACCGCCGCTGAGGCGGAAGCCATCGACCTTGCCGGCGTCATCCCGCGTCATCACAATCGACCCGAAGAACCAGCTGCGACTGCCAAAGCGATCCTGGCCGAGCGGTAACAAGCTGATGCGACCGTGCCGGCGATGTCGCGCGACCAACTTGCCGTCCTCGACCACGAGCCGATACGTCGTGTCCAGTTCGTCGCTGTAAAAGGCTCCGGCGAACTCGGTGAAATCCGGCCCTTGCTTCCCCTCGGCAGCAACGCGATCGGCGCGCTGCTTGCGCCCATTCCGATGGAATATCCGCATGCCAGTAGCGCGGTCATCCGCTACGTCGAAGATGACGCGAACGCGTGCGGGTAGGCCGATGAACTCATGGTCCTTGACTGGCATCAACTCGAGCGCCGCCGCTCCATCCGCCTGGGCGCGTAGCTTGCGCTTGTCGCGGAACACACGCACAGCCAAGCCACCGGCCATCCGGTAGCGACCGATGTAGACGCGCATGCGGCGCCGACTCACGAACGAGCGCCTCATCCTTGCCTGCGCAGTGGGCTTCGCCCGAGGCAACTCCTTACCCAGCCAAACGCTCGCGATCCGACGCGCCAGCACGCCCGGACCAGCCGCGCTGTAGTTGCCGAGCACGACGACGCCCAGTTCCTTCTCCGGGAACCAAATCACATTGCTGCGAAAGCCCGCATCCGATCCGCCGTGGCCAATCAGCGCCAAGCCCTCATGCTCACCGTGCACGATGCCAAGCGCGTACGCCAGTGGTTGGCCGCCCACGGTCTTGCCGCGCTCGAACAGGCGATCGACAACAACTCTGCCGCCGACCTTCGCCATCGAGAAGTTGTGCAGCCACAGCGCCAGGTCTTCCGCCGTCGCGAACAAGCTCGTCGCACCCGCGTTGGCGAGACTGAGCACGGCCTTGCGCCAGCCAGTCCCATCGCGACGATAGGAATAGGCACGGTCAGGCACGATCCGTTCGTGGTCGTCGTGGACATGCGCGCCCTTCATGCCGAGCGGATCGAAGACACGCTCCTTCAAGAACTCGGCGAGCGAGCGCCCGGACACCTTGCGCACGACCTCGGCTAGCAGGGTGTAGCCGGTGTTGCTGTACAGGTGGCGTGCGCCCGGTGCGAAGTTGAGCTCCTTCTGGTGCCGAACCATGTCGAGGATGTGCTCGGTCGTGATGACATCGTCCAGGCGCCAGCCGGCGATCCCAAGCAACTGCCACTGGTCGCGCAGTCCGCTCGTGTGCGTGGCGAGGTGGCGCAGCGTGATCGTCTTGCCGAAGTCGGGCACGTACGCCAGGTGCTTGCGCACGTCGTCGCCGAAGGTCAGCTTGCCGTCGGCCTCGAGCAGCGCCACCGCAAACGACGTGAACTGCTTCGAAACCGAAGCCACATGGAAGACAGTCTGCGGCGTGATCGGAAGACCGTACTCGAGGTTCGCTTCGCCGTAGCCCTTGCTCAGCATCATCTTGCCCTTGCTGATCACGGCAACCGCGACGCCCGGATGTCCGGGCTTGGTCATCGATGCGCACAGCGTATCAATGGCATCGGTCCGTGTAGCGGGCGGCCAGCGATACGAGGCCGCGATCCGTTGCACGACCGACCGCACGATGCGGCCGCCGCGATCGCTGTTGGTCATGACCACGGCGCCCTGCCCCGTCGACGCAGTCGCCTGCAGGAAACAGCGAAACCCGGCATTGGCCCCGCCGTGTTCGAAACGCAGCGCATCGCCCTTGCCACACAGGAAGAGACCCAGCCCCATGCGCCGGTCGTCGTCTACGCGCGCCACGCCACCGAGCATCGACGTCACCGTGCCCGCCTTGACGATCGCACCCTCGTCTCCGACGCGCGCACGCTGCACAGCGATCGCAAACCGCGCAAGGTCACTCGGCGTCGTCCACAGTCCGGCCGCAGCCATCTCCGGGTAGGAATGGTACTTTCCGGGCAACACCACCGTCCCGCTTCGCCCGACATGCGCCGCGGCAGCGCGGTCACGCCACGCTTGCGGGAGCGGCTGCGCGTAGCTGCTGTCCTTCATGCCGAGCGGGTCGAGCACGAGGCCACGCATGAGAGCCGGGAACGACTTGCCCGACACGTCGAGCATGAGCTGCTGCAGCACGCAGTAGCCACCCCCGGAATAGCGGAACGGGCGAGGCCCTGGGGCAGAGGTGCTTTTCACGCGGATGCGGGGGCTATTGGCCGGCGGCTCACCAGCGAGCACCTGCGCGAGTGAGGGCACAGTGGCTTCGTGCCCGTAGCCACTAAAGCCGTGCACGGCCACGCCCGCTGTGTGACTCAGCAACTGTTTGACGGTGACAGGTTGACCCTGCCGCGTCGAGCGGAGGCGGAACGACGCGAGCTTGTCGTTAGCGTCACCACTGAGGCTCAAGCTACCGCGCTCGACCAGGCGCAGCACGCCGAGCGCCGCCACCGGCTTGCTGATCGACGCCGCCTGAAACAGGGTGCCGGTACGCACCCGTTGCGCCCTGCCCAACTCCGCGACTCCGTAGCCCTTGGCCCAGGCGACCTTGCCCGCTTCGATGACGGCGACACTTACACCGGGCACATCGTGCTTCCTCATCAGGGCGCGCACGTGCGCGTCGATCAGCTGACGGGTGTCCGCAGTAGCGGCTTGGAGCGAGACCAGGAAGGCGAGCGCGAGCATGCGCCCATCATTGACCAGGAGCGATCCCTAAAGAAGCTGATGCCGCAGGCCGATCGGGCAGAGCATCGGCTCAGGGTAACGAGGGGCGCCAAACCGAGAACCGTCGCGGTGAGACAGCAGCTGCAGACCGTCACGCAGCCCCGAGGTGGCTCTGCTAACGCTTCCGGGCGCCGGCACGCACGATCTCGAGGTGCGGCTCGCGCGGATCAGGCCGCCTTGCCCGTGCTTCGAAGGTCTGCGCCGCATCCTCGGCCACCTCGAAGGTCGAGGAACGCGACCGGATATCGATCGAGCCGACGACGCCACCGTTGATGCCGCCACGGCGACAGACATGCGCCAGCAACCGACGCGGGGTCGCACCGGTCTGGTCGCCCCAGTTGATGGAATAGGTCGCGTAGCGCCGCCGCTGGCGACGGTCGCGGTCACCGCCTCGATCCGGACGGGCACGATGCGGTCCGCGATCAAAGCTACGTCCACCGCGATCGAAGCTACGCCCACCACGATCGAAGCTACGCCCACCGCCCCCGGAGCTCGGGCTCGACACGTCGGCCGGTTCGCGCGGCATGTCCGAATCGGTTCGCGACAGAAGCGTCGCAATGATCATCTCGGCGTCGCGCTCGCTGAGCAGCTTTCGCGCGTAGTCGCGGTGCGCTTCCGCCGGACCATCGACGAGCTCCAGATCGGCATAGAGCCGCCGGCGCGCCTTCTTCTGCACCTGCTTGCGGACCGCGGCAGCACCGGGAATCGGCCGCCACGTCACGCCAACACCAGCCCCGGAGAGCATGTACTCGAGGTGTCGGCTCTGCGATGGTGTCGCCAGCAGCACGCTCGAGCCCTTACTGCCCGCACGGCCGGTGCGACCACTGCGGTGCGTGTAGATGTCGGCATCGTGCGGCGGGTTGAAGTGCACGACACTCGCCACATCAGCAACGTCGATGCCGCGCGCCGCGACATCGGTCGCCACCAGAGTCCGCGCCGCTCCGTTCCTGAACGCGTTGAGGGTCCGTGTCCGCTGCGTCTGCTGCAAGTCACCACTCAGCGACAGAGCCGAGAATCCATCGCGCGCCAGTTTCTCCGCAAGTTCGGTCGCATCGATGCGCGTGCGCACGAAAACGAGCGTGCGCTCGCCCTCGGCCAGGAGCAGAAGGTTGACCAGAGCGGCATAACGATCATTGCCACGAACCATGTGGCCGACATGCTCGATGTCCTCGTGCGCCGCGCCGAGCGACGTGCCTTCTACCTCGAGCGCGCTCTTCTGGTAGCGCTTCGTCAACTGGCGCACGGCGTTCGGGAAGGTTGCCGATACGAGGTGAGTGCGTCGCTCCTCCGGCGTGCGTACGACGATCGCTTCGAGCTCGTCGCGGAAGCCCATGTCGAGCATCTGATCAGCTTCGTCCAGCACCAGGTGCCGGATCGAGCTGCAGTCAAGCGCACCGTTCTTGATGTGATCGACGAGGCGTCCAGGTGTGCCGACGAGCACAGCCGGGCGGCGCTTGAGGCGCTGGCGTTCCTGCCCGACGTTGGTACCACCGGTGACCCAGTCGACGCGGACACCGGGAAGATCGGCGTAGAGCCACGTCAACTCGTCGGCAAACTGCACCGCCAACTCGCGCGTCGGCGTGATCACCAATAAGCGCGGGCCCTTGGTCCGCTCGCCCGAGGCGAGCAGGCTCTCGGTCATGACCATGCCGAGCGCGGCGGTCTTGCCCGACCCGGTCTGCGACGAGATGCGCAGGTCGCGCCCTCGGTGCTCCGAGTCCAGGACGTTGGCCTGCACCGACGTCAGGGTAGTGAAACCCCGTCGCTCAAGGGCGGCGCGCAGCGGCGCCGGCACGCTGGCAAACGCAGACGCCCCAAGCGCCTCGACGACGGGCTCATCCACCGCCCCTTCGGCCGGCTTGACGGCCGGCTTGACGGCCGGCTTGACGAACGGCTTGACGGCCGGCTTGACGAACGGCTTGACGAACGGCTTGGCGTCCACCTTACGAATCGGCACAACAGCACCCTCGGCGGTGGACTCGGCGGGCTCTACAGGGAACGGTTCCATGGTTTCGCAAAAAGGGCGGAGCACTTTACGAGGATCCCGTTGATCGCGCAATCGTCACGACGTCTTCTACGAGCCGCCGCTGTGGACTCACCCCATGAGTGGAAGATCCCGTCGAAGTGCACAACGATGCCGCCGCCCGCTGGAGAGGTGCGCTTGCACACTGGGAGAACTCCGGTCGTGAGACTCGAGTCGCAGGAAGCAATGGCGCGGCAAGGCACCTTCTCAGGCGAACCAGCGACCATGAGCACAAACAGCTACCGTGTCCGCCGATGAGACACTCCCCGCCCCTTCTCACCCTCGCCGGCATCGCCATGCTCCTCCCCGCCCAGAAAGACGGTGACGTCGACTTCCTGCTGGTCGAAGCCGGCGCCAACACAGCAAACCTGATCAGGACCCAGGTGGGCGCGGTCATCATCCGGCAGCGATCATGGTCATGAGAGTTCTGGGGCGTTGGGTTGTGTTGCTGTGCTTGCTCGGCGCAGCAGCGACAACCGCCCCCGCGCACCAACCTCCCAACATCCTTTTCTGTATTGCCGATGACTGGGGTTGGCCACACGCCGGCGCGTACGGTGACCCCGTCGTCAAGACACCGGCCTTCGACCGCATCGCCCGCGAAGGCGTGCTGTTCGAGCACGCCTACGTGTCGAGCCCGTCGTGCACGCCGAGCCGCAACGCGATCTTGACCGGGCAATACCACTGGCGCCTCGGTCCAGGCGCCAACCTGTGGTCGACGCTCGATCGCAACACAGCGGTCTACCCGCTACTGCTAGAAGAGGCCGGTTACCACATCGGACACTGGCGCAAGAGCTGGGGACCGGGGCGACTGGAGCCGGGCGGATGGAAGGAAGCGCACCCGGCCGGCAAGCGCTACGGCAGAGGCTTCGCTCAATTCCTCGAAGCGCGAACCGAGGGTCAGCCGTTCTGCTTCTGGCTCGGAGCCAGTGATCCACATCGCCCATACAAACTCGGCTCGGGACGCAAGTCGGGCATGGCGATCGACAAAGTCCCGGTGCCCGGCTTCTGGCCGAACGTCGAGACGATCCGGTCCGACATCGCCGACTACTACTTCGAGGTGCAGCGTTTCGACGGCGACGTCGCCGCGGCGCTGGCCCTGCTCGAGGAGCGCGGCGAGCTCGACAACACGATCGTCATCATGACCGGCGACCACGGCATGCCCTTCCCACGCTGCAAGAGCAACATCTACGACATGGGCGTGCGCGTACCTCTGGCCATTCGTTGGGCCAACAAGGTCAAGGGTAAGCGCAAGATCACCGACTTCGTGTCCCTCGTCGATCTGGCGCCGACCTTCCTCGACTTGGCCGGCATCGCCGTACCCAAGCGAATGACCGGCCGCTCGCTGCTGCCGATCCTGCTCGCTGACAAGTCCGGCCAAGTGGCCGAGGACCGCGACTGGGTGATCTTCGGCAAGGAACGCCACGTCCCCTGCCGCCCCGACCACTCGGGCTATCCATGCCGCGGCATCCGCACCGAGCGCTGGGCCTACATCGAGAACTTCGCGCCGGACCGCTGGCCCGTCGGCGACCCGCCGCTCTACGGCGACACCGACCCGGCGCGCAGCCTCGGCAAGAGGATCACCAAGAGCTACCTCGTCGAGCACCGCAACTCCAAAGACGGGCGGCACTACTTCGACCTGTGCTTCGCCAAGCGGCCGGCGGACGAGCTCTACGACATGCGCGCCGACCCCGACCAACTACAGAACCTCGCCGGGGACCCGCAGTACGCCGAGGTCAGAGCCAAGCTCGCCGCGCAGCTGACTGGAGCCTTGCGCGACACCGCCGACCCACGGGCCACCGGAGGCGCCGTCGAGTTCGACCAGTATCCCTACTTCGGCGGCAGCGCTTGGAAGAAGAAGCGGAAGAAGTAGCTAGGCGACAAGCGGCGCCGGCGCGCTCGACGAACTCCTCGCGAGCGAACTCTGCTTCCGCGGCCGGCACCGCCTGGCTTCAGGTAGGCGGCCAGTCGAGCGGGTGGAAGAGCAGGATCACGTGCTGGCGGTCCTAAGACTGCCAAAGGGAGACGCTCCACAAGAAGTGGTCACGAAGCCTTAAATCGGGTGTGACTACCTGGAGCGGACATGCCAGACCTTACGCAGACCGCAAGAGGGGCGACACCGCGGCACCTCGGGCTATTCAGGCAACCGGCGCGAGAGTATGCATTGCACCATGGCCCGACCGACGCTCCTCTCTCTCGTGCTCGTCTCGGTGGTCCTGGGCAGCATGCACGCCGCCGCCCAACGTGGCCGCGAGCAGCAGAAACTCACGCAACGCTTCGATGCCAACAAGAGCGGTGTCCTCGAACGCAAGGAACGCGACGCCGCACGCGCCTGGCTGAAAGAAAACCCCAACCCGAGCGGCCGTCGACGCCGCGGCCCGCGCGGTGGGCGCAGCGGCAGCACCGAGCCCCGCGGGCCTGGCCCTCGCGTGTCGCCGAACGAGGTCAAGAACTTCACCGGCAAGGGCCTGTACAACCCGAGCATCCTGCGGACGCTCTTCCTGACCTTCGACAGCGACGATTGGGAAGAGGAGCTCGCGGCGTTTCGCAGCACCGATGTGGAAGTGCCCGCGACGCTCCTCGTCGACGGCAAGAGCTACAAGAAGATCGGCGTGCGCTTCCGTGGCAACACCTCGTACAGGAATGTGGCGGCTGGACAGAAGCGTTCGTTCAACCTGTCGATAGACCTGGTCAACAACAAGCAGAGACTTGGCGGCTACAAGACGCTCAACCTGCTCAACTGCCACTCCGACCCGTCGTTCCTGCGCGAGGCGTTGCACGCGTTGATTGGCCGCAAGTTCGCGCCGATGCCACGCACCAACCTCGTTCACGTCGTCATCAACGGCCGCAGCTGGGGCATCTACGCCAACGTGCAACAGGGCAACAAGGACTACCAGCGCGACGCCTTCGGCACGGGCAAGGGCGCGCGCTGGCGCGTGCCGCCCGACTTCAGCGGCAGGAGCGGTCTCTCCTACCTGGGCGAGAATCCACTCGAATACGAGCGCAGGTACAAGGCAAAAAGCGGCGTCGACGACGAGGCGTTGCTGCGGCTGGCGGACCTTTGCTACACGCTCACCCAAACGAGTATGGAGGAGCGCCGCGAGCAACTGCCAGCGATGCTCGACATTGACGGCGCGCTCTGGTTCCTCGCCATCGACAACGCACTGCTGGACGGCGACGGGTATCTAGCGCGGGCCAGCGACTACGTCCTCTACATGGATCCCACTGGCGTCTTCCACCTGATCACCTACGACAACAACGAGTTGCTCAGGGGTGGCGCGCGCGGCGGCCCGGGTCGCGGTGGCCCAGGTCGCGGTGGTCCACCGCCCGGCTCGGGCGATCCTGGTGGTCGACGCCGACCACCGCCGGGCGGCAACCAACGCGGCGGACGCCGCGGCGGTCCAGGCGGTCGCTTGAGTCCTGAGCAGAGTCCACTGGCCGGCGCGGACCGAGACGACCGCCCGCTCCTGCAAAAGCTGCTCGAGGTGCCCGAGTGGCGCGCACGCTATCTGGCCCACCTGCACAGCATGACGACGCAGGCCTTGAACTGGCAGAAGCTCGGGCCTGCGCTGGAGCGATTGCACGAGATGATCGCCGATGTCACCCGCGCCGACACGCGCAAGCTCTACGGGCAAGAGGCCTTCGCCACCTCGGTCGCCGAGATCCGCAAGACGGTCGAAAAACGTGTGGCCTCGATCATGAAACACCCCGAGATCGCCGGCGTCTGGCCGTCGATCTCGAGCGTCCGCGTCACGGCGGTGCCCGGCGACCAGACCAAGAAGCTGAGAGTCACTGCCCAGCCCAGCGACGGTGTCGCCATCGCGAGTGCTTGGCTGCACTGGCAACTGAAGCGCCCCGGTCCCTTCGTTGCGGTCTTGATGCAACGCCAAGGCAAGGTCTTTATGGCGGACATTCCAGCCCAGAAGGTCGGGGAGCGGATCCGCTACTACGTTGAGGTTCGCGCCGCCGGCGACAACGGTCGCCTGGCGTTCTGGCCTGCCGGGGCCTCGTCCAGGCCCAAGCGATATCGCTTCCGAAAGTAGAAGAAGGCATCGGCCGCGACATAGCGACGGGCCAGTTGTTCCCGCAGAACGTGTTCATCGCCGTAGCGCTGACCACGCGGATGACCTACACGGTGTCGCGCTCGCAGGAACCCAAGCTCGTCGCTTGATCGCCGGGCTATGCTCGTCGTCGTGAACCTGCTCCGGACCGCCTTAGCCGCCACTCTGGGACTCGCCGCGATCGGCCACGGCCAGGGGTTACCCGACCGTGTGCTCGTCGGCTACTGGCACAACTGGACCTCGACCTCGACCAAGCAACCGCTGCGTTGGGTGCCGCCCGCCTACGACGTGGTCAACGTATCGTTCGCCATCCCGGCCACACGGCTCGGCGCCGACATGCGGTTCACGCCATCGCCGTCGATGTACACAAGCGTCCAGGCCTTCGTCAATGACGTGCGTGCGCTGCAGGCCAAGGGCAAGAAGGTGCTCATCTCGATCGGCGGAGGGGCCGACCCGGTGCACCTGGACCGTGCTGCCGACGTGCAGACCTTTGTGACCTCGATGCTGAGCATCATCCGGACCTATGGCTTCGACGGCATGGACATCGACCTGGAAGGCTCTTCGCTGACTCTCAGCAACGGCGATCGCGACTTCCGCAAGCCGACGAGCCCCCGCATCGTCAACGTAATCGCAGGGGTACGCGCGCTGCTCAAGCAGCTACCGGCCAGTTTCCTCCTGACCGCGGCCCCCGAGACCGCGTTCGTGCAGGGTGGCTACGGCACCTACGCGGGAATTTGGGGCGCCTACCTGCCGGTGCTGCACGCGCTGCGCGACCGACTCACCTTCGTGCACGTGCAGCACTACAACTCGGGCTCGATGTACGGCCGCGACGGCAACACCTATCGACCGGCAACTGCCGACTTCCACGTGGCGATGGCGGACTCGCTGTTGGCCGGCTTCCCGGTCGACCGCTGGGGCCTCAACCTGTGGTTCCCACCGCTCGACGCCGACCAGGTCGCGATCGGCCTGCCGGCATCGACGCGCGCAGCGGGGAACGGCTACACCGCGCCGAACGTCGTGCACGGGGCACTGGACTACGTGATCCTCGGCAAGCCGACCGCCGGGACGTATCGCCTGTCCGGGCCCGGCTTTCCGCGCTTTCGCGGCCTCATGACATGGTCGATCAACTGGGACGTTGAGGCAAAGCAGGCGTTCTCGACGCCACACCGACGCTACTTCGACAGCTTGTTCCTGCGCGCGAGCAGCGAGACCGTGCGGGAGACCGGCGGCTCGATCGACTTCACGCTGCGCGCCGGCTGCGCCAACGCACACCGATCGTACCTGCTGCTCGCCGGTGTCACAGGGACCCAACCCGGCACGCCACTGCCCGGGGGCAGGACCTTGCTGCCACTCAACCTGGACCCGTTCACCCTGCTGGTCCTCGACCCACGCCTGGGCACCGTGTTTCGTGGCTTCACGGGTTGGCTCGATGCACAGGGATCGGCGACAGCGAGGCTCTCACTACCCCCGGTCCCTGGCCTGCGCGGACTGCGCATGGACTACGCGTTCACGCTGCCCCAGTCCTGGGGCCTGGCGTCCAATCCGCGACGGGTGACGATCGTTCCGTAAGGGGCGTGTCAGGCCCTACCCGCCAGGGTCACCGCCCGGAAGGGATCCAGAGCTTGTCGGTCCAGCGGCGCCGTTCCAGACCCGCAGGACCCATCGGCGCGTTAGACTGGGGGCTGCAGCCCCCTACCTCAATCAGGGATCACCGTGAATAGACTCCTCTGCCTCGTCTTCCCCATTCTTCTCAGCCCACTCGCGGCACAGGACATCGGTGCAGATCGCCAGATCCACCTGCGCTATGCGACCTTCGACCCAGCAGTCAGCCAAGCAGCCACCCCCAAGATGCTGCGCGGCGGCCCGGCGACGAAGCTGTGGATCGTGCAGTTCGATGGCCTGCCTACGGAGGCCAGGCGCGCCGCCTTGCGCAGCGCCGGTGCTCAGGTGCACGGCTACCTGCCCGAGAACGCCTACGTCGTGCGCATGAGCCACACGACCCAGGAGATCGTGGCGCGTCAACCAGGCGTCCGCTCCGCGACCTACTACCACCCAGCGTTTCGGCTCGAACCCGAGTTGGTCGCCGCAGTGCAGAAGACCACCAGTGACGACGAGCCGCGCAAGTACAACGTCGTCGTCGTCGACAAGCACACCGATAAGCCGGCCTTGATGAAGCAGATCCAGGCCATCGGAGGGAAGGTCGACCACGAACAGATCGGCAGCATTCTGCTCGAGGTCAGCCTGACCAGGGCCCAACTCGCCCAGGCCGCGCGCTTCGACGAGGTGCTCTGGATCGATCGCTGGACCCCATCCGAACTCGACATGAACAACGCCCGCATCCAGGGCGGCGGCAACCACGTCGAGACGTTCGGCGGCTTTACCGGCAAGGGCGTCAATGGCCACATCTACGAGGGCCTCCAGTCAACGCACTACGACTTCAACACCACTCCGCTCAACGTGCGTAGCAGCGGCGCGGCGCAGAGCCACGGCCACTGCACGGCCGGCATCGTGTTCGGCAATGGCAAGAGTAACGCCAGCGGACGCGGCATGGCGCCCGACGCAAGGGCCTTCTATACGACCTACACGAGCGTTTCGGGCTCGCGCTGGCAGGTCGTCGACACATTGGTCCGGACCCACCAGGTGATGTTCACCACGGCCTCCTGGGGCGGCGGCCGCACGACCGTCTACACGTCGGTGTCTGCCGACACTGACGACATCATCTTCGACCACGACATGGCGTGGACGCAGAGCCAGTCCAACTCGAGCAGCACGCCATCGCGGCCGCAGGCCTGGGCCAAGAACATCTTCTCGATCGGTGGAGTTGCGCACCGCAACAACTCGAACCCGGCCGACGACTCCTGGCGCGCCGGCGGCGGCAGTACCGGCCCGGCGGCGGACGGCCGCATCAAGCCCGACCTCTGCGCCTACTACGACTCCATCCTGTGCTCCGACAGAACCGGCAGCAGCGGTTACAGCAGCGGCGACTACTACACCAACTTCGGCGGCACATCCGGCGCGACACCGATCTGCGCCGGCCACAACGCGATCGCGATCCAGATGTTCGCGGCTGGGACATTCAGCCCGCAGCGCGTCCCCAACGGAACGGTCTGGCAGAACAAGCCGCACTTCTCGACCCTGAAGGCGCTACAAATCGCCAACGCAGCGCAGTACGCATTCACCAAGACGAGCACCGACAACCGGCGCGAGCACTGCGGCTGGGGCTTTCCGAACCTCAAGACGATGTACGACCGGCGCGCGGTCCACTACGTCGTCGACGAGACCGACATCCTCAGGCAGGGCGAGGGCATGGCCTACCGGATCGCCGTGCCAGCCAGCACGCCAGAGTTCAAGGCGAGCCTGTGCTTCGCCGACCTGCCGGGCAACCCGAGCGCGACCCTGATGCGCGTCAACGACCTGACCCTGCGCGTCACCGCACCGAACGGTACCCGCTACTGGGGCAACGTAGGTCTGAAGGACGGCAACTACTCGGTCAAGGACGGCGCGCGCGACGTCGGCGACACGGTCGAGAACGTCTTCGTCAAGAACCCGCAAGCAGGCGTCTGGACGGTTCAGGTCGGCGCCTTCCTGGTCGCCAAGGACTCACACGTGGAGACGTCCACAGTCGACGCCGACTTCGGGCTCGTCGTTGTAGGCGGCAAGTTCGTCAGCAAGACCAAGGTCGGCCTCAGGGTCGGAGCCTTCGACGTCTTCGGCGTCGGCTGCCCGAGCTCTTCCAGTTGCTCGCCCTCCCTCAGCAGAAACTGGACCAAGACCTCGACCAACGCGACGACGACAGCGACGAAGATCGCGATGTGGGACGCACCTAACGCCCCGACGACGATTTGTGGGCTCGACCTCTACATGGGCGCCAAGACCGGCGCGGTCGACCTCAACGTCTCGATTTACGACATGGACAACTTCGGAGAGCCGGGCAACCTCCTCGCTACCCAGAAGCTCCGTGTGACGAGCGTCAGCACCTACAAGGTCACCTTCCCGAAACCCTTCCAGCTACCCACGAGCTACTTCATCGTGCTGGACAACACCGAGAAGCTGATCCTGCCGGATTCCACGTCCGGAGAGCTCCGTTTCCACCACGAATGGCGCAGCAACTCGTGGGTCACCTGGATCTACGCAAAGCGCTGGCAGTACCGCATCCACACCGTGACCAGCAACGCGCTGCCACGGCTCGCCGGGACCGGCTCGCCGACCATCGGCGGCACGTTCAACTTCGGGCTGTCGAACGCACGCGGTGCACGGCCTGCCATCTTCCTGCTCGGTGCATCGGACAAGGCCTGGGGCGCTCTCAGGCTGCCATGGCGCTTCATCGCGAGCTGTGATCTGCTCGTCTCGGGCGACATCCTGTGGGGTCTGGTCACCGACCAAAGCGGCAACGCGAACTTCGCGCTGACCATCCCGAACGACACCGGCCTGGTCGGAATCGTGGCCTTCCAGCAGTTCCTGGTCACCGACTCCGGCAACGCCATCGGCCTGATCGCGTCGAACGGCGGGCGCTTGCAGATTGGCGAGTTCTAGACCGGGACACCTCGCTGGCGTCGGGTGTCAGACAGCCGACGCCAGCGAACTACAACCGCTACGCCCCGCGGTCATACCGTATCACGCGCTCCACCCAGCCTGACAGCGCTGCATCCACTGCCGGTAGCGCGAAGAACTTCGCCGCGCGAATGCGGAACACAGTAGCCGCCGCGGTGATGTCAGCGGCTGTCATCGCATCGCTGACGAGCCACCGCCGATCGGCGAGCTGCGCCGCGAGCTTACCAGTGGCGGCTGCGTAGTTGTTCTCGGCGCGCGCCAGCAAGTCGGCATCGACCGCCTCGCCGTACACCCTGCGATGTACTACGTCCATCATCGGCGCGGCGAGTTCGGTGCGGGCGAACAGCTCCCAGTCCTCGATCTCCCACTGCTGGCGGTGACTGTCACCGAACAGCTTGGGCGTGCCCGGGAAGTTGGCGTCGAGATAGCGCAAGATCGCCGCCGAATCGAAGAGCACGCAGCCGCCGTGCACCAGGACAGGTGTCAAGTTCTGCCCGGAGACGCGGACGAGGTCGGCCCGATCACGGGGTTCGATGCTGCGAAACTCGTAGTCGATGCCCTTGAAGCCGAGCGCAACGCGGACCTTCATGTTGTTCGAAGTTTCGAAACCGTAGACGACGACCTTGTTGACCATGCGAGCATCCTGCCAACTGCGGCCGTCTCAGTCGACGATCTGGGACGCCACTCAGGTAGACTTCGTCCGTGACGCAAGGTAGCTCCAGGGCTGTGACGTGTTTCGCTCCGGCGACCGTGGCCAATGTCGCGGTCGGATTCGACGTGCTCGGTTTCAGCTTCGACACCCTCGGAGACCACGTGGAAGTCGAGCGGACCGAAACTTCTGGCGTCTTCCTAGAAAGCGTCACCGGTGTTGCCGACTGTCCTGCCGACGGCACCCAGAACACGGCGACGGTCGCCCTCGCGTCGATGGTCACCGCCCTCGACCTCCCATTCGGCTTTCGGATCCGGCTCACGAAGGGGATTCCGCTCGGGTCGGGCATGGGCGGCAGCGCGGCATCCGCGGTCGGGGCAGTCGTCGCCGCGAACGCGCTGCTCGACGAGCCACGTGCTCTCGCCGAGCTCTACGACTGGGCACTCGACGGCGAAGCCGTAGCCAGCGGTGCGCGACACGCCGATAACGTGGCGCCATGCCTCTACGGCGGGCTCGTGGCGGCGCTGCCGGACACACACGTCGTCAGCATTCCCGTGCCGGAAGGTCTCGTGTGCGTGCTCGCGCGCCCCGATATTCGCCTCGATACCAAGGCACAGCGCGGGGTGCTCGCCAACCAGGTCCCGCTAGGTCAATACGTCGAACAATCCGCCCGGCTGGCGGCCTTTGTCAGTGCGTGTTTCAGTGGCGACCTCGACTTGCTGCGTACCTCGATGCGCGATGTGATCGTCGAGCCGCAGCGCGCACCAGCCATTCCCGAGATACACGCCGTGCGGCAGGCCGTGCAGGGAGCCGGCGCCCTCGCCTGCGCGATCGCCGGCTCCGGCCCGAGCATCTTCGCCTGGGCCGAAGAACGCGACGCTGAAGCGGTGCGCGCCGCGGCCAGCGCGGCCTACGCGGCCGCCGGGCTCGCGCACGACGTGTGGGTGGCCCGCGTCGGCGGCCCGGGCGCGCACGTCCTCGAGGGAACGTGATGCTCTTGCGCAGCACGCGCGCGGGTGCGCCACCAGTCGGTTTCTCAGCAGCGATGGAACGCGGGCTCGCGCCCGATGGCGGCCTCTACGTACCAGAGCAGCTGCCACAGATCGACAGTGACGACCCCGTGCGCCTGCTCGAACCGTTCTTCGCCGGCGATCCACTTGCGCCTGAGCTACCGGACATCTGCTCTGAGGCAGGTTCGTTTCCATTACCGCTGGCCCTGCGGGGCAGACACGCCGTGCTCGAGCTGTTTCACGGACCGACCGCAGCCTTCAAGGACGTCGGCGCGCAGTTCCTGGCGCAGTGTGTTCGGCGCCGTGGCGGTGAGCGCTCGATCCTCGTCGCCACTTCCGGCGACACTGGCAGTGCGGTCGCCGCTGCGTTTCACGAGATGCCGGGTGTGCGTGTCGGCATCCTGTTTCCGCGTGACGGCGTGAGTGCACGTCAGCGCCACCAGCTCACCTGCTGGGGTGGCAACGTGACGGCCTTCTCGGTCAGCGGCACCTTCGACGACTGTCAGCGCATACTCAAGGAAGCGCTCTCGGATCGGACCTTCACCGCTGCACACAACCTCACCACAGCCAACAGTGTCAACATCGCCCGGCTGTTGCCGCAGGTCGGCTACTACGCGACCGCATCACTGACCTTCCGTCAGCAGCGCGATGCCACGCCCGACGTCGTCATCCCGTCGGGCAACCTCGGAAACGCTACCGCATGCCTGTGGGCCAAGCGCATGGGGCTACCCATCGGCAGAGTCGTTCTGGCGACGAACGCCAACCGCACCATCTCCGATTACTTCGCGACCGGGCGCTGGGAACCGCGCGCGGCGCGGCGAACGCTCGCCAACGCGATGGACGTCGGTAATCCGAGCAACATGGAGCGCATCCTCGACCTCTACCCGAACAGCGCTGCCCTACGGGACGACGTCACGGCCGTATCGGTGACCGACGCCGAGATCGAGCGCACGATCCGCGAGGAGTTCGCGGAAGGCGGCAACCTGTTCGACCCGCACACCGCAACCGCAGTCCGGGCCGCCCACGACCTCGGGCTCACCAACTGCATCGTGGTCGCCACCGCACACCCGGCCAAGTTCGATGCGATCGTCGAGCCCCTGATCGGACAGGCCGTCGCGGTCCCACCGGCGCTCGCGACGCTGCTCGCTCGACCAACCGAGAGCCTAGACATCGAAGCGAACCTCGACGAGTTGGCCCGCGCTTGGCGCTAGTGCCCTGCCCCGAAACTTCGGGCAGGACACTCCTCGAGCGTGACGCAGGCGCCGACGCCTCGATGCACCTGCTGGTCATCCGCGTCGAGCTAACGCGCCACTCCCCTCGGAAAGACCGCATCCCGAGCCAGCCGGTAGCGCGCGCCAGCAGTCGGAGCGGCTTGGGCAGGTGTGGCCCGCAGACGCGGTTGCAATCTCCAGCGGCACATGCGAGAGCAAGAGCGCCGCCGCGAGCCGAAGAGAGTGGAACTCGGTCATGCGGCGCGAGAATAGCCGATTGGCTGTGAGCATTCTGGCGCCGTGAAGACCTCTGCCGTCGGACGGAGGAGTGGCACCCTACCCTCGCTCGTCGCCCTACCTGACCTGCACTACGTACCAAGGTAGCAGGGAACCCGGCGCCAGCACCGGCTGTCTGACCAGGCTCAACCCCGACACGAAGAAGCGCAGCCCCCTGAAACGTGGGTCCGACGGGATACGAATCTCGGCCGACCCACGGCCGCTCGCGTCGAGCAGGCCAGCGAAGCGATGGAAGACCCCGTTCGTCTGGCCAAAGCTCAGGGCGAATAGCGGGTCCGGGTTGAGTGGCAACGTCTTGCCACCCGGGAAGGGGATGCCGGGGTTCGTCGCTGTCGATGCAGCGAGCACGTAGATGCGGCCGGCCTCCTGGGGCAGGTCGACCGTGATCGGCACACGGCCACCGGTCGACACGATCGACGCCATCTCGAGACTGCGCGGCGCCAGCAGGAACCGCAGAGCACGCCGCATGAGGTCGGCGCGGACGGCCACATTGCCGATCGTCTCGAAGGGGAAGCCCAGATTGACGACGCGGCTCGGTCCATCGATGCGTTGGATCCCCGCAACCTGTCCGCCGGTCGAATAGAACAGACAGGTCGACGACTTGCTATCGCTGGGTGCAAGCACGTCTGGGTAGTCGACGTCGTAGGTGCCGCCTGAACCGTTGTCGAAGGAGGCCGGGCCCAGAGCAGCGAAGACGCCGCCGTTCGCTCCCAGGAACCCATACGTGACCGCGTCGTCGCGGACGTAGCGAGCGCCGAGGACGTCACGATAGAAGGCCTTGTCCGCAGCACTGCCACGGCTGTCCAGATCCCAAGCGATCTCGGCCCCCGAGACGAAGAGCCGGCCGCCGCGCTGCATGTAGCTACGCACGAGGGCTTGCTCTCCGCTCGAGAATGTCTCGTCGGCCGTGCTCTCCTCACCGAGAGCCCAGCAGACAACGCGATATGCCGACAACGAGACGCCCCCCTTGAGCACCGCCTCGTTCGAAGCCGCATCGAAACCGAGCGAGAACTCGGCGTTGCGCCGGATCGCGTCGCCGTG
>NYZE01000118.1 GCA_002685965.1 Planctomycetota bacterium | reverse complement strand
CCGCCGTTTCGACGGCGAGGGCCGAAAGTATATGGCTCGCCGGGGGACGATCAAGGCCGCGCCAGAATTTCTTCAACCGCGGCAAGCCTTGCCAGGCAGGAGGTTAGGGGCCCTCCTACGGTCGGACGACCAACTTCGCCCGGCGTGGCAGGTAGTCGAACACCGCAGCCATGTCGGTCGCCCGTAGTCGGATGCAGCCCATGCTCGAATCCTGGCCGATGGAGCCCTTGTCGGCCGTCCCGTGCAGCCCGAAACCGTCGTGTACGGGGTGGGAGAGCTTGAGGAAATAGTCCCCGATCAGGTGACGCGGGTCACCGTAGGGGATCAACTCGCCAGTCCGCGGCTCCGTCCAATCCGGCTTGTTCTGCTTCTCCGACAGGGAGAACTCGACCTCCGGCGTGCGGCCGTCCTTGCCGAGCCCGACCTGATACAGACGCACGACCAAACTCCCAAGGTAGACCTTCAGGGAGTAGGTCGACTTCTCGACGATGACGTGGATCCGATCCGTCGGGATCCGCAGTCGAACGCCCGCTTGAAGCAGCTTCGGGTCCTGGATCCCGTTGATGCGACGTAGCAGGCCCGCGGCCATCGGCAGGCCGGTTTCCTTTTCAAAGTCGATGGCAATACGCGCCAGCGATTCGCCGGGCCGGACCTTGTGCAGGCGCGAGCGCCAGGTGCCATTGCGGTCAAATAGCACGCCCTCGAGCGCCCTCTGTAAGGCGATATAGGCCTGTTTCAGCACCGGGTAGTTCGCGCGCCAGACCCGCACAGGGCCGCGCGTGATCAGATCGACCCAGGACGACAGAAGCTCTGCCCGCTCCGTCGGGGAAGCCCGTTCCATGGCTCTGAGGAGGGACTCCTGGACCACGGCCAGGCCAGTGGCGCGCAGCAACCGGTTGTCGTCTCCGGCAGCCACGATCGCATCGCTCAGGCGTCCCGCCTCGGCTAGGCGGGCCACCCCTGCGGCCAGGACGTCGCCGAGATCCGCTGCGTTGCCGCGGCAGAATGCGGCCGTCGCGGCGGTCAGCGCGGCGTTATCGCCCCCGGCAGCCGCGGCCACCGCTCCCGTGTAGCGCTCGCGGGCGCCGTTTGGCGGGGTCTGACCGACGTGCACGACTGGCTGCACCTTGGGGTGCAGATCGCCGTTCGGAGCGGTTGCTCCGTCGTTCTGGACCAGCTTCGTGGAGGTCCCGTCCGGCCCCTCACCTGGGCCTGCATCTCCCTGTTCCGGGGGAGCCGCCCAAGTCGTGCCGATGGTCTGGTAGCCAAGAAACGCCAGCCCGCATAACAGCAGGAGGACGAGGAAGTTCCGCATATCCCCTCCGAATCAACTTACCGCCTAAGGGGAGGATAGACGCGCGAGCGCCTCGCTACCACTCGTTCTCTTTGGCGGCGTCGATGACCCTATGAGCCGCTCGCAGCGCCTTCAGGCCGACTCGACCATCGACGATCGGATGTCGGCGCGTGCGCACGCAATCGAGGAAGCTCTTGAGTTCCTCCTCGAGCGGATTGTGCTCGTCCATCTTGAGCTCGCGCACCTTCAGGAGACCGTCGAAGACGAACTTCCACAGGTTTTGAATGTTGTCCGTGTCGATATTGTCGATGTCGAGTTCGCGGATGTCCCAGCCTGTCTGCTTCTGAACGATCAGCCCGTATTGTTTGCCGAAGTCGAGCGAGACGTAGCTGTCCCTCGAGAACATCCGCATCCGCCGGTGCGAGCGCAGCGCGACCCGGTTGGCCGACAGGCGCGCAACGACGCCGTTGTCGAACCGGAGTCGCGCACTGACGATGTCTTCGTTGGGGGTGAACAACGCACCGCCGTAGGCCTCAACATCGAGGATCGGCCGGCCGGTCAGCCACAGAACGAGGTCCAGGTCGTGGATCATCAAATCGAGCGTGACACCAATGTCGGTGCTGCGGAACGAGAATGGCGCATGCCGCTCGCTCTCGATGTAACGCGGCTCAATCCCGAGCTCCTGCAGGGCCTTCACGACCGGGTTGAAGCGCTCCACATGGCCGACCTGCAAGATGCGGGAGTTGGCCTCGGCAGCTTTGCAGAGCAGCTCCGCCTCCTCGATGGTGCGCGTGATCGGCTTCTCGACCAGCACGTCGAGGCCATGCTCCAGGTACCTGATGGCCAGGTCGGCGTGATGGGTCGTCGGAACGACCACGGACACCGCCTCGGCCTCCCAGCGCATCGGCGCATCGAGGGGGTCCGTGGCCCACGGAACGCCCCATTCGGTGCCGACGTCGCGGGCAGTGTCCTCGCTGACGTCGCAAACGCCGACCAGAGTCGCCTGCGGAATCGCACGCAGCAGCCGCGCGTGGTGCTTGCCGAGGTGGCCGACCCCGATGACCGCGACGCGAACGGGCCTCTCCTCCGACGGCGTTGGACTCTTCATTGCTGGCCCCTCACGCATCCACGAGCGTGAACATCAGCCGCGCCTCTGAGACCAGCTTGCCGCCGACCTTGCAGCGCGATTGCACGTGCCCGATTCCGGGCCTGGAACGAATCGTCTCGACCTCGATCCGGAGCTGATCCCCGGGCGTCACCGCGCCGCGCAGCTTGACCTTGTCGATGCTCCAGAGCACGGCGAGCTTGCCCGTGTTCTCGAGCTTGCGGAAGAGCAGGATCCCCGCCATCTGCGCCATGGCCTCGAGCTGGAGCACACCCGGCATGATGGGCTGACCTGGCCAATGCCCTTCGAAGAACGGCTCGTTGTAGGTCACGTTCTTGATGCCGACGCCACGCTGATAGCCCTCCAACTCGATGACGCGGTCGACCATCAGGAAGGGGTAGCGATGCGGCAGTAGCTTGAGAATGTCACGAATCCCCATGCCGGACTCGCGCGCGAGATACCCCTCGTCCTCGAGCGTCTTCATGCGGTCGAGGAAGCGCTTGACGAGGATGTGATTGGTGCCGTGACCTGAGCGCGTGGCGATCAGATGCGCCTCTAGTTCGACCCCACCGAGCGCCAGGTCACCGAGCAGGTCCAGCACCTTGTGCCGGGCGAGCTCGTTGGTGAAGCGAAGCTCGTTCTCCTCCGGGCCACCGGGGCCCATGACGAGCGTGTTCTGCCGATTCGCACCCTTGCCGAGCCCTGCGGCCTGCAGTGTCTCGACCTCTTGGCGCATGACGAACGTCCGCGCCGGTGCCACCTGCGACGTGAACGACTCTTCGTTGACCTTGAGGCCAAAAGACTGAATCGCGACCGTGTCGCCGGTCCGTTGGTCGAGGTGATACTGGGCTGACAGCCCCTCTTCGGAAGGCAGGGCGACGATGCTGATATCGCCCTCGCGAACGTAGATCGGCTCGTCCAACTGGAAGGTCTTCTTGGGCACCTTTTGGTCGGTGAAGCCACTATCGGTCAGTAGCTGCACGATCGGTGCCGCACTCCCGTCCAGCCCGGGGATCTCTTCGCCATCGATCTCGACGAGCACATTATCGACCCGCAGCGCATACAGCGCGGCCATGAGGTGCTCGATCGTGCTGACCTCGGCGCGCCCATCGCGCACGCTCGTGCGCCGCTCCCGCGACGAGAGCTTGGAGATGTGCGCGAGGACGTGCGGCTCGCCTTCCACGTCCGTGCGGCAAAACACGACCCCGTGGTCGGCCGGGGCCGGCTTGATCGCGACCTTGTTGTCCGCGCCCGTGTGCAGACCGGGACCCCGAAACTCGATTGGAGTCTTGAGCGTGCGCTGTGCTCTCAGCGGCATGCCTGGGAGTATGCCGACTGTCCGGCCCGGCGTCATCGCTTGGACTGCCGGACGCTGTCGGGTGCTACCCCTGGCGCTTCGGTCCCGGCAAGGGTGCCTTCTTGCCAGAGTCCTTACCAGAGTCCTTGCTCCCGTTCGCGTTGCCCGACGTCTTGGGCTTTCCCGGGGTGGGTTTCTTGGCCCCGTTCGTCCGGGCCGACGCCTCGGCTGGGACCGCCTTTTCGCCGATGTCCATAAGCTGAATCACGGCATTGGTGAGGTCGATGCGCTTGGAATAAAAGAGCAAGGGACTGTCGAGTTGGACCTGCAGTTCGAGGGCACGCCGGTAGCCGAGGCTCGCCTTCTCGATGGCCTTGGTACCGACCGACAGCGTCTTGATCACGAGGTCGATGCCGCGTTTCTCGCACAACGGCCGCAGCACCTTGACGATCCGCTGCCGGATCGCCAGCTGCGCGACGCCCTTGTTTTCCCCGTGCTGCAACTCGAAGAGCTTGCTGGTGCCATCGAGTTGCGCACGCAGCGTGCCGAGATTGACCTCGTATTCCCGCCACTCGGGAGAACCACGCGTGGTGAGTTGCTTCTGCTCGTCCGTCTTGGCCCGGAGCGTCTCCGTGAGGATCTGCAACTGACGGGCGCTGGCTTCCCGCTTCTTTGTAAGGTCGCGCACGACGCGCGCCGCGAACTTAGAGCTACGAAGTACGCGGGACGTGTCGACGACGCCGATCTTCTGGGCGTTTAGCGTCGGCATGGCGCTGGCGCCGAAGAGCGTTGTAATGCAGAACCATCGAAACCCATTCATGCTGGCGCCCTCCTAGGCCATGCCGGGCCAGTCAGCCCGGACCATTTCATGCGAGCCATTTCACGGTCGACAGAGACGGTCGCAAGCCTTCTTTCCGTACAAGGCCAGATCAACGCACAAAACGGGACGCAAACTCCGATCACAGCGCGGCCTCGACGTCCAGTAGCCGATTGCGAACTTCTACGAGAAGCTGCTCGTCGGCCGGCGACAAAGGCCGCCCGCTGCAGTGAACGTCGTCCCCATCGAGCGCTTCGAGCAACGCGGCAACGGCAAGTTCGCCCGGAGGTCGCGATGGAACAACGGAGCCGCCGAGCTGCACTCGATGCAGCAGACCCTTGCTGGTGAGCACCTCGACGATCTCGTCGACCTGGCGCCGCGGCCAACCGCTACGACCAGCGAAGCTCGCCAGAGCCAGCGAACGGCCTTCGCCAAAAGCCTGCAACGCCGCGCGCATCAAGGCGATCCCGAGCCTGCGCCTCTGCGCCGGCGTCCACCCGACATCGTCAACGATCGCTGGCAGCTGACCGCGGTTCTGCAGCGTGAAGCAGAGCTGCGCTCCCCACAGCACGATCGTCCACGACAGATACAGATACAGCAGAAAGAACGGCAGGAGTGCCAGCGAGCCATAGATGGCGTTGGTCTGATTGGCCGCGATCTGCAGCGCCAGGAACACGCTTTGGGCGATGAACCACGAGGCGCCGGCCACGAAGCCCGCGATCGTCGCCGGACCCCAGCGCACGTGCACGTTCGGCATCACCTTGTAGAGCAACGTGATCGCGAACCAGATCAGCCCGAACGGCAGTATGTCGAGGCCGGACTCGATCGCCTGCTGCGACCATTGCCAGTCACGGATCACCGGCGCAACCTTAAGAAAGGCGGTGAGCCCTGTGCCGACCAGGACGAGCAGGGGAACGATGAAGAGGATCCCGACATAGTCCGCGAAGCGCCGCGCGATATGGCGTCCACGGCCAGCGGACCAGGTCGCATTGAGCGCACGCTCGACCTTGGTCAGCAGCGACACGACCACCCAGAGGAAGATCGGGAAGCTGAATATGCCGAGCGTTGCGGGGTTGACGGCGGTGACGACGTCGACGAGGCGCTGCAACACGTCGTGGAGGTCGGCGCTCTGATCCTTGGCACGCGGCAGCCAGTCACCTTGGATCAGCAGCACGAGGTCCTGCTTGAGCCCGAACATGCCAGCGATCGACAGCACCACGACCAAGCCGGGCACCAATGACATGAGCGTCAAGTAGGTCAGCGCGCCGGCCCACAGAGCGCCGCCGCTGACCATGAAGCGGCGGGTCGTGTACCACAGGAAGCTGATAAGGCGTGCCACCGACCTATCCGAGAAACCGGTCGAACAGCATCAGCGCGCCCCACGACTGACCATCGCCAAGTTCGGCCTCGGTCAGCCGCCGCCGGGCTTCGTCGAGCGGTAACCGCTCCACGACGATGTCTTCGGAGGGGTCGAGCTGCTGCGGAACCGTCGCGAGTTCACGGGCCAGGAACACATGGCAGACTTCGTTCGACACGCCCTTGTAGGGCGCGAACGCTCCCAGCGCCGTCCAATCGACGGCGGTCAGCCCGGCCTCCTCACGGAGTTCGCGACGCGCCGCGGTGAGGGGCTCCTCGCCTCGTTCCATTCCGCCGATCGGAAACTCCCAGAGTCGAGCGCCGAACAGGTACCGGTAAGTGTGCAGCAAGATGGTCGTGCCATCGTCGAACAACGGCACGATGACTGCCGACCCCGGCATGTCGATGTAGTAGTAGTCGCCAGGCGCACCGTCTCGACGCACATAGCGGTCGCGTCGGTAGCGATGCCACGCATTGTCGACGAGGACCTCGGTCTCGAGCCGGTCGAACGGCTGCCGCTTGGTCATTCGCCCAGGAATGACGCGCCGATGAACTCGCGGCACGCGTGGTTCGAGCCGGCATCGGCCTCGGTGTGTTTCGCGTCGCGATAGATGCGCTCCACGTGATACTCGCCGACGTAGCCATAGCCGCCGTGGATCTGGATCGCTTCATCGGCACAGTGCGTTGCGCATTCGGAAGCGACGACCTTGGCAATCGCGGCGTCGCGCGCGTGGTCGCCTCCGGCGTCCGCTAGCCGGGCCGCGTGGTAGACCTGTTGCCGGGCCGTTGCGATCCGCGTCGCGCACTCGGCCAACTTGAACGCGACGGCCTGATGTTTGGCTAGCACCTTGCCGAAGGTGGCTCGCTCCCCCGAATAGCACAACGCCCGCTCGAAGGCACCCTGTGCCAGCCCGAGAGCAATCGCCGCAACCGCGGTGCGCGCGCAGGCCAAGCCCGCCGCGACAACCACAGCACCGTCATCGCCGAGAGAGTCTCCGGCTTCGACGTTGTCGAGCACGACGTCGGCCCAACCACTGGCACGCATCCCAAGCGTCGACGCCGGCGGCTCGACAGCCAGACCCGCCGCATCCTTGCTGACAACGAACACACGGACCGTTTCCCCGGACGTGGCAGCAACGACGAGGGTCGATGCCACCTCAGCGTTGGTGACCAGAGCCGCGCGCCCGGTCAACCGACCATCGCTCTCGACGACACCGGACGGGTCGAGGCTGCTCGCGCCGATGTGCTCGCCGGCGGTGAGGGGCTCGACCAGCGCCTCGCGCTGCGCAGCGCTGCCGAAGAAGTCGATGAGCCGGGCACATCTGCCGGTGTGCGCAGCAAGGCTGAGAGCGGTGGCGCCACATGCCTTGGCTAGCTCCTCCAGCGCGAGACAGAACGCCAACTGCCCCATCCCCACACCCCCGCTCTCCTCGGAGATCGGCAGGCCGAGGAAGCCGAGCTCCCCCATCGCCTCGAAAGCGTCCCTTGGGAAGCGAGCGCACTCGTCGGCTGCTTCGGCGTGCGGAGCGAGGGCGTCGTCGGCGAGTTTCCTCGCTGTCTCGACGATCATCTCTTGCTCTTCGGAGAGCGTGAGGTTGGTCCAAGTCTGCACTCTGCCTAGAGCGTATCGGGTCGCCCGGGGCAGTTACAGCTCCCGCAGATTGCCGGTTTGCCCGATCTGCGGCATCGTAAGAGGATGCAATCCCGCCTACTCCGTCCAGGTCTCGCCCTAGCTTCCGTGCTCGCTCTGAGCGCATTCCTGAGCGCTCAAGTGGCGCGCAACATGCGCCTCTTGTCCCGCATGCCACGCACGGCATGCACGACCGGCGACGTGTGGGGACTCAAGGGTTTCATGCTCATGGCTCGCCGTTCACAAGGCTTCGAGGTGGTTAATGCGAGCGACCCGACCAGCCCGAAGACCAAGTCGATCTACCCTCCGGGCTACCCGATCGCGAGCACTCGCTCCTACGGCATCGGCGACATCAAGGCTGACCACCGCTACATCTACGCAACCAACGAAGGCACCAGCTCCGGTGGCGTGTTCATCTTTGACGGGGTCGACCCCTGGAACCCGAAGTACCTCGGACAGGCTGGTGCTGGACGCGGCAGCGTGCACAACTGTTCGGTCGACGGCCAACGGGGCCTGCTGCTGACGAACCGCGGCGACATCTTCGACGTGTCTAACCGAACAGCGCCGCGACTACTGACTAAACTCAACGTCGGCTTCGCGCACGACGTCATGGTGTTCGACAAGCGGGCTTACTACTCGCTCTGGAACGCCGGCATCGCCATCTACGACATCACCAACGCGAGCAGCCCGGTGCGCCTTGGTCAGCTGCGCTATTCCGGTGCGACCTGCCACAGCATGTGGCCGACCGACGACCGCAAGATCCTCTACACCACCGACGAGAAGGCGGACGGGTGGATGAAGATCTGGGACATCTCACGACTACCGACGATCTCGTACATCGGTGAGTGGAAGACCGGCCCGGCTGGCGAGTCGATCCACAACGTGCAGGTGCACGAGAACCTCTTGTTCGTGACCTACTACAAGGCCGGGTTGCGCGTCTTGAGCATCAAGGATCCGCGCAAGCCGGTCGAGATCGCCCACTACGACACCTACCCATCGACCGGCCGCGGTTGCTTCGGTGGACCCTACGCAGGGTGCTGGGGTGTCTATCCGTGGGATCTGAACCGGATCTTCGTCACTGACCTCGATTCGGGCGGCTACATCCTCGAACTCAACGCGATCACGAACACCCTGACGCCGAAGGCCACCACGGTGAAACCCGGCAACTCGATGGAGCTCGACTTCGTGTTCCGCAACAACGGCGGACACCCGCTGGACGGCTTCGGCCTCATGGCGCTCGCGAGCGTCAACTCGGCACAGATCTTCTGGATACTGGTGACTGACGTCAAAGCACTCAACGTCAACCAGCAGGTCACGCACAGGGTCAAGATTCCGGTGCCGGTCGGCCTGCCTAACCTGACCGTCGGTTTCACCGGCATGTCAGGCACCGTCGTGCCGCTGATACTGAACCAGCAGAGTCAGACGAAGATCTACATCAAGAACTGAGTTCCTGCTCGATCCAGTCGGCGATCGCGTCAGTGCGACTGCCGGGCCCGAACAGCTTGGCGTAGCCGAGCTGCTCGAGTTCGGCCGCGTCCTCGTCCGGGATGATCCCACCGCCGACGAGCAAGATTTCATGCAGCCCGGCCCCGTCCATGAGCCGCTTGATCTCGGGGAACAGCTCCATGTGCGCGCCCGAGTGGATCGAGAGGCCGACGACGTCGACATCTTCGTCGAGCGCCGCCTGGACGATCTGTTCGGGCGTCTGGTGCAGGCCGGTGTAGATGACCTCCATGCCGCGGTCGCGTAGCGACGCAGCGACGACCTTCGCCCCCCGGTCGTGCCCATCGAGTCCTGGCTTGGCAACGAGAACGCGAATCTTGCGGTCGGTCATGGTCGTCTCACGATGGTTCTCATCATGCTTCCCCGAGTAGCTCGCTGACGAGCCGCTCCGCGGTTTCGTAGGGCCGGTCGCCGCTCGCCGTTGCCGCGAGGTCGCTTGCCCGAGCCTGCAGGCCACGAGCGCCCCACAGACGCTCGTTGACAATACGACGAAGCTGCGCACCACGTCGCATTTGGCGACGCTCGGCCAGCCGACCGGCCTGCGTCAGGGCAGCGTGGCAATCCGTGACAGCCTGCACCAACTGATCGATACCCTTGCCCTGGGTCGCCACCGTAGGCACGAGCGGCACAGGTTCGCTCCGCGCCCGTAGGGCCACGGCCTCCTCGAGGTCGTTGACGAGGCGCTCGACCCCCGGTTGGTCGGCCTTGTTGATCGCAAAAACATCGGCAAGCTCGACCAGACCGGCCTTCAACGCCTGCACCACGTCACCGCCACCGGGCTGCAGCACCACGACGACGACGTCACTCGCGTCCATCACGTCGTGCTCGGCTTGACCGACCCCGACTGTTTCGATCAGCAGCCGGTCGAACCCGAAGGCAGCACAGAGGTCACAGGCTTCCACGGTCTTGCGCGCGAGGCCGCCGAGCGAGCCGCGCGTCGCCATCGATCGAATGAAAACGCCTTCGTCGAGCGTGTGCGCACCCATGCGCACGCGGTCGCCGAGCAATGCCCCACCCGTGAAGGGACTGGTCGGGTCCACCGCGAGCACGCCCACCGTATGACCCTTGGCTCGCCACCCGACGACCAACTCCGCGGCGAGCGTCGACTTGCCGACCCCCGGCGGCCCGGTCAAACCGATGCGCGGTGCATCAGTGATGGCGCCAGACAAGGCGTCGAACAGCGCCGGAAACGCGGGATCGTCGCCCTCAGCGAGGCTAATCGCTCGACTGAGCGCACGCCGCTCGCCAGCGCGGAACCCGTTCAGCACATCCACTTGGATCGGCACATCAAGAAAGCACGAAACGCGACACGATGAGGCGCTGAATGTCGGTCGCACCCTCGTAGATCTCGGTAATCCTGGCGTCGCGCAGGAAGCGCTCTGCTGGCGAGTTGCTCGTCAGGCCATCGGTGCCGAGGATCGACACGACGCGACGCACCGTGTTGTTACAGGTGCGCGACGCGAAGCTCTTGGCCATCGCCGATTGCCCGGTGCATGGCAGACCACGGTCGCGCAGCGCGGAAGCGCGCCAAGTCAGCAACCGTGCGGCCTCGAGGTCGGTGGCCATGTCGGCGATCGCCCAGTGCACAGCCTGATCCTCGATGTCGTTGTCGCGCACGTAGTCAATGCACGTCTCCAAGGACGCGCGTGCGATGCCGAGGCTCTGCGAAGCGATGCCGAGCCGTCCACCGTCGAGAGTGTCGAGGGCGATCTTGAAACCCATGCCCTCTTCGCCGAGCAGGTTGCCCGCCGGAATGCGGCAATCGTTCAAGAGGATCTCGGTCGTCGGCGACGCTCGGATCCCGAGCTTGACCTCCTTCTTGCCGACCTCGCAGCCATCGCGCTCCGCCTCGACCAGGAAGGCCGAGATGCCGCGCGTGCGATGCTCGTCCGTGCGCGCGAAGACGATGAAGATGTCGGCCTCGCTACCCGTAGTGATCCAGAGTTTGGGGCCCGACAGGACCCACTCGTCCCCGTCGCGCCTCGCCGCGCAACGCAGGGCCGCGGCGTCCGAACCGGCGCCGGCCTCCGACAGGCAGTAGGCGCCGAGCCACTCACCGGTCGCCATCTTCGGCAGGATGCGCTGCTTCTGCTCATCGGTGCCGAACTTGACGAGCGGCGCGCAGAACAAGCTGTTGTGCACGGAGACGGTGACGCCGGTGGAAGCGCAGCCGCGGTTGATCTCCTCGAGCATGACGCAACTGGCGACGTTGCAGCGATTCGAGCCGCCAAACTCCTCGGGCACGGTGACCCCAAGAAAGCCCTGCGTCGCGGCCTGCTCGACCGCTTCGCGCGGGAAGCGGCGCTCGGCATCCCAGGTGCCGGCATGTGGCCGCAGATGCTCGTCGGCGAACGCCTTGGCGCGCTGCTGTAGCTCCCGGATTCTCTCACTCAACTCGAAGTCGACCATGCCCTGAATACTCGGTCTCTCAGTACTCGTAGAAGCCGCGCTCGGTCTTCCTGCCGAGGTGCCCGGCGGCCACCTTACGGCGCAGCAGCGGGCAGGCCCGGTACTTGTCGTCGCCGAAACCCTCGCGCAGCACGTCCATGATCTCGAGGCAAACGTCGAGGCCGATGAAGTCGGCCAACGCCAAGGGTCCCATCGGGTGGGCCATGCCGAGCTTCATGATCTCGTCGATCGCCTCGCGGGTCGCCACCCCTTCCCACAGCGCGAAGATCGCCTCATTGATCATCGGCATCAGCACCCGGTTGCTGACGAAGCCCGGATAGTCTTCGGCCGTCACGGGCACCTTGCCGAGCGCCTTGGTCATTTCGACGACGGTCTCGGTGGTCGCATCGGACGTGTCGTTGCCGCGAATCACTTCGACCAGCTTCATGATCGGCACCGGGTTCATGAAGTGCATCCCGATGACACGATCTGCGCGCTTGGTCACCGAGGCGATCACGGTGATCGAGATCGAAGAAGTGTTGCTCGCGAGGATGCACGCCTCGTTCGTGACCGCATCTAGGGTCTCGAAGATCGTCCGCTTGAGGGCGAACTTCTCCGGGACCGCCTCGACGACAAGGTCGCGGTTCGCCGTGTCTTCGAGCGAGGTCGTCGGCGTGATCCGCGCGCGCGCGGCGTCGGCGGCTTCCTGCGTGATCCTCTCCTTGCTGACCATGCGGCCGAGGTTCTTCTCGATCGTGCCGAGCGCCCGATCGAGGAACGCCGCCTCGACGTCGACGAGTTGCACGTCCGCCCCCTGGGTCGCGAACACCTGGGCGATGCCGTTGCCCATCGTACCGCCGCCGATCACTGCAACCTTGCCGACCATCACATCATCTCCACAGCCATTGCCACCGCGTTCCCGCCACCGAGGCAAAGCCCGCAGGCACCGCGCGACAGCCCTCGGTCCTCGAGGGCATGGATCAGCGTCGTCAACACGCGAGCACCCGAGCAACCGATCGGATGGCCGAGCGCAATCGCGCCGCCGTGCACGTTGACCCGGTCCGGGTCCAGTTCGAGCTTGCGGGTCAGCGCAACGAGTTGTGCCGCGAACGCCTCGTTGATCTCGACCAACTCGAAGTCGGGCAGAGCGATGCTCGTGAGTGCGCACAACTTCTCGAACGCAACCTTCGGCGTCATCATGACCCACTTCGGTGCGAGTCCGCCCGTCGCATAACCGAGGATGCGCGCGCGCGGCTTCAGGCCGAGACTCGCGGCGCGGGCTTCGTCCATGACGACGAGCGCCGCGGCGCCGTCGTTGATCGTGCTCGAGTTACCGGCCGTGACCGTGCCACCATCACGTTTGAACACGGGCCTCAGCTTGGCCAACGACTCGAGCGTCGTTTCAGGGCGCGGACCCTCGTCGCGATCGACGACGGTGACTTGACCCTTGCGGCCCGGCACCTCGACGGAGAACAACTCCGCGTCGAACTTCCCAGCGTTCTGTGCGGCGACGGCGCGTTCCTGCGACTGCGCCGCCCAAACGTCCTGCTGCTCGCGCGTGACGCCGTACTCGGAAGCCACCAGCTCGGCAGTCATTCCCATGTGGAAGTCCTCGTAGACGTCCCACAAGCCGTCTGCGACGAGCGAATCGACGAGCTGTCCGTTGCCGAGGCGTTGCCCCGCACGCGCCTGCGGTAGCGTGTAGGGCGCGTTCGTCATGGACTCCATCCCGCCAGCGACGCAGATCTCGGAGTCGCCGGCCTTGATCGCCTGCGCCGCGCGCATCACGGTCTCAAGCCCGGAGCCACAGACCTTGTTGATCGTGGTCGCCGCGACCGAGTCGGGGATGCCACCGCCGAGCGCCGCCTGACGCGCCGGGTTCTGCCCCTGGCCCGCCTGCAGCACGGTGCCCATGAGCACTTCGTCCACAGCAGCGCTGTCGACGCCCGCACGACGCACGGCTTCGGCCACCGCGAGCGCGCCGAGCTTCGGCGCAGAGAGGGGGGACAAGCCGCCCTGGAAGCGGCCGATCGGGGTTCGGCAGGCGGAAACGATCACTGGGATGCCCATGCCTCGGATACTAGTCGTTCTCCCGGAGGGCGGCCACCTTGGTGCCCCGTCCGGTCGTGCTGGAACGCACTCAGAACTCGCCGCGCAGCCGCGCGATCACCCGCCGGATCGCTTCCTTTCGCTGTGCGATGTACAAGGGCAGGTGTGGCTTGGGGATCCCCTGCAGTGCCAGGTCGTCCTCGACCCGGTCGTGACACCAGGTAAGGGCCTGGCACATGGCGGTGTCGAACTCCTCGTTCAGCTCCCACTCCGTGAACAACGCGCCGTCGAGCCGACTGTCCTCGGACAGCACGCGACGTCGTTCGAGCTCGACCGGTGCCGGAGCCTCGCCGTCACGCTCGCACGCCGCGACCCAGGCCAGGTATGCCTGTCGGGCATGCATCATGACTTCGAAGTCCTCGATCAACATGCGCCGCGTGGTCATGCGGCAAAGGTAGCGGCTGCAGGACAAATGCGCGCCAGCGTGCACTCGCCACACCTCGGTCGCTTGGCGTCGCAGACGAGACGGCCGTGCCAGATCAACGCGTGGGCGAGCCAGATCCAGTCCGCCTGTGGCACGATCCGCATCAAGTCGCGTTCGATCGCAACGGGCGCCGTCTCCTCGGTCAGCGCCAGACGCTGGCTCAACCGTTGCACGTGCGTGTCGACGACGATGCCGACGGCAACGCCCCATGCAGTGCCGAGCACGACGTTGGCGGTCTTTCGCGCGACACCGGGCAAACCCAGCAACTCATCCATCGTGCGCGGGACCTCGCCGCCGTGCTGCTCGACGACGGTCTTGGCCATGGCGCGCAGGTTCTTGGCCTTGTTGCGGTAGAAGCCGGTGGAGTAGACCAGCTTCTCGAGTGCGGCTGGTGCCGCGCGAGCCATCGCCGCTGGGTTGGGGTAGCGGCGAAACAACGCCGGCGTGACCGTGTTGACGGTCTTGTCCGTGCACTGCGCCGAGAGAATCGTCGCAGCGAGCAACTGAAACGCATCCGCGTGGTCGAGGGCGCAGTCCACTTGCGGATAGAGCTCACGCAACCCGGGCAGCACTCGCTTGGCGCGGGCCCTGCGCGCCCGCTCAGTCATGGATGCACTTCGCATCACGCTCACCATAAGAAGCGGGGCCCAAGAAAAAGAACCCCGGTGGAAGCCCATGCAGCTTCCACCGGGGAACCACCTCGTCTCTCGTGCACGGGCCCATGCTCCCCATGCACCTACTGATAGAGACGAGCTACACACAGGTTTCGTGCCGCTTCTGGTGAATTATTGCCGACGGCCGGCTGGCCCCGGTTCGGATAGCTCAAGCTTCTTTGTCGCAAAGACTTACCGCAAGCACAGCTGGGCGAGCTGGCCCGGCAGCAGGATCCGGCAGCAGGATGTTGCCCTGGCAAGGACGAACACGTTGGGGGACGGGAAAGCCGCCGAGCCAGCGCCCGACCGACCGCCAGGAACCCAATCAGCGCTCCACTGGTGATCCAGGAAGCGATCCGGCGACACGGAACGAAGCGGGGAAGCAGCTCATCCAGTTCGCCATCGCCGCTCTGCGTCATGTTCTCGGGGTCCTCCAAGTCTGTCATGACTCCCCCTGGGCGCCTGAGGCCGGACTGAACAGGGTGGAGGGTTGGGTGTACGGCGCCAAGGCGTTCGCCTTGACGCCGTACCTGGCGGCGGCTAGCTTGCTTCGCCGCCTTTTCCGAGAGCCCAGAGTCATGTCCCGAGTCTGCCAAGTCACCGGCAAGCGCACCCGTGTCGGCAATAAAGTCGCGCGGCGCGGCCTCGCCAAGAAGGTGGGCGGCGTCGGCAAGCGAATCACGGGCAAGACGAAGCGTAAGTTCAAGCCGAACATCCAGCGCATTCGCGTGATCGATCCCGAGGGCCGGCTGCTGCGCCTGCGGGTTTCGACCAAGGTCATCAAGACCGGTGTCATCAAGCTGCAGAAAGGCGACAAGGTCGTCACGTTTCCCCTCGTCAAGGCGATGCGGGGCCGCAACAAGCGGGCGCTGGAGGCGCACAAGGCTGGGGAGTAGCCTCCTCGTCTGCGGTGGCAGCATCGTCACCGCGAAGGGCGTCCGCCGCGCCGACGTGCGGATCACAGATGGGTTGGTGGCCGAGGTCGACTACGAACTCCCCCGTCGAACCGACGACGCTCATCCGAAGGAGCAGATCCTCGACGCCTCCGGCAAGCTCGTCTTTCCCGGGTTGATCGACCCACAGGTCCACTTCCGCGAGCCCGGCCTGACGCACAAGGAAGACCTTGCTTCGGGGTCGCTGGCCGCCGTCGCTGGCGGCGTGACCAGCTTGATGGAGATGCCCAACACGCGGCCCGCGACCACGAACCCCGAGGCGCTCACGGACAAGCTCACCCGGGCGCGCGGCCGGATGCACACCGACCACGCCTTCTTTCTCGGTGCCACGAGCGAGAATGCCGACCAACTCGGCGAGTGGGAGCAGCTCCCCGGTTGCTGTGGGGTCAAGGTGTTCATGGGTTCCTCGACCGGCGATCTCCTGGTCGCCGACGACCCGACGATCGAGCGAGTGCTGCGGTCCGGCGAGCGCCGCGTCGCCGTGCACTCCGAGGACGAGCCGCGCCTGCGCGAGCGATACGCGGCGATCGAACCGGGGACAACGGTCGTCGACCATCCTGATGTGCGGGATGTCGAGACCGCCGTGCGCGCGACGCGACGCCTGCTCGACCTCGTCGAACGAACCCGGCGCAAAGTGCACGTGCTGCACTTGAGCACGGCGGAAGAGGTGGCGCTGCTGCGCGAGCGCGATCTCGGCGACCTCGTGACCGCCGAAGTGACGCCCAACCATCTGTGCTTGACGGCGCCCGATTGCTACGAGCGCTTTGGTGCGCACGCGCAGATGAACCCGCCGGTCCGCGATGCCCGGCACCGCGACGCGCTACGCGAAGCCCTCGCTAACGGCACGATTGCCTGCATCGGCTCGGACCACGCGCCGCACACCGCCGAGGAAAAGGCGCAGACCTACCCGGCATCGCCTGCGGGAATCCCTGGGGTACAGACGATCCTGCCGCTGCTACTGACCGCAGTGCGCGATGGCTGGCTGCAGCTCACCGACGTTGCCCGTGTCACGACGAGCGGCCCAGCCGCGGTCTATGGCATTGCCGGCAAGGGCTCCTTCGAGCCCGGCGCCGACGGCGACCTCGTCATCGTCGACCCCGACGTGGACTCGCCGCTGGAAGCAGAGTGGCTGCAATCGCGGGCGGGCTGGAGCCCCTACGTCGGTGTCGAGCTCGCTGGCCTACCGATCACGACGGTGCTACGCGGGTCGATCGTCTTCAACAACGGCGCACCTACCGCCGCCGCCGGCGAGCCACTGCGCTTCGACTGCAACCGATGAGGAGCCTCGGTCCGGCTGGCGACCGCGTGTCGGTCTCGCTGCTGACCGGCTTCCTCGGCAGCGGCAAGACGACGCTGCTGAACCGCCTCGTCAAGCACGACGGCCTCGGCACAACAGCCGTGATCATCAACGAACTCGGCGAGATCGCGCTCGATCACCTGCTCGTCGAGCGCTCGACCGAAGAGATGATAGTGCTCGGCTCGGGGTGCGTCTGCTGCAGCGTGCGCAACGACCTGCTCGAGACTCTCAACGGGCTGTGGGAAAAGCGGGCCGCCGGCGAGATCCCCCGCTTCGACCGCGTGCTGATCGAGACGACCGGCCTCGCCGATCCGGCACCGATCCTCAAGACGATCCTGACCGACGACGAGATGGTCGAGCGCTACTGGCTCGACTCGGTCGTGACCACGGTGGACGCTGCCAACGCGGCGACGACGCTCGATCGGCAGTTCGAGTCCATCAAGCAGATCGCCATCGCCGATCGACTGTTGCTGACAAAAACCGACCTGGTCGGCGACACGACGGCGTTGGTCACCCGCCTCCGCGCCCT
>NYZE01000117.1 GCA_002685965.1 Planctomycetota bacterium | reverse complement strand
TTCGGACACGGTTCTGTCAGTGACTCAGGGGTGACTCTGGGGGGCTACAGCAGTTGGACGACGACGATGCCGAGGATGATCGCCGTGCCGGCGGCCATCCACAGTGCGTAGGTCTGGAGGTGGCCGTCGTGCAGTCGCGCGGTCTTGTGCGCGCAGCGGCGCGACATCGAGCCGACGCCGTTGACGAGACCATCGACGATGTGCAGGTCGAACCAGGCGGCGGCGCGCGCCAGGATCGCCAGTGGCGCCAACACGAAGAGCTCGTAGATCTCGTCGACGAACCACTTGCCGGCGACGAGCGTGTGCAGGGGGCGCATCTTGGCGACGAGCACGCCGGCGCGGTCGGGCCCGCGCTGGAACAACATGTAGCCGCCGAGGATGCCGACGACCGCGATGATCGACGAGTAGAACATGAACAGCCCTTCCGCCGCCGTCGACATGGTGTGCCCGTCACCGTCCGTGGGCACCAACGGGTGCGCCGAGGTGATCACCGGCTCCAGGTAGTGGTGGATCCAGTTCGGAATGTGCCCGAGTGGTTCCAGCAGGTGCTCGGGCAAGCCGAGTGCGCCGCCGACGAGGGCGAGTCCCGCGAGGATCACCAGCGGCACGGTCATGCTCTTGGGTGACTCGTGCGGATGGACTTCGGCCGGGACGAAGCGCGGCTCACCGAGGAAGGTCAGGGACACGAGGCGGAACGAGTAGAACGCGGTCAATAGCGCCGTGATTGCGCCGACACCCCACAACAGGAGGGCGGGCTGCGTCCCCGCCATCGCCGTCTCCCACAGGATCTCGTCCGTGCTGAAGAACCCGGAGGTCAACGGGAACCCGGCCAGGCACAAGGAGCCGATCAGGAAGGTGATCCAGGTCACCGGCATGAACTTCCTGAGGCCGCCCATGCGCATGACGTCCTGCTCTCCGTGCATGCCGTGGATGATCGAGCCCGCGCCGAGGAAGAGGAGCGCCTTGAAGAACGCGTGCGTCGCGACGTGGAAGATCGCCGCCGAGTAGGCCCCGACGCCGCAGGCCAGGAACATGTAGCCGAGCTGGCTGACCGTCGAGTAGGCCAGGATCTTCTTGATGTCGCGTTGCGCGAGAGCGATCGTCGCCGCGAACAAGGCGGTCACCGCGCCGACCACAGCGACCACGAGCATCGCCGTCGGCGATAGCGCGAACAGGAACGACGTACGGCAGAGCATGTAGATGCCGGCGGTCACCATCGTCGCTGCGTGGATCAACGCCGACACCGGGGTCGGACCGGCCGTGGCGTCCGGTAGCCACACGTAGAGCGGGAGTTGCGCCGACTTGCCGGTCGCGCCGACGAACAACAACAGGCACGCCCAGGTCGCGATTTCTGGATCGAGTTTGTCAGCGCTGGTCTGCATCCCGGCGAAGCTCACCGTGTCGAGTTCGGTGAACAGCAGGAACATGCCGAGCAGGAAGGCGAGGTCGCCAACTCGGTTGGCGATGAAGGCCTTCTGTCCGGCCTTGGCCGGCCGGCCGTCGTCCTTGTCGTACCAGAACCCGATCAGCAGATAGCTCATCAAGCCGACGCCTTCCCAGCCAATGAACATGACGGGTAGGCTGCTGCCGAGGATCAGCACGGACATTGCGGCGATGAACAGATTCAAGTAGGCGAAGTACTTCGCCCTCGCATCGTCGTCGGCCATGTAGCCGAGCGAGTAGACGTGGATCAGGAAGCCGACGCCGGTGACGATCAACGCCATGAACCCAGACAGCGGGTCGAGCGTGAACTCGAGCGGGATCTCGAGCGTGTCGACGGCGATCCAGGTGAAGAGCTCCTGGTGCAGAGACTCTCCGCCGATGAAGTCGGCCAGCGTGATGGCGAAGGCGGTGCCGACGGCGGCTGCCGCGATCTTGCCGGCGAGGTCCTGCAGGCCGCTGCCGCCCCACGCATAGATCAGCGCGCAGAGCAGTGCACCGCCGAGCGGCAGGCAGGGGATGAGGAAGATCATGTCCTGCACGTCAGCCCTCGAGCTCGATGGCTTGCTCGATGTCGAGCGTGGACTTGAGGCGGAAGAACGCGATCAGCATCGCAAGGCCGACCGCGGCTTCGACTGCCGCGACAGCGATCACGAGGATCGCGTAGACCTGGCCGTCCGGATCGAGCATGCGGTCGCGTGCCGCGGCCAGGAAGGTCAGGCTGGTGGCGTTCAGCATCAGCTCGATGCTCATGAATACGACAATCAGGTCGCGCCGGATCAGAAAGCCGAGCATGCCGAGTGCGAACAACGTCGCGGCCAGGATCAACAACCAGGAAGTCTGGATCTCTGGCGCTTCGACCAGCGTCGCTGTCAGCGCGTCGTGCAACAGCCAGCTCAACGGCCGCTCTCCCCGAGATCACTCGCAGGGGCATCCTCGCCCGGGCGAGGTCGGCGCTTGGCCAGCACGACGACGCCGAGGATGCCTGCCAACAGCAGGAGGCTCGTGGCTTCGAAGACGATCATGTGCCTGCCGAACAACGCCACGGCGAGGCCTTGGCCGCCCCAGCTCGCCGTCTCGCCTTGGATCGGCGTGAGGTTCATCGCTGCCTTGACCTCGGCATCCGGGAAGAACGGCACCACGAGGCCGAGCACGGCGGCAGCGAACAGCGGCGCCAGCAGGCCACCGATCGGCGTGTTGCGCGGCTCTTCCTGGCGCAGATCGAGGAGCATGATCACGAACAGGAACAGCACCATGATGGCGCCGGCGTAGACCATGAGCTGGATCGCGGCGAGGAACGGAAACCCAATCAGCAGGTAGATGCCCGACAGACAGAAGAACGTGCCGACGAGGTTGACGGCGCACGCCGCTGGGTTCCGTCGCAGTACCACGTTGGCTGCAAACACAATGCTGCCCGCGGCCAGCACCAGGAAGATGACGCCTACGAGCCCCACTTGCCGAACTTTCCCTTCGTGTAGTCGATGCGCTTCCCGAGCTCGCTGACCGGTGTCAGCAGCCGTTGCTTGTCGAAGACCAACTTCTCACGCGTGAACTCGACGTGTTTGACGAGGATCTCCACTAGTAGACCCCCCAGACCACGAGCGCGCCGGCGAGCAACAGGTTGACGATACTGACTGGCAGCAGCACCTTCCAGCCGAGGTGTAACACCTGGTCCCAGCGAAAGCGCGGCAGGGTCCAGCGCACCCAGATGAACAGGAATTGGAAGACGGCGAGCTTGGTGATGAAGACGGCGAAGCCGACGCCGGCGCGCAACCAGGGCGACTCCATGCTGGCGACGAGGCCGAACAGGCTCGGACCGCCGAAGAACAACGTCGTGATCAGGGCCGACATCGTGAGCATCGCTGCGTACTCACCGATGAAGAACAGCGCGAACTTCATCGAGGAGTGTTCGGTGTGGAAGCCACCGACCGGTTCGGTCTCGCGTTCGACCATGTCGAACGGATGTCGATTGGTCTCGGCGAACGCGGCGATCAGGAAGACGACGAAGGCGATCGTGCCGACCGGGAAGCGGAACACGTTCCACAGGCCAGAGGTCTCCTGGCCGAGGGTCGCGTTCGGCGTTTGCGCGAGGAAGATCTCGGTCAGGTTCATCGAGCCCGCGAGCAAGACGACCGTGACGACCGAGAGGAACATGGCCAGCTCGTAGCTGATCATCTGTGCCGAGCTGCGCAGGCCGGCGAGCAAGCTGTACCTGCTGTTCGACGCCCAAGCGCCGAGCAGGATGCCGTAGACGGCGAAGCTGCCCATCGCGAGGAAGAATGGCACGGCGACGTCGATGTCCGCGATCGACATCGCGAACTGGCGGCCTTCAACCAGGACCGGAAAGGTCACCGGCACGATGGCGATCGTCAGCATCGCCGGTGCCGCCGACAAGGCCGGCGCGAGTTTGAACAGCAACGGGCTGGCACCGTCCGGCACCAGCTCTTCCTTGAAGAAGAACTTGATACCGTCAGCGAGGGGCTGCAGCAGTCCCCAAGGTCCGACCCGGTTGGGGCCGTAGCGATTCTGATTCCAGGCCGAGACCTTGCGTTCGACCAGAGTCGAGTAAACAGCGAACGGCAGCAACACCATCAGGAAGATCAGCCCGATCTTCCCGAACATCATCGCGACATCGATCCCGGTCATGCAGGGACCTCGTGCGTGCAGGGAACCCCCGGAGTGTTGCAGCCAGAATCAATCATCAGCGGAGAATCCGGCCTGCTTTGGCGGGCGCGGCTGTGTTGGCGAGCAAATGTAAGCTCGCGGCTTGGCGCTATCAATGACGGTGGGCGAGGGGTTCGCGGTGGCGTGCTCGATGACGCAAAGGGGGGCAAAGGGGACTGCCCCTTTGGCGTGATGAGACGTTACAACCGCTCCGCGGCACATGATCGACATTGGCGCCAATCTGACCAACCGGGCCTTCCGGTCCGACATGGAGGCTGTCCTGGACCGAGCCCACGCGGCCGGCGTCGACCGGCTGAGCGTCACCGGGACCAGCCTCGACGAGAGCCGGAGGGCCAGCGAGCTGGCCGCGACCCGGCCTGGTGTGCTGAGTTCCACGGCTGGAGTGCATCCGCATGACGCCAAGGACTGCGACAACGCGACCCTGGACGCCCTGCGGGAATTGACGAGGCGCCCCGAGGTGCGTGCGGTCGGCGAGTGCGGCCTCGACTTCAACCGTAACTACTCGCCGCCCGACCAGCAGCGGATCTGGTTCGAGCGACAGGTCGAGCTGGCGATCGAGGTCCAGCTGCCGCTGTTCCTGCATGAGCGGGACGCCCACGACGCGATGCTCGAGATCCTGCGGCCGCATCGCGATGCACTGACCAAGGTCGTCGTGCACTGTTTCACCGGCACGGGCGAGGAGCTGCGCGCCTACCTGGATCTCGACCTTCACGTCGGGATCACGGGGTGGATCTGCGACGAGCGGCGCGGCGGTCACCTGTGTCCGCTAGTCGGTGATATCCCCGAGGACCGGCTGATGATCGAGACCGACGCGCCGTACCTCCTGCCTCGAACCATGCGACCACGGCCCAAGAACCGGCGCAACGAGCCAGCCTTCCTCGTCCACGTACGTGACCGCGTGGCGGAGTGCACCGGTCGATCGGTGGACGCGATTGCTGCGACGACGACCCGGACCGCGGAAGATTTCTTCGGTCTGGCGTGAGTGCCGCGCCGCCGGCGCGCCGAAGGCGCGTTGGCGTCCATGACCGGGCGCCAAGTGTCGGACGCACGGTCGGTGTCCTGGGACGACCCCTGTGCGAGGAGCCCGACGTTGACGTCCCGGCCCGAGAGACCATGTTCTTTGGCGCTTTGACCGCAGATGCGCGCGGACCGCGAGTCTCTCGTGGCGACGAACGGCCCATGGCAAGACGCACACTGCGGCGGCGGTCACCAGAGGCCGTGGGAACCCGGTTTGTTCTCGGGGCCAAGCACCCCTCCAGATACCCTTAAAGCGCTTCCACGCGCCTTGCTGGGGCGAGGAAACCCACATGACCATTCACTCCACAGTCATCGTCGAGCCGGACGCTCAACTTGCCGACGATGTCAGCATCGGCCCCTTTGGGCACATCGAATCCGGTGCCGTTGTCGGTCCCGGCGCCAGGCTGGCGAGTCACATCGTCGTCCGCGCCGGCGTGACCCTCGGCGCTCGGGTGGACATGGATAGCTTCACGGCCATCGGCGGCCGAGCGCAGATGATGGGCATGAAGCCTGATCATCTGGGCCAGGTCATCATTGGCGATGATGTCGTCATGCGCGAAGGCGTGACCGTGCATGCTTCGACGCTGGGGCAGGCGGCCACGAGCGTAGGTGAGGGTTCTTTCCTCATGGCGCACGCCCATGTGGCGCACGACTGCCAGGTCGGCGCGCACGCGATCCTGACCAACGGCGTCCTGCTCGGCGGTCACGTTATGGTGGGGGACTACGCCATCCTCGGGGGTGGCAGCGGATTCCACCAACACGTGCGCATCGGTACCGGTGCCATGGTTGCCGGCAAGGCAACGATCACCTCGGACGTGCCGCCCTTCACGATGGCCGGCGAACGCAACATCCTGTTCGGGCTGAACACCAAGGGGCTGATCCGCCGCGGCGTTCCGCGTGAGGTGATCGACCGGCTCAAGGCCTGCTTTCGCGAAGTCGTGCTCCCGCCGGGTGACCCCTGCGAGGTGGCCAAGTCGATGCTCACGGAGAACGGGAAGCAGTGCACGGAAGTGCAGCAGTTCCTGTCCTTCTTTGCTGGTTCAAAGCGGGGCTTCTGCCGGGTCGCGAGCACGGCGGGTGCCCGCCGCTACATGGCTCGCACCGAAGCGCGGCCCGAGAGATCGCCGCGAGAGGCCTACGCGGAGGAGTAGCCTCGCAGCCGCTACATAGGCGTGGTAGGCATGGGCGTAGGTCAGCCGGCAGTTGGCCGCCCACCGAAGCTGGATCAGCTGCCGTAGTTCGCGTCGCCCGCGTTGGTGAACACGAGCCCGAGCTTATTGGCCGCGACGTCGAGCACCATGTACTGGAAGTAGGAGTGCGCGTTGCACAGGTTCTTGTCCTTGGGCAGCGCGAATTTCTTCCCAGCCGCGCCGTTATTGTCGGTCACCACCGTGAACAGCACGTCACCTGATGCCAGTAGGTGACAGCCGGGTGCGCCGATGCTCTTGAGGTCGAAGGGCAACGGCAGATTTCCCCAGTTCTTGTTCGAGAAGCCGAACAAAAGGACGGCGGCGCGCGCGCTCGGGGCCTGTGTCAGGTTGATGGTGAAGGCATCGCCCAGCACCGGCTTGTCGGTGTGGGTCAACACGGGCGCCTGGGCACCGGAGTCGCTGTGAACCCGGTACTGCCACTTGAGGTTGGTCTGCAGATCGCTCCAGTTGTTCCCGTTCCGAGCGTAGTGGTACGTCTGGTTGCCTGTGCTGACGGTTGATAGCACCAGCTTGTCGGCGTTGTCGAAGACGATCAGGAAGATGTCCGACTGTTTGATCTTCAACGTGGGCATCTTCGCCTGGTAGGTCTTGGCCGTCGTGCCGACCGTGACAGTGCCGGACGTCAGCAGCTTGTCGGGTTTACCCGTGATCGGTGACAGCTTGGCGATACCGACCGTCACCGTGACGTTGCCGGACCTCGACTTCGTGTAGAAGTCGACAGCGCAGATGTTGGCCAGGGGACGGTTGAACTCCATGATCGCGATCTGGTTCGCGGTCGTCGTCGTATTGTTTTGCTTCTGCTGCCAGTTCTGCGAGAACAGCAACTTGCAGCCCTGTGACGCCGTCTGGCAGCTCACGCCGTAGGTCGTGAAGTTGGCGGGGTTGGCGCATAGCGGAGGGTCACAGACCATGTTGCGCAACGCAGTTCCGTAGGCGGTGTTTGTCGTCGACGTTCCAGAGTTGCACCCGCCACTGCTGGTGCAGCCACCATGCGTGTGCACACCGACCGCGTTACCGGTGACATCGTCGATGACTGGAGAGCCCGAGTTGCCGCCCTCGGTGTCTGTCCGGTAGCACAGTCGCGTGCCCGAGGTGCTTTGCATGGGTCCTGCGTGTGTCTGGTTCGTCTGACTGCGGGTTCGTTGGTCGCGATCGACGCCGTAGCCTGTGATCCGAGTCGTGCGCGAGATGGGTGGCTTGGCATAGCCGAGCTTGAAGAAGGCGCCCTGCACCTGGCCTGCATGCCTGCCCGAGGTGCTGTTCTTGTTGGTCTTGAAGATGGCCCAGTCGTTACCCACGCCACCCGTGTTGCCGAGCACCGTCGACATGTCTGCGGGGTATTGGTCCTGCGGGCCCGGGTGCCGAATCTGCCCCGAGGAACTCGAGGGCGGGACGTTGAACTGCACGGTCATCTGGCTTGTTGAGCGGCAGTGGCCGGCGGTCGAAAAGCAGCTCAGGCTCGAGATCAGCCAGGCGGTGCAGCCGGCCGGCAACAGTCGGCCAGTGCGCTTATCCGTGGTCGGTACGCGATCGTCGGTTGGTCCGCACTGGGTCGCGGGGCCGAAGTTCACCGGCAAGCCGACGACGATGGCCGACGTCTTGAACCGTGCGCCTTTTGTGCGCGGTGCGACGATCAGCCGCACCAGCAGCATGTCGCCGTTGAAGTAGGCCGAGTGATTGGTCCACTCCGCCAGTTCCGCTGCCCCGAGGGCGTGCCGGTGTCCGTCCTTGACCGAGACGATCTCGATGTGGGACGTCCCGGGCAACGATGTCTCGCCGAAGACGACGCGCATCCACGGCACGAGGTTGGCGTGGATCAGCTTCTGGAAGGCCGTCCGTTCGACGTCCGTTGTGTTGTCGTGGACGCCCGAATCGATGACGAGCGTTCGGCGCTGGCTGTCGAGCGGCGAGCTTTGAGCGGCAAGGCCCGTTGCGATCGTCGTGACCGCAGCGGTGATCGAGATTGCAAGCGAGAGCGAGCGCATCGAGGGTCTCCTCCGAGGTTACAGGTACATCAAAGTGTGCGTGGTTTCGCGGTCGGGGGCAACCCGCCCCCCTCCCCCCGCTGTGTTGGCGTTGTAGGCGGGCCGTTCGAGGGCCTACCGGAACATCACGTAGCGGCCGCCGCTGTCCTTCGCTAGCCACTCGAGCACTTCCAACGAGCCGCCGACTGCGATCGTGTGCAGCTTGATGCCGCGGTTCTTGTTCCAGAACTTCACGTTCTCGCGAATGCGATGCTGGTCGATGACTTCACCCACGGTCGGTTCGCCGTCGGACATGATGAAGATCGTGTCGACGTCGGGGTCGCCGAAGGCGATCTGGATCGAGTCGTAGAGGTTGGTGCCGCCGCCGGCGCCGAGGCGTTCGACCCAGACGCGCGCCTTGTCGCGCGTGTGTCCGGACGTCACGCCGAGGCTCTTCGGCACCCAGCGATCGAGGCCGGACGAGAACGCGAAGATGTTGAACAGCGCGTTTGGCTCGAGGTTGTCGATGCACTGCAGGAGCTCCCGCTTGGCGATCTCGATGCGTGTCGCCACGCGCTTGCCGATCTTGTGTCCGGGCACCGGTTCGACCATCGAGCCCGAGGTATCGATGATGAAGATCACACGGTGCGAGACGATGCGGATGCCGAAGAACTTCGCCGTTGCCACCGTCGTTTGACGGAGGCGGCGCAACTCGCGTTCCTTGGCGGCGGCTTTGAGGTCATCCTGTGAGATAACCGAGAAAGCGTTACCTTCCTTGTCCCACCAGGTCTGCCAGCGCGACACGTTGTCTTCGAACACCTTGGCGGTGAGGCTCCAGAGCGCGTCGGCAGTGGCGACCTTCATGCGCCCCTCCTCGCGGGCCAGAACGTTGATCAACGCCGGGACGGCGCGCTTGTCACGCAGGGCCTCGAGCCCCTTGATCGCGATGAGGCGGGTCGTCCAGTCGGCGTGTTGCAGGGCGGTGACGAGTGCATCGACGCCGGCCGTGCTCGTGGCCAGCTGGCTCAGGGCGGCGTTGCGCATGTCGCGGTCCGCGTTCCCGATCCATGTTTTCAGGCGAGTCGTCCACGCTGTGTCGTTGCCTTTCAGAGTGCCGACGGCCTCGATTGCGACGCGGAGATCGCCAGGCGTGATCGGCTTGTCGAGTATCGCCATGAGTGCTGGCAACGAACCCCTGTCGCCGCGCTCGGCGAGCACGCGCGCCGTCGTTCTGCGCACTTCGAAAGACCTGTCAGCGAGACCCGTGCGGATCTTCTTGAGCAGCTTCGGGTTATCCAGGTGCACTGTCGCGAGCAAGGCGAACACCTTCTCGTGCGGCCGACCGCGACCGACCAGACGCGCCAACTTCTTGTTGGTTGCCTTGTCGTTCATCTCGACGAGCAGCCGCGCAATGGTTTGGCGCAGGTCGGCCTGCGTGACTGCACGCTTCTTCGCCAGCGCGAGCAGCCTACCGCCGATCTTTGGCCCCTGAATGGCGGCGAGAATCTCTGCTGCCCTGGCGCGGTCGATGCCCGATGCATCGACGCTCTTGAGCAGCTTGAGCGCCTGCTTCTGGGTGGCCTTCGCCTCGCGCGCGTGCAGCGCCGCTAGCGCGCCGCGACGGATCTTGGGGTTGGTCTCGTTCTCGAGG
>NYZE01000116.1 GCA_002685965.1 Planctomycetota bacterium | reverse complement strand
GTCGCCGCCCTCGGAGCACTGCTACTCGAAGTGAGCCAGTGCAATTCGGATGCCGACGGTCTGGATTCGGATGGGCTGGCAGATGAGTTGCTGGATCCAGACGGCGACCTCGACGTACTCTGCAATACCGACGCGCTCGAACCCGAGTGGACCATCGCTGCACCGGAAGCCTCCCGCATGGGAGTATCGCGCATGGGCTCGCCCTGTCCCGACGCCGCTTCTCGCCGCGAACGATGGCGGCGCGAGAGACGCGCCCGCGGCTAACAGAAGCCCCAAAAGCACCGCACGTGAGCAGGTTCTGGCCCTCTTCGGACAAGAACAGATGCATCGGCGTACGGAAGCTGTCCGTAGGCCGCATCATGTAGCCCTTGAGCCGTCGGTCCCGACCGTTCCTGGATTCACCGACTGGGCTTCGCGAGGGGGCTGTAGTTGTCTCCGGAATGTCGCCTGGGCAGGCTGCATGGCCCACAGGAGAGAGCCATCGTCCAGTTCCTCGACACTCTGAGCCGGATCCTGCCGCCGGAGCGCCTGCTTCGAGACAACGTCTCGATGATGGCCTACGAGTGCGATGGCTTCCCGATGCATCGCCAGCCGCCGCTGGCGGTCGCCCTGCCAAGGACAACGGCGGAAGTGCAGCAACTGGTCCGCCTGTGCTGCGACCACGGCGTCACGTTTCTTGGCCGTGGCGCCGGCACAGGCCTGTCCGGTGGCGCGACCCCCGACGAGCGGCCGACGCTGGTCATCGAGATGGCGGCGATGAAGCGAATCCTGGCCGTCGAGCCGGACGACCGGATCGCCGTAGTGGAGCCGGGCGTCGTCAATCTCGAGCTGTCACGGACCGTGCAGCCTTTCGGGCTCTGCTACGCGCCCGATCCGAGTAGCCAGAGCGCATGCACTCTCGGTGGCAACGCTTCCGAGAACTCGGGTGGACCGCACTGCTTCAAGTACGGCATGACCACCGATCACCTGATCGGGGCCAAGATGGTGCTCGCCAGCGGCGAGCTCGTCGAGCTGAACGAAGGTGAGGGGCCGGACTTGCTCGGACTGGCAACCGGGAGCGAGGGGACGTTCGGGATCTTCACCGAGCTGACGGTGCGCCTACTGCCGGTGCCCGAGCTCGTTCGTACGTGGCTCGCCGCGTTCGCGACCATGGGTCAAGCGTGCCGGGCCGTCTCGTCGATCGTCGCCTCCAACATCGTGCCCGCCGCCCTCGAAGTTCTTGACCACCTGACGATCCAGGCAGTCGAAGCGAGCGTCTACGCCGCGGGCTATCCAGCCGACGCGGCGGCAGTGTTGCTGGTCGAGCTGGACGGTACGCGTGCGTCCGTCGATAGCGACAGTCCACTCGTCGAACAATACATCGCCGAGCAGCAACCACTGTCGATCGAGGGCACGACCGACGCGCAACAGCGCAAGCGTCTGTGGCAGGGCCGCAAAGGCGCCTTCGGCGCCATGGGTCGACTCGCCCCTGATCTCTACGTACTCGACGGCGTCGTGCCGCGGTCACGACTCGAGCCAGTTCTGCAGCGCGTCGTCGAGATCGGTCGCGAGTACGACGTGACGTTGTCCAACGTCTTCCATGCCGGCGACGGCAACCTGCACCCGAACATCAGCTACGACGGTCGCGATCCCGTGGTCTGTGCCCGGGTGAAGGCCGCAGGCATGGAGATCCTGAAGCTGTGCGTCGATGAAGGCGGCAGCATCACCGGCGAACACGGCGTCGGCAGGGAGAAGCTCGATCACGTCCCTCTGATGTTCACCGACGTCGACATCGAGGTGTTCCACGATGTGAAGCGTTGTTTCGACCCCAACGAGCTATGCAACCCTGGCAAGGCGTTTCCCTCCGGCGGCGCCTGTGGCGAGGGGCGGAGCGCCCGCAACGAAGGAGCACTCGGTGCACGTTGACCCGGCGAACCGGACAGAGGTTGTTGCGGTCGTGCGCGAGCTGTCCAAACAACGCGTGCCGTTTTACCCGCAGGGAAACGGCACAACCACCGACCGCGGTGCACCGATCGGAGACATCGAACAGACGGTGTCGCTGGCACAACTCGATACCGTCACGCGCTTCGCGCCGGAGGATCTGACCTGTGGCGTTGAGCCCGGTTTGACCGTCGCCAAGTTGCGCGACCAGCTGGAGGAAGCATCTCTGGCGTTCGAACCGGGTCCGTTCGCGAACGAAGACCGCCGCACGATCGGCGGCATCCTGGCGGAGGCACCTCCATCGCCACGCGGTTTCGATCGTGGCTCGCCTCGCTCCAACCTGATCGGCATTGCAGCGATCGACGGCAACGGGCGCGAACTGCACGCGGGCGGCAACGTCGTCAAGAACGTCGCCGGCTACGACTTGATGAAGCTCTACGTCGGCTCCGGGGGTGCCTACTTCGTCGCACTCGAATTACAGCTGCGCTGTGTCCCGCTGCCGGAGACGGCACGGTGGCTGGCTGCGCCCGCAACCTCGCGCGCCGACGCCGCACACGCCTGGCTGGAGCTGCGGCGGCGTCTCGCCGACGCGCGCGCACTCGACCTGTGCATGCTGCCCGGCGGGCGCGCCCGGGTCGAAGCGCTCGTCGCGGGCAGCGAGCGATTCGTCGATGCCCTGTCCGAGGCCTCGGGGCTCGAGGCCATCGCCAATGGCCGGGCCGCGATGCGGATGCTCCCAGGTGCAGACGAAGAGAGCCATTGCGGGGCGCGTGGCCGTCTCCGCGCCAGCGAGGCGCCGCTGTTCGTCGCCGAGCTTCCGCCGGACTGCGTCGGCAGAATTCACCACCATGGCTCGTTCGCAATGAGTGCGGCGCTGACAGGCTCGCCGGCGCCGACCTACGCCAGCGGCGTCGCACTCCGGCTAAAGCAAGCCTTCGGCGGCATTCTCTGCCCCGGGCGAACGTCGTTCGATACAGCCACATGAGCCCGACCACCGACGCCGCATACGAACGAACGCTCGACTGCGTGCACTGCGGCCTTTGCCTGCCCGCATGCCCGACGTACGAAGTCACAAGCAACGAAACAGACTCGCCACGCGGTCGTCTGTACCTCATGCGCGCGCTATTCGAGGGTCGGTTGTCACCAACCGACAAGAACCTCAGATCTCCGCTCGACCGCTGCCTCGACTGTCGCGCCTGCGAGAGCGCCTGCCCGTCCGGAGTGCGCTACGGCGAGATCCTCGAGGACGTGCGCGCACGCATGCTCGACGTACGGGGCGCGTACGCCTCGAAGACGACGCGGTTCGTGCTCGATCGATTCATCTCGGCCCGCGCTGGGCGCGCCTTCGCGCTGGGATTGGCTGCGTTCGCACAGAGAATGGGCATCATCGGCGTGTTGGCGCGTCTACCGCTGCCACGGGCGATGCGGCAGGGGCTGCGGCTACTGCCACGCCTACCACAGGCAGGAGAGCGGCAACCGATCGCTGCTGGCATCTACGAGCCGCTGGGTCCTCAATGCGCCGAGGTCGGTCTGTTCACGGGCTGCGTCATGGAGACCGCGTTCGGCCGGGTCAACCGCGCCACATTGCGGTTGTTGCAGGCCTTCGGTTGCCGTGTTCACGTCCCGCAAGAGTCGGTTTGCTGTGGTGCGCTGCACGTGCACGCCGGACTTCGCGAGACGGCGCGGCCGCTCATCGACCGCGCTGGCGCCGCATTCCCGGCCGGACTGGACGCGATCGTCGTCAACTCGGCGGGCTGCGGGGCAACGATGAAGGAATACGGGCACTGGCACGCGCCGGCGGCCGACTTGGCCGGGCGAGTGCGAGATCTGAGCGAGGTCCTTGCGCGCCTCACCCCGGCGCGGACACCACGCGCGCTGGTTCGCCGGGTGGCCTACGACGACGCGTGTCATCTCTGTCACGGCCAGAACGTACGCGCACAGCCGCGGCAGTTGCTGGCGCAGATTCCGGGCCTCTCGCTAGTGGACCTGGACCGTCCCGAGGACTGCTGCGGCAGCGCTGGGATCTACAACTTGCAGCAGCCACAGATGGCCGAGCAAATCCTCGCACGCAAGGTCGATGACATTCTGGCATCGAGCGCCGACACGGTCGTCACCGGCAACCCAGGCTGCATGATGCAGATCGCGATGGGTCTTCGCGCGCGCGGCAGCGGCGTCGCGGTCGTGCACACGGCCGAGCTTCTGGCCGAAGCCTACGATGACGCCTGAGCTACCCGATCGCCAAGCGCAGCGCCGACGAGAACGCGAGATCGATCGGACGGTTCTGCGAGTCATCGACGACCCACCACTGGCAGTAAAAGTCGATGCCCTTGAGGAAGGCGAGGCCGGGAATCGGGAAACCGACCGAGCCTCTGCCAGCGCCGGGACCCCCACCGCTCGTCGTGGTTGCGTTGAAGAAGAACGGGTCAGCCAAGAGCGTGCACCCGGGCAACCCCGCGAGCCGCAGGTCGAGCGGTAGCGTGAAGGGACCCCACTTCTTGTCGCTGAGCCCCCATGCCAAGAGGGCGGCCGTGCTCGGGCGCGCCTTGGTCAGGTCGATTCGCAACAGCGTGTTGCCGACGACCGGGATGCCCGTGGTGCTGATCTGAGGCACGAAGTTACCCTGCCCCTTGCAACCCGTTCCGTAGCCAATCACTGCGCCTTCCGAGAAGTCGAGACGCATCACCATCCCGGTGCCCTGTTGCGTGGTCGTCGCCTTGACCGCATTCGGCCCGGGTGCCCACATCGCACCACCACCGACCCGCTGCGGATCGAACGCATAGGAATCGAAGAAATACAGGAAGGGCTTGCTGCCCTTGCCGTTCTTGAAGACACGGAGGTCGAAGCAGACGTTGCTGACCGAATCCCAGGTAAAGTTCTGGTTGAATGGCAGGTTGACGTCCCAGCCGCCGGTCGATTGCGGCAGCGTGATCTGGCCCGAAAAGACCTTCTTGCCCTGAGCGAGATTCTGATCAAACACGGGGCTGCCAAAGCCCGTGTAGTAGCCGACCGTCAACTGCAGCGTGACCGTCGCGCCCGGGTAGTTCTTGGCCTTCGTGCGGAAGCGAATGCCCTTGAAGCGCACGGGTTTTTGCAGGGTCTTGTACTTGGCCAACTCTTTCGCCGTAAAGAGCTGCTGATAGCGGATCGGTGCTGTGGCCAGCGGGATCTGGGTCATCCGGCTGCCGCCGCTGGCATAGGTCAGTGGCAGAATCTCGTTCAGGACCTGCGCGGACAGGCCAGTGGCAGTAGCAGATACAGCGAGCAGCAAGGCCGAGATTGGAGCAATAGCGCGGGTTGGGGAGGTCATCTCAGAGGTCTCCTTCGGGTACCGCAGCGGACCGGGAACTCACCCAATAGTACCCCGTCCGGGGGCAGGCAACGCCAAACCCCCGGCGGCAGCGGCTACTGATAGAGAATCTCGTGGTCTTTCAGATTGCCGACCACGGGGGTACTACCGCCACCGATCGAGACCACCGCGCAGGACGGCAGCTGAGTCAGGATGTGCGTGGCGCGCGCCTGGGCCATGGGCGCCAGGTTGGTCCACTTGTTCAGCGTGGGATCGTAGATCTCGCACTGCTTCATCGGGATCGGCACCAGGGACGACAGCAGCCCCGTCGCCCCGCCGGCAACGAGGAACCGTCCGTCCTTCAGCAGAAGTCCGGAACCAAACATCGCCCTCTTGCTGTTCATCGGGGCAAGGGTCTTCCACGTGTTGGTCGTGGGGCTGTAGATCTCGACCTCATTACGTGGGGTGCCGCCGTTGAGCATGTTGCCGGCGCCACCAACGATGATCACACGGCCGTCCGCCATCACGGCGCCCGAGTGGCCACCGCGATCGAATTTCATGGCTGTGACCTGCGTGATCTTGTTGGTGGTCGGGTCGTAGACCTCAGCACGGTAGGTGAACGACGGGACCTTGATGATGATGATCGTGCGATACGTGATCCCGCCGACGATCAGCACACTACCGTCTTGCAGCCTATGCGCGGTGTGCGCCGCCTTGGGCTCGCTCATTTTCGGCCCAGGCGACCAGATCGACGTCTTTGGATCGAAGATCTCGGTTGTGTTCAGCGCGCTTCCGAGAGCGGCGATGCCGCCGTTCATACTGTTCAGGCCACCACAAACGAGGATCCTTCCGTCCTTTAGTAACGTCGACGTGTGCAACGTGCGCTCTGAGGCCATCGCTGGCCCGACGACGAACTTGTTCGTCTTCGGGACATAGAAGTCGCAGGTCTTCTGCGGATCGTTGGTGGCGTTGACGCCACCAGCGAGGATGAAGCGCCCGTCCTGCAACGGGGCGGTCGTGTGTAGCCCACGTTCGGAAGTCAGGTCTGGCCCGGGCGTGAAGTTGCGCGTCGCCGGGTCGTAGATGGACGTCGACTTGAACGCTTGCAGAGCGAGCAAGGCACCGCGACCACCACCGGTCAACAGAATCCTGCTGTCAGAGAGCGGCAGGGACCCCAGCCACGCGCGCTCGTTCAGCATCGTGTTGAGCCTGTAGAACCGCCAAGCTCCAGGGACTTCGAACGGTACGACCGACACCTCCGACATCGGACCGAACACCGTCGGATTGCCGGGGAAGGTCAGAACCTGGTTGAGCATCGATAGGCCAGCAAAGCCCGGATCGTTCGGGATCGGCAACGATAACTGCGACTGGCCCTTCGAATCGAAAGCTCCCACCATCAGCATGAACAACAGGTCGAAGCCGACGCCGAGGCTGCGCGTGTCTTTCGGGTCGACAGCAGCCATCGGGAAGTTGCCGCGCTTCAACGAGTAGAACAGCAAGTAAGGCAGGAACGGCCGGCTCGGCAGACCGCTGTCGATCCGGTAGTCGATCTTGGTGCCAATGCCTCCAGAGCACGGCGTGATGGTTGGGCGCGCGGTCTGGGCAACGAGCGAGCCAGCGAGGAGGGCGAAGGCGGCTGGGATACGCATGGGTGGGGGCTCCTAGAGGGGGGGGGCTCCTAGAGGGGTCGTGCAGGGATGATACCAGAGGGCACCTTGGGTAGGCTCGCTCACGACATGCGTATCTACACTAAGACCGGTGACAGCGGCGAGACAGGGCTGTTCGACGGCACGCGCGTCAAGAAGCACGACGTCAGAGTCGCGGGTTACGGCGAAATTGACGAGCTCAACAGCGTCCTCGGCTGGCTTCGTGCGGGCAGCGTGGACGAGGCGACGAGCGCCGAGATCGGCCGGATCCAGCACGATCTCTTCGACATCGGCGCCGACCTCGCGACTCCGGGGGCAACAGCAACTGAAGCGTTCCTCAGCTCTCGCACCCAAGACCTCGAGACCTGGATCGATGCACTCATGGACGCGCTACCGAAGCTCAAGAGCTTCATCCTCCCCGGTGGTTGCCACGAAGCCGCGGTGTGTCATGTCGCGCGGGCGGTTTGCCGCCGCGCCGAGCGCGCCTGCTGGCAGGCGCACGAGGCACACGCGTTCCCGCCCGGAATCCTCGTCTACCTGAACCGACTCAGCGATCTGTTGTTCGCGCTAGCCCGACAGCTCAACGCGAGCGCCGGCGTGGCCGACGTCGAGTGGCAACAGAGAACGTAGCGTCCACCTGCTAACGCGGTGGCGGCGGTTTCGGTGGCGGCGGTTTCGGGGGCGGCGGTGAATCGAGCTGTACCAGCACCTCGACCTCGTCACCGTTCTTCCTCTTGACGACAACCGTGACCCAGGCACCGGCAACGTGGCCACCAATGAGGTCTTGCAGGTGCATCGAGTGTTTCACAGCGACACCATCAACTTTGATCACCATGTCACCCTTGCGGAAGTTGGCATGCTGCGCCGGACTGCGTTTGGTGATCGACATGATCTTGGCACCGGGGCCGAGATGGGCCTGGTCCATGCTGACCCCGAGGAAGCCCTTCCGGTACACCTCGCCGGCCTTCATCCCCTCGAGGATCTCGGGGATGTCGCCCAGCGTCACGGCGAAGCCGATGCCGGAGTCGTACCAATCGGCGCCCGCCAGCGCGCCCTTTGGTGACAGCGGTGAGACGATGCCCATGACCCGGCCCTCGATGTCGATCAAGGGACCGCCATAGTTAGCGGGCGAGGTATTGGCGTCGCACTGGAGTGCGCGCCCGGAGATGCGCCGCAGAGCCGAAACCACGCCGACGTGCACCGTCGGACGCTTCGCGCCAAACGTGCGCGCCAGCGCGAAGACCCACTGGCCGACCTCGATCGACTGGGCCGGGAGGATCTCGGCAACAGGCAGCTCCTCGGCCTTCACCTTGAGCATCGCGAGTCCACGCGAGCGGTCTTCACCCCGCACTTCGGCCGTGAAGCGACGGCCGTCCTGCAACGTCACGAGGATGGTCTGCGGATCGTAGTTGAGCACGAAGCTGCTGGTCACGACCCAACCCTCTGCGCCGATGATGAGACCAGTGCCAGGACCTTGCGCCTGGAGGAAGCCGGGCATGACGATCGGGCCGAGCGACTTCTTCTTGTTGTCGTCGCCCTCGTCACCCTCATCCGGCTTCGGTCGCGGGCGCGTGTTACCGAGCTGCTTGCGAAAACCACCAAAGGTCTCGATGGTCACGACCGCCGGACCGACCTTGGTGATCGCCTGCTGCACGACCTCGTCGAGCAACCAAAGTTCGGGCACCTTCTTCTGCTGAGCTGCGAGGGGAGCGGCAACAACCAGGGCTGCGAACAATGTTCTCATCGCACCGCCTCCAGCTTCATCTTCACTTTGCTCACGGACGAGCCACGCTTGAACGTCACGTCGACAGTGTCGCCCGGAGAGAACTCCGACAGGGCGCGCGACAGGTCCTCGCACGTGCGAATCGGAAACTCGTCGATGCGCACGACCAGGTCATCCGAACGCAGCTGTGCACGTGCGGCCGGGGAACGGGGCATCACACGATCGATGTAGGCCGGCGGCGAGCGACGTCGCCCGGTGTCAAACAGCTTGATGCCGGTGTAGACGCGGCGACGATCCTCGTCGCGCGCGGCGGCAATGTCGATCGCCTCCCTCTTGCGACCGGTCGCCTGGGCTACCGCCGCCGCGAGTTCGTGCGACGGCACAGCGAGCGACAGCTGACTGTTGGTTTCGCGCGATTCGACGAGCGGAGTCAGCAAACCGATCAGCTTGCCGTCCAGCGTGAACAAGCCGCCGCCGTGCGTGCCCGGATTGGAGGGCGCATCGACGATCAAGACGTCACCCTTGAACGGAAAATGACGCAGGTTAAGCCGCAGGTCCGAGCGCACGGTGCTGACCACGACGCCGAAGGTCACCGAGAGGGGCTCGGTGAACTCGGCCAGCTTGAACGCATTCCCGATCGACAGCACGGCCGTGCCCGGCGCATAGGTCTTCCGGTCACTCGGCAACTCCAGCGGCCGAATCGGCGCGTTCTTGGGAAGCTCGTGGACCGGTCGCAGGATCGTGATCCCGAGCTTCGGATACTCGCGATGGCGCACGTAGTCATGCACGCCGCCGTCCTCGAACACAATCCGACACCGCTCCTTGAGCAAGCTCACGTGCTTCCACGTCAGCACGTGCCCCTCGGCCGACACGATGAGGCCGGTGCCATAACTCGGAACCCCCTTCAAGCCACTAGCGCCGTGCACCTTGACTACCGATTTCATGAGCGGCGTGATTCGCTTCTCGACCTCGGCGTCGGGCATGCGGAGGTTCCGGACTTCTGTCGAAACGAAGCCAACCCGGCCGTCGGCCGGCACAAACTCGAGCACCGCACGCGGCGTGTCGTTGATACGCACCTCGGCGCGTTTCACAAACATGCGGCCATCGATCCGCTCGAAGTCGACGAAGCGCACTTCGCGAATCCCCTCGTCGAGGAAGCTGCGGAATCGGTAGCCAATGGGGAAGTAGCCATCACGATCGAGGAACACCGCGCGCTTGCCGGGACCACGCAAAGCGCACACGTAGCCCACACGACTGCCGATGAACACACCTCCTTCGAGGTAAGCGTCTTTCAGCAGGTCGGGGAGGCCGCTCGGGCTCAGGAGCGGGTTCAAGTCGAGCTCACGCTTCAGCGTCGAACGCACGTCGGACCCGGCCTCGGCCTTCGACAGTGACCGCTCGACGTCCGCGTCCTTCCACACGAACTCGGCGCCGTCGACCGACCAAACGACGGAACTGGTCTTGCCATCGGTAGAGGTTCGCTTCGCAGAAACCGTACGCTTGCCAGGAGCAACGCCGGACAGGGACTTGGCTAGCTTGTGGCGAAAACTGGCCATGAGCCCGTCCATGTAGCGGAACAGATGCTCCTCGCGGTCGAGATCGCGTTTCTCTGGCCGCTTGGACTTCTTCCCTGGCTCTCCGCTCTTCTTCGCGCCCGCCTTCTTCTTGGTGGCGGCCTTCTTCTTGGCGGCGGCGCGCAGCTTGGCAAAGTCCGGGCGTTCGCGCCAGTCGGGCACGTTCGGCGCCGCGTCGGACTTGGAACCGGTGTCGATCCGCGCGAGCTTCAGCCGCACCGTCTTCTCCGGCAGGTAGCTGCGCGTCTGCTCCTCGTAGCGGCGGTAGCCGAGCGTCACCTCGTAGCCGGCCGGCAAGATGCCTACTTCGCGCGCGAGTTGGTTTGCCCAGTCCAGGCGCAGGCCGTTGAAGTGAGTCACCAGGTCACCGAGCTTCAGGCCGGCCTTGGCGAGAATCGAATCCGCAAGGCAACTCTGCAGGTGGACCACCTCGCCTCGCCCGGTGTTCGGGTCGGGCGCCTTCCACACGTTGCCGTCGAGAGTGCCGTGCTCGGTGTGTCGACCGGCGAGCAGACCGGGCAAGAAGTTCTTGATCTGGGCGATGCTGACGGCGAAGCCGACTCCAGTGTTTACGCGGCCGCGATCGCGAATCGTGATGCGCCCATTGATGCCAACCAGCAGGCCGTTCTCGTCGAACAGCGGTCCACCCGAGTTGCCCGGGTTGATCGGGGCATCGACTTGGACGCAGTCGGGATACGACAACACGCGCTTGTTCGGTCCGGTGCCGGCTTGATAGCGGTGGATCCCCGAGACGATGCCGATCGTCACCGTCGGCTTGAAGTCGGACGCGAGCAGGAACGGATTGCCCATCGCGTAAGTGAGACCACCAATCCTCAGCTTGTCGGAATGACCCAGTTGCACGAACGGCCACGTGCCGTCGGGTTGGTTGCCCTTGCCACGCAGGGCGCACACCGCGATGTCGCCGCCCGGGTCGATGCCGATCACATCCGCGAGGTACATTCTCCCGTCGGGAAGACCGATCTTCATGACCTTGTTCTTGCCGGTCACGTGATAGTTGGTCAGGAGCCAGCCGTTCGGCGAGAAGATCACGCCTGATCCACCCCCAGGACGCTTGAGCGACATCACGGCACAGACGGCCGGCGCCAGCTTGGTGATCAGCGCGCGGCGCGAGCGCTCGTAGGCCCGTAGCTTGGCGAGCGCCTCATCGTCAGGGCCGAGGCTCCCGACAAACAGCAAAAGGACGATGAGTGGCAACATGGCCATGACCGGCTTTCACAGAAGAGTTCAATCGACGACGACCCGAAGGTCGCCGAGAACGACGCGCCCGCCCGCGTCCAGATCGTCGGTGCACAAGACCTCGACCGCAATCCTCTTGGCGCCGGCGATCGGCACCGAAAGCGGTATCGGCTTACCGTTCGCGACCAGCGCGATCGGTTCGCCAACCAACTTGCCATCCACGACGACGCGTAGCGTCGCGGAACCGATTCGAGCCCGGGGCATCCCGACCTCGCCAACGAGCAGGGCATAGGCCCGCGGTAGCGTGAACTCGAGAGCCACCTGGGGAACGACGAGGAAGCCCCTGCGATAGACGCGCTTACCAATACTGAGTGGCTGGTCGCCAAGGCCACGATCCCTGAGCACCGGCCACGAGCGTCCGAGCGACGGAACCCGCGACTCCTTGACCGACTGGATCGTGGACAAATACAGCAGACCCTTGGACCGGATCTCGATCGTGCGCACCGAGCGCAACGGCACCCGCATCGAGAACTTCTCGAACATGCGCAGCGTTACGACTCTGCGATCGACCGTCTCCAGCGTGCCGCGCAGCAATCGGCCGTCGTGCAACTGCACCTCGGACCACACGAGACCGGGCGCCGGCTGCGCCGCGAGTCCGCTCGTCTCCGCGAATACGATCGCATGCAGCCGAGCGAACGAAACGAGCCGACTCTCCCCGGCGAGCACAGCACGCACGAACTCGCCCTCGAAGCCCTCGACGCGGCACGGAAAACGGCGAAGCCGTTTCTTCGCATCGAGCACGAACAGTTGGTCCTGATCGACGGGCGGAGTCACCAGCAGCCCCTCGAAGCCCTGCTCCACCGCAGGGTTGCTCGGCCGAGCGCGGAGCCGGAACCCCGCCAGATGCGCCCATGGGACCTTGACGACGTGGTTGCTCGCCAAACGGAAGTGCACCACCTTGGCATCGCCTCCGACCGGTCGCCCCTCGATTCGGGAGCCGCCGCGCAGCATGAACCAGCCGGCCGCGACCGAAGACTTGGGTGGCGCTGCCATCACGGGCTCGAGCAACCAGGCCCTGCGCAGCGAGAGCGAGAAGCGGGCCCCGCCCGACGTGCCACGAACGCGGCCCTCCGCCACCTCCCAGCCGGCATCGAGCACCGTCGCCGACCCGCGAACGGGGGTGACGCGAAGGGGAGCCTGCGCATCGACCGCAGCCGTCAGGACGAGAGCAACGAGGGAAGGGAGTGGAGCCTTGCTCCGCCTCCTCACTTGTTGACCCGCTCGTAGTACTTCTCGAGCAGCACGCGGAAGCGCTCGGGAAGCTTCGTTTGCAGTTCGCTGAGGATCTTCTCGCGGTCGGCATCCTTCATGTTGCCCCAGCGGTCCTTGACGCCGCGTGATCCGTGCAGGTTGCCGACGCGCCCTTCTCCGCCCGGCAACGACGATTTGTTGGCCGGACCGTTGGGCACGGTGTTGCCGCTCGGCGAACCACCGGACTGCTGCTGCTTCTCCATCTCCTCGATCAAGACCGCGATCTTCTCGACGATACTCAACTGCTTGGTCTCGACCTGGTCGCCCTTGTGGTCCTTGCGTAGACGACGTTCGCACTGCTTCATGTCGTCGGCGATGCCGTGCAAAGGACTCTGCCACTGGGCGCGTAGGTCCTGCAGTAACTGCGACGCGTTGGCGCGATAGCGCTCGGGCGCATCCGCATAGAGCTTGAGGAAGATATCCAGGTTGAGGATCGCCTCATCGACGATAGGTACCAGCGACAGGCTGAAGCCGAGGTAGAACGCAGCTTCGCCATCGAGGTAGGTGTGGCCGCGATCGTGGCGGATGAAGTCCTTGAGCAGGTCGACCGCACCCTCCGGGTCATCCTCGTCGAGCACAGTCCGCGCCAGGAAGTAGCGCGCGTGCGCGCGGAGGATCGGGTCCGGCTTGCCGGCCAGAACCTTGGCCAACTCGAGCGCGCCCCTCGGCTTGGCTTCGTCGCACAGTTCCATGGCCACCCGGTAGGGTGCCGCGACCGCACGCAACGCGCGATCGGTGATGCGCCCGTCAGGCCCCGCCTTCCACTCACTGCGGAACGCCGCAATAACCTTGGGGGAGGCGTTCTGCTTCTTCAGCCAGGCCGCGAACTTGTCCGGGGAGAAGCGTGGCGTGAGCTGACGCGCCGCCTCGATCGCAGCGGGTTTGACGGACTTGCGCTGCTTGTCCTGTTGCGCCGGCGCGAACGCTGCAAGCACACCAAGACTGCAAACGACGAACACGCGGTTCATCGACCGTCTCCCTCGCCCGCGTCCTCCTTCTCGACCTTGCGCGCCAGCATGCGGGTCAGCTCCTCGACGCGGCCCTGCTTCTTGGCAGCCAAACCAGCAAGCTTGGTGCGCTTCTTCGAGCCTTGCGCGAGCTTGTTGACCTGCTTGGTCTTGCCGTTGACGCCCTCTTGCAAGAGCTTCAGCAGGCGCAGCTCGGAGAGCAGATCGATCAGCGGGTTCTCGCCGTCAGACTCGCCGTTGCCTTCGCCTTCGAGTTGTTCAATGCGCTTGGTCAGCGCGTCGATCAGGGTCTCGAGGACCTTCTCAATCTGCTTCTGCAGAGCCTGAGTCGTCTCACCGGTGTCGAAGCCATCCAGCATGCTCCCTGCCAGGACGAAGTCGTCTGCCAGCGTCCTGACCACTTCGGGGAATACGGCCGCCGAGCCCTCGGCCTCGATGAGCGTCAGCGCATCACGAGACTCCTGCTCTAGTTGACGCTCGGCGGTGGCCAGCTTGAGGCACCGGTTTCGGACCGCGGCCGGCGTGACGCCCTGCTGCACCAGCGCCTCGATACGACCCCGCCACTTGTGCGTCAGAACCGTGTCGCGCGTCAACTCGCGCTGCTTGGCCAGCATCGCCGTGAAACGCTCTTCGAGGGCGCGCAGCACCTCTTCCTGCAGTTCCTGGCGCAGCTGCGCCAGCGCGTCCTCTAGCTTCTTCTTGGCTTCCTCGAGGTCGTCCTGCGCGTCCTTCTGCTTCTTCTTGGCCTTGCCGGGCTTGACCTTCTTCAGCGAGCCCGCGGCGTTCTTCTGCTTCGGAACGGCCTGCTCGATGTTGTCCTTGCCAGGCACCGGCTTGCCGCTCTCGCCCTCGCCCTCGCCCTCGCCCTCGCCCTCGCCCTCGCTCTCGGCCTTCTCCATCTCGTCGGCGAGATTGTGCGTCTTCTCCATCGTCTTCAGCTGCTCGCGGGCCAGGCGGTCGAACGGCAGCTCCATGAGCTTGCGCCGCACCTCTTCCTCGAGTTCGACCAGCTCGTCGGCTGCCTTCTGCAGATCGTCGAGCGCCTTTTCCTGGTCGTCGAGTGACGACTCAGGCTGATCGTTGCCAAGCTTGTTCTGCGACCTGTCCATCGACTCGGAGGCCTTGCCAGCCGCCGAAGAAGCCTTGCTGGGCTTGCCTTCGCCGGGCTTGCCTTCTTTGGGCTTGCCTTCTTTGGGCTTGCCTTCTTTGGGACCGACCCTCTTCGGGTCACTCGCGGCCTCGATCTCCTTGGCACGCGCCTCGATCTCCTTCAGGTCGTCCTCGAGGTTTGCTGCGTCCTCTTTCAGTTCGCCCTGCTTGTCGGCCAGCGGTGCGCTGTCCTTCTTACCGGCACCCTTGGACTCGGTGGCGGCTTTCAGCGCCTTCTGCTCACCGATCAGCTTCTTGACGTCGGCCTTGGACCGCTCGATCGCCTCGAACTGCTTCTCGATCTTCTCGGCCTGCTTGGACCATTCCTTCTCGGCCTTCTGCTCTTCGATCAGCTTCTCGACCTTCTTCTTGAAGCCCTCGAGGCGCACGATCTCTTCGAGCAGCTTTTGCAGGTCGACGTCGCGATCCAGCAGCAGGCTGAGGAGCAAGCGGAGGTCATCCTGCACGCGCTTCATCTTGCGCAGGCTAGGCTCCCACGACTCGAGCTTGAGCAGGTCCTCGATCTCGCGCATCTGCGACTCGACCTTCTTCTCGCTCATCAGCCCGAAGCCCGCCTTGAGGCGCTTGGCCTTGTCGGAGTCCGAGTTCGAAAGCAGCTTCTGCAGCCGACGCATCGAGGCCTTGAGATCCTGGAACTTCGCGAACGCCTGGCGCTGCAAGCTGGTCGGCTTGGCCTGCTGGCTCTTGGCGGCCTTCGGCACGTCACCTTGGGCAGGAACGGGGTTCGCGACCAGGGCCGCGAGGAGTCCGAGTGAAGCGAAGCGCTTGCTCATGGTCATCTCCGAGTCTTTACCGGCAGCGGGTGGACGGGCCAGAAGCCCGCAGATTCCCGTGTCGACTCATGTTCCTGCCGGTCTCCTTGCCGTCCCTCTTCCTGGGGGGGGATCACTTCTTCTTCTGCCCGGAGCCAAAGAGCTCTTCCATCTCGGCCTTCAGCCGCTTCCGCGCGGCTTCTCTGGCCTCGTCAGTCAGACTGATCACTTCGCGGAGCTTGGTCAGGATCTCGGCGAAGCTCTTGAGCTTCTTCATCTCGCGTAAGACCCGTTCCATGCGCGAGATGACGTCATCATAGCCACTGGCGGCCAGGGTGCGCAGATCCCCGTCCTTGGACCGGCCATACTCGGCGACAATCCTGGCCAACTTGGGCATGACAGATTTTCCGAGGTCCTCTAGGCGATCGATAATCAGGCTCCTGCGACGCCGCACGGTGGCCTCGCCCCCGCCGATGGCCGAGCCGACGCGGTTGTTGATCATCTCGTCGAGGATCTGCCCGTACCTCCTCCCGACTCCAAGCACCCGCTTGGCGAGGCTGCGCTGGCGACGAGCCATGGTCGAGATCCGGTTGACGATGCGCGCCCCGATCCCGCCGGGAGCCGCCGGGTCCTGCAACTCTCTCAGTTCGGCGCGGTCAGCCTTCTCGTTGGCGATGACCTTCTCGAACTCGACGCGCAGCTCGCCCTGGCGACGGGTCAGCTCGCGCAGCAACTCGGAAACGGTCACGACCTTGAAGGTGAACGCGTCGCTCGTGCTCGCCTGGCCACCATCGCCGGCCTTCGGGTTGTTGTCCCAGGCGCGGAACCTGACGGCAACGAACATGCCGGCGCGGATCGGGTTCTTCTCGTCGGCCGCGTCGTCGGGGTTGACCGCGAAGGGCAACAGGTCGTGGCGGACAAGACGCTCGAACCGCAGCACACCGGGCTCGAACTCGCCGAGGCCCTCGGCCGTCGTCGTCTTGAACACCTCTTCGGGCTTCTCGCTGGAACCGATTGCGGCACTCCGACCGACGCCGCGATAGACCTCGAGTCGCTGGAGCCCGAAGTCATCGCTGATGCCAAGCTCGACCGGAATGCGCGCCTTGAACGTGATCCAGGCGCCGAGGCCACGCACCTTGGCAGTCAGCCGCGGCCCCTTGTCAGGAACGACGCGCACGAACAACCGGCGTCCTTCCCCGTGCGTCAGATTGTCGACGTCCAGCATCTGCACGACGAGCGGGCCCGACGCGTCGGGCTCGATCCCACCCGATACCTTGCGCCCGGCTGTGCCGACCTCGGCCGGCACGACGAGTTCGCCGACAGCGAGCGAGGCCCGCTTCAGCTTCTTGTTCGCCGTGGCCACGAGGTCTAGCCGTGCGCCACGCGGCACGACGACCTCGCCGACATCATCGGCAACCACCTTCGGGTCGCGCTTCATGTACGCCGGATAGACGATCGTGACCTGTTGCGAGGACAGGCTCGGCCGGTCGACCAGGTCGACGCGGATCCACCGCGTCTCTCCGTCGCCGCCCCATGCCTGGAAGCGCACGGGATCCACGAGGCCAGGGAAGGTGAACGTGAAGCGCTGTTCGCCGACGTTCTGGGTCATCGTCTCGTCCGCCCGGTTGCCATCGTCGAACTCGTACCGGATGCGTAAGGTCTCCGGAATGACGCCTGCGGCGTCGACCGCGACCGTGAAGTCATCACCACGCGGCACGACCAAACGACCGTTCTTGGCGTCGACGACCGTCAACTCCGTCTGCCGCCGCCAGTCCTCGGGGGACAGGAGGAGGTTGCGGCGCGCCCACAGTCCGAACCCGGAGTAGAACGTCGCAACGAGCACGACGAACACGATCGCACCGAACAGGAAGAGCCTGTTACGCCGCACGTGCTCGGCCTTCATCGCGTCCGCGATCTCAACCTTGCCAAGAGCTTGGGGTAGCTCACCGACCACTCGCGACATGAGCTGCCGTGAATCCGCGCCAACCGAGTCACCGCTCTGCAACTGTCGCCAGAACTGGACAGAACTGATCAAGTGCTGGGACAACCCGGCGTTGCTGCGCTCAATGGCCAGTGCCATTTCCTCGTCATCGAGGACAAGCGACATCGGGCGGTATACCCGCCGCACGACCAGCACGATCATCCAGACGATGAACGCAATCAACAAGGCGAGACGCACCGGCATCTCGAGCCGGAACAGACGATCGACCGGCCAGGTAATCGAGAAGTAAACCACGAAGCCGAGCCCGAAAATGGCAGCGCCTTCGAGCAGGAGACTGTTGCGTACCCGCGCTCGCAATGACGCGAACGCGCCCCGAAAGCGAGCGGCTACCGGAGCGAGGCCAGAGAGGTCGACGTCGACCTTCGCATGGAACTGCTTGGGGTCGCCCTTGCCGGTGGTTGTGGTCACAGAAGATCGAACCTCTTGCGCAGGATCCACTCGACGCTCAGCAGCAGCACGATCAGCAGCAGCGTCGGCCACTTGTCCCAGAGCGGGAACGGTAGCGTGAACGTCTCTTCCGTCGTGGCCGACCGGACTTCTTGCGCGCGTTGTGCAAGGTCGATCGGCGATACCATGCTGCCGCCCGCCGCTTCGGCCAGTCGCGTCAACTCGGCCAACCCCATGGGCCCCTGGCTCTCGAGTTCCGAAGGCACGACGGCGAACAACACCGGTCGTCCGACCGCCTCACCCGTCTCTTCGGAGAGCGCCTGCACGGTCCACGGGCCAGTCGTTCGCGGCCGAAACGCACCCTGGTAGCGACCATCGCCGACTTCACTCTTGGCAAGGGCCAAGTCTTCGGTTTGGCCGCCTGGCCCGAACAGCCGGACCTTGGTGGTCGGCGCGACCATCGCCTCGAAGTTCTGGTCGAGCGCGCGCAGGAAGACATCGACCTCCTGACCGAGCGTCAGCTTCTCGGTCGACGCACCGAGGCGATAGCGCGAACTGCCACCGGCGAGCTTGCCCTCGTAGAGCCACCGCAGTCCCTTGACCCACAGCCGGTTGTAGGCCTCCGGGGCGACGGATCGCCAGCGGTTGACCTCGTCCGTGCCGCTCCACAGCACGCGGCCTGCACCGACGAACTGCAGCGCGATGAGGGGCCACGATCCGTCCTGCGAGCGCTTGGTCTTGTCCGCGTGCCGCACGAGCACGGTCGCGGCAGGCTTGGCACGCAAGACCGGGATGGCGAAGCGGTAGCCGGGCAACTTTGACCACAACGTCGCATTGATAGTCGGATCCGTGAGGATGCCGGTAACGCGGTGCCCCTTGCCCTCACGCGTGAGTTCCCAGTGAAACTCGCGTTTGAAGTAGCGTCCGATCCCGATCAGGTTCTCGGCCAACGACAGGTCGATCTCGACCGGCAGGAGTTCGATCAAGGGCGTCATCGACGAACCCGGTCGCGCCGCTTGCACCGAGAACTTCTCGCCCATCACGAACCACAGCCCAAGTCCGCGCATCGTGATCGCATCGCGCAGCATCGGCGGTAACGCACGATCGAGCAGCACTGGATCGGCGTCAACCATGACCACGACGTCGAAAACGTCGAGCTCCTTCGGGGTCTTGGGCAGCTCCTTGATCGTCGAGTTTCCGTCCTGCGGAAAGTCCGAGTCCGCGCTCTGCAACCAGCACGACACATCGATCGTCTTGTCGCGGATCATCTGGTTACGCAGAACCCGGAACTCGTGCGAGGGTGAGCCCGCGACGACGAGCAGCCGCAGCTTCTGGCTCAGCACCTCGACCTTGTGCGTGCGTGCGTGCCGGTCCTCTTTGGTCTCGCCAAACGGGGGCTCGACCTCGATACGCAGGAAGCGATCGCCCTCCTTGGCCAACAGGACCGGCGGAAAGTCGACCGACGCGGATGCGGTATCGCCGCCAACCTCGATCTGCACACGGTGCAGATCGCGGATCTTGACGCCCTTCTCGTCGACCTCGTCGAGGACCACGACCAGCGTCTGAGCGCCGTAGCCCTCCGCGGAGACGATCGCAGAGACCTTCAGTGGATCGCCCTTGAACACACGCTCGGCGGCGTGAACTTCGCGCAGCGTCGTGATCCACGCCTCGGCAGGATCACCAACGCCGACGACCATGACCTCCTTGACCTTGCGCCGCTTGAGGTAGGCGCCGGCTTCCTCGACCGAGCCGCCGGCGTTGCGGCGGCCGTCGGAGATGATGATGACGCCGGCGACGCCGGCACCACGGCTCGCCTGCAGTGCTTGCCGCAGCGAAGCCGTCAGGTTCGTGCTGCCCTCGGTCGCATCGATCTTGTCGAAGTCGAGCACCGGAGGTGGAGGCAGTCCGTGCGTGGGTTGTTGCTCGCCGTTGGTCGGCGACACGACTTCCTTGACTGGTGCTTGCCGCGGGCCGCCACCGAACAGCCAAGCGCGCACGCGATTCTTGCTCGCGAGCGCGTCGGTCAATCCGGGCTGCCCCAGGAGCTTCTTGGCCAACTCGATGCGCGGCAGCAACTGCGGGTCGGTGACACCGATCGACTTCCAGCCCGCTGACCATTCGGCGGAACGCTGGTACGAGTCCTTGTGGCTCATCGATTGCGAGGCATCCAACAGCAGCAGCACTTCACCCGGCCGGACGACCTTGCGCACCTTCACGAGGCTCGGCTCGAGCAAGATGCCTGCAATCAACAGAAGTGCCGTGATGCGCAGCACGGCCAGAGCCATGCGCGCGCCGAACGGCAAACGGGCCGCATCGCGCCGATAGAGCCACCAAATCGCGCCCACTAGGAGCAGGAAGCCGAGCAGCGCCAGGAGTCCGAGGCCGCCGCTCGGGATCGAGAGGAACTCGAACCGGAGTGATTCACCGGGTGGCAGTGGTTCGTCGCCCATTCCGGCCAGCCATCTGAGGATCTGGTCCATCAACGCCTTCCGAACCGCCAGGCGAGGAGGGACTCGAGCACGAGGCCGGCCAGCACCGCGAACACGAGTCCACGCCAGAACTCGCCTTCGTCGGACAAGGCGTCGACCTGCGCCTTCTGGTCCACGAACTGCGTCTTGTCGCGGATCTCCTTGGGCAGCATCTCGAGCAAGTCACGCTTCGCGATCGTGCGCGGCGAACCTTCCAGTCCCCATGGCGATACAGTGAAGAACACGTTCTCCCTGGTGGTGTCCGAGGTCTCGAGCTCTAGGCGCATCGCGCCGGCAGTGTTCCAGGGCCGACCGGCGTCGTTCGGCGCGGCCTCGAGCACGAAGGTGTCGGGCGCGGCCGGCGTCGTCGTCATCGTCAGCTCGCGCTCGATGTCTGCGTCCGGGTCGTCGCGCGCTGGGCCGAGCCGAACGCGGCCCTGATAACGCGCGGCTGGAAACGTCGCGCGGAAGGCCGACCGGGCATCACAGTTGGCGGGACCAAGGTCGTCGCGCCGCAACATCCAATCGACGGCACGCCGCGCCACGATCAGATAAGCCGGGTTGGACGCCCAGGGCGTCCATGAAACGTCGGCCGTGGTCAGACACAGGCTGACACGACCCTTGCCCCAAGGCTTCTCGACCCACAGCGGCGGACCGCTCTCGTGTGCGAGGCGCATCAAGATCTCGGAGCCCTCGGGCACATTGCCCTCGGGAACGCCATCGATCTCGGAGCCCACCGAGAGGTAGCGCCCGACGTTGACGAAGCCGAGCGTGCGCCCGAGTTCCTCCTGAAAGTCGCCGAACATCGGATGCGGGTCTGGCCGCAACACGACCTTGTCCGGATTGTCCATGTCGCCGGCGAGTTCGCGCAGCGGCGCTGGCAGCAGGCCGTTGCCGCCCCGCCAGAACAGGTGGTTCCACGCGTCCGGCTCGACCTGATCGCCAACGAACATCAGCAAGCCACCGCCACCCTGCACGAAGGCGGACAAGCGTTTGACCGTCTCGTCGTCGAGGCTGGCCACGTTTGCCAGCGCGACGACGTCGAACGGCGAGAACTCGTGTCCAGAGACCTCGTTCTCGTCGATCCGCGTCACCGCCAAGCCGCTTGAGCCATCGTCGGTCGGGTCGAGGGCGATGCGTAAGTAGAACGTCTCGGCGCGCTCTTCCGAGTCATTCGGATCGCCATCCACGAGCAAGGCCTTGGCGCTTTGCGCGACCGGAACGGCGAGCGCACGACGATCGTCGATAGGCATGCGGTCACGGGGTAGATCAGCCTCGACCCAGTGACTGCCCGCCTTGGTGAAGCGCACCCGAAACGCCTCGATGTGCTCGGCGTTGGGCGCCAACGACGGCACGGTGCGCGCCGATCGTAAGCGGCCATCGACCGTGAAGCCGACTTCGACTTCGCCCGACGACGTGCTGCCGAGGTTCTTGACGACAACGTCGAAGTGCGCGCGCTGGTTGCGGATGCACTTCGCCCCGCGCAGATTGACCGAGGTCACGGCCAAGTCGGCCGACCTCGTCATGCCACAGCGCGAGATCAAGAGCTTGGATGGCTCAAGTCCACGCAGTCCAGTCAGGATGCGGTCGCTGAGCTTGCCTTCGTCATTGGTGAGGTCGACCGCCTTGAGGTCGGAGAAGAGGTGCAAGTAGGTCATGTCCGTCTTCCTGCCCTCTTCGAGCGAACGGAGGACCTGCCGCACACGATCTAGCACTGCCGGCAAGCGGAAGCGGTCCGGCGTCGCCGTCGAATGCTGCAGTAGCTCCTTGACGTCAGCGACGAGCTTGAGAGACACCGGGCGCGCGACGATTTCGGGCTTTTCCGACGAACTGCGCAACAACGTCACGAGGTCCGTGGGCCGCGTGTGAGCGATCGCTTCCAGACGCGCCACGACGAACCGACGCGCGATGCCAAAGCTCGTGCCCGCGCCTTGCGATTCGCCCATGCTGCCGGACTCGTCGACGAGCAGCACGTGATGCACGATGCGACGCCCAAGCAAACCACCCAGCTCGTCCGACGACGCCTTCGGCCGTGACAGCAGGAACGCGAGCAGCGCCACGAGCACCATGCGCAGCAGCAGTAACAACAGCTGCTCGAAACGCACGCGGCGGCGGTTCTCCTTGAACGCCTTGAGCAGGAAGTCCATGGCCGCCCACTGCACGACCTTGTACCGGCGCCGGTTCAGGATATGGATGATCAGCGGAATCGATGCGAGACCTATTCCCCCGAGCAAACCGAGGTTGACGAACGAGAGTGCGAGCAACGGGCTATCTTTGGTAGATTGGCAAGTACGAGTACGGTAGCTGCAAGATCACGAGCGCGACCGAGGTACCGTAAGTCGTTCCGGGGCCATCACCCTGCCACGATCCGTCGGCGCGTTGCTGGCGCATCAGCCAGGTGGACTTCTTGGTGAAATACTGGGTCCAGTCCTTGCCACCACGCTGGTAGAGCGCTTGCGCCAGGTAGTAGTGCGCGTAGTAGTGATGGCCCGAGCCGCCGGTTACCGGCAGCGTGCGCAGCGCGTAACTGAGCGCCTTCTCGGCCATCGGATCGTCGTACTTGCCGGCGTTGTAGAGCACAGCTACAGCCGCCGCCGTGATCGGCGGTCGTGAGCTGCCGCGACTGCGCGCGCTGTAGGCGATGCCACCGTCCGGGTTCTGACAGTCCGCGATGTACTTGATCGCCTTGGTGATGACCTTGATCGGCACCGAGATACCGACGTTCCGACACGCGCGCAGCGACTGCACCTGGGTGATCGTCACGCTGCCCTCGTCACCGTTGTCGTCAGGGGCATAGAGCCAACCGCCGGCGCTGGATTGACTGCGCGCAATCAGCTCGATCGCCTTCTTCAACACGCGGTGTAGACGCTTCTGGCGGGTCAGGTCTTCCTCCATGCCATAGACCTGGGCGAGACACAACGTCGCGAAACCGTGGCCGTACATTGGCCGAGCCTCCTCGCGGAGAGCGGAGATGAGGCCGTTGTTCATCGCGTTGCGCAGCAAGAACTCAACGCAGCGACGGATGTAAGGCGAGTAGGGGCCACGGGTCGTCGTCGAGCCCGAACACAAGAGAGCGGTCCCGGCGAGCGCCGTCATCGCCACGGGATAGGAGCCGTAGCCACCAGCCGAACGCCACGAACCATCGCGATTCTGGGTGCGCGCAAGGTATTGCAAACCGCGCTGGATGGAGCGCTCGGCCTTGGCCGTGATGCCGCGCGGGCGAAGCTTGTCACCTGAGAGATCCGGCAGGCCGCTGTCGCCACCTTGGGTGCTTCCTTGCGCGGCTGCTGCAGCCGCCAGCAGGACCAGCGCGAATGTAGTTCGCTTCATCTGCCGTCATTCCTCTCCGGGAACGCACCCTTTCGCGTCGTCTCGTTGTCGAGACCCAGTTGCTCCAGCGTCAGGTCGGCAATGCGTTCGCGCAACGTGCGAATCTCCTTGGCGTCCTTGGTCGCGTCGAGACACTTGATTCTGAACAGCAATAGTCGTGGGTCTTCGATGCTGAGGCGCTGCAGGACCGCCTGTGCGCGCTCGATCACATCGACGCCGTCTTTACCTCTGTTGGCCGAGAACTCGCCGGTGAAGCGCACGAACATCGCAGCGATCTTCGGATCGACCCGGGACCCGGCGATCGCACCCTGGTCGAGCAGCGTGGCGAGGCCGTTCCAGGCATCGCCAAGCTGACCCGTAGCGGCGAGTGCTTGCGCGCGCTGTAGACCGCCGTCGCTGTTTGCAAACAAGTCGTCGGCGACCGTGTAGGCCACGACACCGGCTTCCGTCACTGCAAGCAGCACACTCCCGGCCATTTGCAACCGCACCGGCACGCCCCAGTTGATCTCGTTGCGAGTCGAGGTGGGAAACTCAGCGATCCCCGCCTCGCGACCATCACGGCAATCCAGGCGATAGAAGCCACCAGGGAACGGCAGATGGACGTGACCGCCGGCCACCATGCCGTGCCCGACGGGCTTGCCCCGCGGGAGGTGACTCAGTGGCACTTCCCAGATGCGTTTGCCACCTGCGATGTCGACGCACTGCAGGTGAGTCCCTGCGAGATACAACCGCACGCCGTCGTGACCGACGACTTCTTGGAAGTTGACACCCCCGCGCTTCTCTTTGCGGGGCAGCATCCACACGATGTTCCCCGTGTGCACATCAAAGCACCCCAACGCGTCGCTGTCGGTCGGTGCGATGATGACTCTGCCCTGGCTCACAATAGGCGTGCTCGGCTTCCACTGACGCAGGGCTTTCGCCTGAAGGCCCGCGTAACCAAAGCCTTGCCGCCTGCTCGCCGACGGCCGCGGCCGCTTCTGGTGGCGGGTCCGCTTCTCGTAACGCCGCAGCCAGCGCAACTCGAGGTGCGGCAAGCTGAACGCAGCAATGGCGCCGGCGTTGGTGAGCTGGATGAGCGTATTGCCGACCCGAACCGGCGGCACGGCCGGAACACGCAAGAACGTCGTGCCACCACCGTGAATAGTGACCGTGGAGACGACCTTACCCGTGGCACGCTCGATGCGCGCGATCAGGAACGAGCGCTTCTGACGCACGGGGGCATACAGCCAGCTACGGTAGGCAAGCGGCGGTGCTTGAAAGAACAAGCGCTGTCCTTTGGGAGCCTTGGGCGTGCGCCACACCTCACGTCCAGTCACCGGGTCCAGCGCCGCCAGCCGGTTGCGGAAAGGAAACACGTCGTCCTTGTTCGACTGCACTGCGGCCTTGTTGTCGACGGTGCAAAACAGCAGGCTGTCCACCGCTGCGACTCGCTGCAGACCGAAATCGGTTGCCGGCAAACGTTGGCGCAGCAGGCTACTCCTCGACGTCGAGAAGCTGGTGGCGCTGGCCTTGCCGAAACGGGCAACGGTCTTACCGCTGAGGAGGTCGAGCACCATCAGCCGATCGTGGTCCTTGAACGCCAGGCAGCAACGTTCGTCGAGGAACAGCGGCGTGACACTCATGCCAGGACGGAAGCTCTGCTTGTGCGGCATCACCCAAGCGCCAGTGCGACGGCCGAAGAAGAACCGCGTGTCGCGCGCGTTCTCACCCTTGACCGGCTTGATCCCGTACGGATCCGGCTTCGTGAACGGAACCTCCCAGAGCCGCAGCACATCGAGTTTGCTGAAGCCGTTGGCGGTGCCGGGGTTTTCGCTCACTACCGCTACGCCGCGAGTATCGCGCGGCGTGAATGCCGGATGGTCGGAGAGCTTCCTGGCCGTAACGCGCATGCCGACAACTTCGACGGCTCGTTCGGGCGACAATCGATCCAGAGTCGCGTCGCGCGCCGGACCGTCGCCGAGCAGGGCGAACGTGTGCGCCTGGCGAACCCGCAGCTGGCACGCCTTCTCCTCGTCGAGGTCGGGGAACTCGGCCAGCAGCCACTCTCGCAAGTGGGCGGCGCGCGCGAGTTCGCCGCGCAGCGCGCACAAGTCCGCGAGCAGCGCCACCGCCTCGGGTCCGACGCTGGTCGCGAAGTAGATCTCGGCCAGCCGCTGCAACACGTCGAAGTCGAGATCCCGCGCGGCGCGGTCGAAGGCCTCCCGGGCTGGTCCGTCGGTCAGAAACCGGTAGGCCTCGAGCCCCTCGGGGGGCAACTGACAGACGAGACGCTGGCAGTAGCTGGCAAACGGCACGTAGAGCCGGTTGTCCTCGCTGAAGACGCTGTAGAAAGGGTCATTGACCCGGTCAAGAGCGTCATCCGACAGCAGCTTTCCTTCGAGCAGGTCCTGCAACATGCGGACGCCGTCGTCCCACTTCGGCGGCTCCTGTGCGAAGAACTCCGTCACCTTGCGCAGCACCCGGTTCAGATCGCTGCTCTCCGGCAGGACCAGAGCCGGGGTACTGCCGTTAGGGGCCTGGGCACCGCCGTTTATCGTGATCTTGAACTGCTGCGGGGCGACTGCGCGGCCCCCGATGCGCTTTTTCGCGACAGGTGGAGAGTTGTTCCCGAGTGCGACGTCGGTGCCAAACAGGCACAGAGCAGACAGTGCCAGGCGCAATCTCGAGACCGTGTTTCGTGCCATTCCGGGAGTCTCTTGCCGCGCAACTACATATCGGGACAAATACCTGTGGGAGCAAGCGTGGGACGAATCTCGCAACGTAGAGTCCCAACGTAGGGAGGGGGCGCGAGTTTCCACCCCTCGACGAATATCTTAACCAGGGACGCAACCCCCTCCTGGCCGCAGGACACCAGGTTTCCTTCTGATGCACAAGAGCTGCTTTCTGACCCTCTCGCTGCTGGCTTTGCTCGTTTCCGGGCAAGATCGACCGGCCCGCCAGGACCTGCCGGCGACGGCACAGCAACCCAAGAAACCCAAGCTCCAGGACCTCGACAAAGTCCTGGCGCCATACCTGACCGATGGGATGCTCGGCCGCCTGCAGGTAGCTGCAAAGCTCATGGGCATGAGCGAAGACGACCTCGCCAATCGAGTGCTGCCCCGCCTCACGGGAGAACGCAATCGGCTCATTCTCGAAGTGCGCAGCTTGATCGAGAATCTCGGCGACGTGCGCTACCTGGTGCGCGAACGCTCGGAGACAGCACTCATCAATCGCGGCCCGGAGATCCTGCCGATCCTAAAGTCGATGCTCGGCCAGGACGATCTCGAGGTCGGCATTCGCCTGGATCGAGTGATCAAGAAGCTCGGCCAGATGGACACCGGCGACATCCAGCGCAAGGCGCTGATCGCGCGCGGCATCGCCGAGGCGCTCGGTTATCGCCCCGGCGAGATCGAGACACACGCGCTCGTGTCGGCGCTCGAGAGCCTGGATGGAAGAATTCGCCTCGCGGCGATCCGCTCGTTGGCGATGCAACTCAGCAACCAAGCCCGCGCGACGAAGTTCGGCGAGCGTGTGTTCGAACGCATTGTCGGCGACGTCAAGCGGCAAGACCTCTCGCTGCGCAACGCGATCGTCACGACGCTCGGTGCGATGCCGACCGATCGCGCGCGAGACTTCCTGTCGGGACTGGTCGCGAATGTCAAACGACCCGTCAGCATTCGGCTCTTGGCGCTCAGGGTGCTGCGGCCTCGGCTGAACGCCAAACAGCTCGGTGAACTCGCGGCGTCGCTGAAAGACGCTCCGCACAGCCAATCCGTCATCGCAGCGGCACGTTTTTTCGCGGTCGCACCGCAAGCCATGCCCATGGGTAGCAGCGAGATTCTCCTGAGCCTCAAGGACGACAGCAAGATGCGCACGTCAATCCTGGGCACGACAGGCAGCGACATGCTGTTCCAGACCTCTGCTGAGTTCCCCGGCATCGAGACGCTGCGCATCCCGCGCGCCGCTATCGACCGGATCGAGACACCGGCAACCGAGCCGGCAGCGCCAGCCAAGGGCATCCATGTCCTGCTCAAGTCCGGCACGAGGATCGCTGTGCAGAACGCGAGCTTCGACGGCAAGGTGATGTCCGGCAAGGCATTGGGCCGCGATGTCCGCTTGCCCCGGCAACTTCTGAGCGGCCTGCTGCCAGATCCGACGCGCGGGCGCGCGTTGGGCGGTAGTCGACAGCACGATCAGGTGCGCGTCGTCGGCGAGAGGAAACCGATCGAGGGCCGCATCACGTCGTTCGACGCCAAGGGCATCGTGCTCCGCGGCAAGGACGACAAGGAACGCAAGCTGACAACCGCGCAGGTCGAGGCCGTCTTGTTCCGGCTCAAGACGGGATCTGGCACCGTCGGCGACCCGGGCGACGTCAATCAGTACGTGCAAATCGACCTGCGCGGCGGTGAGCGCATCGTCGGCTACTTGCTTGAGCTAAATGGCAACGCGATCTCGCTCGCGAGCAAGGCATTGGGCTGCTTCGCACTACCGCTTCATGACGTTGCCAGCATGCGTCTTTCCAACTCGGGTCGCGCGCTTACCGGGTTCACGCTCGTTACGGACTATGGCGACTCGCGCGTGGTCGAATACGACGGCGAAGGCCGGGAAGTGTGGAAGCTCGAAGACCTGTTCGACCCACTGGACGCCGAACTCACTCCGGCTGGCACCATTCTTGTGACCGAGCAGGGCGACAACGCCGTGCGTGAGTATGACCGCGAGGGCAACGTTGTCTGGGAGTTCACGGACGTGACACGCCCGATCGACGCCGACCGGCTCGCGAACGGCAACACGCTGATCACCGACCCGGGCAACTTCCGCGTCATCGAAGTCGACGCGAAGGGCAAAATCGTCTGGGACTTCGGACGCAAGAACGTCCAGAAGCCGGAGTTCAAGCCGTACGACGCCGACCGACTGCCCAACGGCAACACGCTGATCTCGGACTACCTTGGCGAGCAGGTCCTCGAGGTCTCGCCGGCAATGAAGGTCGTCTGGCGGTTTGGTGGGGCCAAGTTCGTCTGCGACGCGGATCGGCTACCCAACGGCAACACGCTGATCACGATGCGCCAGCCCGCGCGACTGATCGAAATCACCCCGGCACACGTCATCGTCTGGGAGAAACGCAAGCTGCACGAGAAGGACCTCCAACTGCCATGGGACGCGGACCGCCTCCCGGACGGCACGACCATGGTCGCCGAGAACTACGGCGTCCGCGTCTACAACAAGGAGGGCAAGGTCGTCCGAACCTTCAAGTCGGAGTGGGCCAGCGAGGCAAACTCCTACTGACCCCAGCAGCAGAGGTCGGGCTTGCCAGACAGGGCGCTCCTAGGGCAGGAGGTCGATCGCTCGCTTGATCGGCTCCGGCAGGGACTCCAAGCGGGCCAGCACTCTTCTGGCACGCTCCATGCCGACCCTGTCGCGGTGCCACTCGGCGTCCAGGTAGTCATGGATAGCGGTCACGGCAGGTCGTTGCTCACCCCAACGTCGGACCAGGCCGTACCATCCCAGCACGGCGTCCCAGTCACGGGCGGCAAGGGCGCGGCCGGCCCGTTGTAGAGCACGACGGCGAAGCGTGCTGACGCGGCCAGGGCCTTCCGATTCTCCGTGCAACAGTAGTTGCGCCCGCACAGCTTGACCGAGCGACCGCTGTAGCTCGCGCTTCGCGGCATCGCTCGGCGCCACCGTGTTCTTCCAGATGTCGAATGCCTTGGTGGGCCAACCCGCAGTGAGCAAGAAGTCGGGGGTCGCGCTGCGCACCGAGTCGACCGCACGCACGCCAGCGAGGAAGACCGCTAGACCCAGGACCAGCAACAACTGCGCCTGGACGCGCACCAAGCCGCGGAAGAACCGGCGCAGGCGTTCCGGCTTGAGCGCGACCGACTCCAGGAAGGCAACGCGCTTGGTGAGGCTGGGGTGACGCAGCCCATCGCGATCGAGGTGTAGGCGCTGCCCGACTTCTTTCAACGCACTGATTGTCTCTTCGTTGCTACCGAGCAGCTGCGCACCGAAATAATCGGCCTCGTGCTCGAAGCGTCGACTCAGCCAGCCGTAGAGCGGCACGGCGACGACCGCGACGAGTGCCAGCGCCACGAGCCAACCGAGCTCCGCGTCGAGCGGCAGCTTGGTGGCGATCAACGGCGCGAGCAGTGTGGGCAGCAACACGAAGAACAGCAGCATCCGTGGGAGGTGCCAACGCTTGACGTGTGCGAGCTCGTGGGCAAGGACGGCCTCGAGTTGGCGCGGTGAGAAACACTCGACCATCAGGTCGGTGAACACGACGTGGCGGGTCCAACCGACGTTGCCCACCACCGCAGCGTTGAGCACAGAGCCACCAGTATCGAGCCAGCAGATGCGACGCACGCGCACGCCAGACCGCCTTACGAGAGCCATGAGCCGAGCCGCATCCTCGGCGGGCAGCTCACGGGCGCGAAATAGCAGAGCGAACAAGGCCGGGAACAGCGCGGCAACGACCAAGAAACCGAGGCAGAAGGCCAGGCATCCCGTAACGATCGGTAGCTCGGCGAGAGCCGCTCGTGTCAACGGGTGCAGCAACATGAGATCGCACACGCCGAAAACGACGGTGAACACGAGCACCACGAGCCAGGTCGACCGCATCCTCCGCCGGGCCTCCAGGGCGCTACCCGACAACAAAAGCTCGCCGACGAGCGCGAGTGCTTCGAACAAGAAAAACGGTGCCAGTTGCGCAAGCTCGAACAGCACCCAACCCTGACCGACCAGCGAGAAGCGCACGAACGCCTCCCAGCCACCGATGTGCAGCGTGCCGTAGTAGAACAGGACCGGCAGCGCTGGACACAACAGGCGAAGCCCCCGAGCCAACACCCGAGCGCCGCCGACCCGCCGCGACAACGCATCGACCGCAGTCACGACGCAGTAGAAACTCAGGAAGGCAGCGACCGCGAGGCACAGGATCGGCAGGGCTCGCTGCCCGTCCCCTGGCAGGGCGCCGCGCCCGGCGTACTCCATGCCGAGTCGGACAAGCAGCGCCAGGATCAGCCAGATCGGGAAGAACATGTGGCCTAGGAGATAGGTCTGCCGAGGTGCCTGACCAAAAGAGTCCGGTCCAGGCGGAGCCGCAGGCGGCTACTCGCCGACCCTGCCCACTGTCTTCTCGGACTTGCCATCGCTCGGCTTCTTGATGTCACGCTCATGCTTCTTCATGAGCTCCCAGAAGCGCGGATCCTTGCGCAGCGCGTTGATGTCGTGGTCGACCCGCAGCAGCTGATCGTTGATCGCAGACGTTCCCTTGACCTTGGTAAGGGACTTGTCGAGCGTCGCGAACGCCTCATCAATGTCACCGGCGAGGGCCTGCGAGCATGCCATGTTGTAGAGCATCGAGCCCATCTGGGGATCGGGCATGCCCACCACACCCTCAGTGATGCGCTTGTAGACACCGACGGCATTGCGGTACTCGCGGATTTCCCACCAGACGTTGGCCAGCCTGATCAAGCTGGATTGCGCGTCGCCCTCTTTCTTGGCCTGCGCTTCGAGGCCAGCAATCACCGCCTTGAGCAGATCCTTGTTGCCGCAGTGCCAGAGCAGGTACATCGCCTGCTTCTGGACGCCCTCGTCCTCGAACTCGTCCTTGGCAAGCTCTTCGACACGGCTGATCTGCTTGTCGGTCAGCTTCTTCGTGACGTCGCGGATGGCGCCCAGCATGAACCCACGGTCGGCGTCCGAGACCTGCTGCGGCGGATCCTCCACCGTGCCCAGCAAGAACTCTGGAACGTCGTCGCCGAGCTTCTTGAGTCCTGCGTACTGACCCGCGTAGCGTGCGCCGGTCCGCCGCCCGGCTATGAGAGCCGCTCGGACAAGCCCGAGGCGCAGCATCGCAACGCGACGCAGCGATCTGTCCACGGCGTCTTTGGCAGAGGCACTCTTGCCGAGCTCGGCGTCGGCACCTCCCACCAAGAGCTTGTGCAACGTCTCGGCGGCAGCCTGAACTGCATCCTTCTCCGGCCGGCCTTCTGCATCCTTGACGCCCGCCAGCATCGCCCGGACCTTGGTGCGCAGCGACACGACTATCGCGGCCGCCGCATCCCAGTTCTGGATCCACGCGGCTTGGTGCTTCTGCACCGCCTTCTGATTGGCCGTGCCGGCCACGAACGAGACGAGCGTGTCCTTCCAATCTTGGGCAGCTACGGGGCTCGCGATCGCGAGCAGCGCTCCGCAGAGCCAGAGTCGGTTGGTCGGTGAACTGGTCCTGGAGTCGGCGGTGTGGAACATCTCTCCTCGCTATCGAAGTTCCGCAGGCAAGGGGGCTACGGATCATACACTCCGCCCGGCGGTCCCGCCCGACACTGGCTCAGCGACTCTCGTGCCTCCATCGGCACGCCCCGAGAGCCGGGCGAGACTACCGGCGTGCGCGGTAGCTACCCTCGAAGACTCTGCGTGCGGGCCCACGCATGACTAGGCTGCCGTCTGTCCGGTAAGTGATCGTCAATGAGCCACCCGCCAGCCGAATCTGGATGGGCGTGCCGTGTGGGCGTAGCCCGCTGTGCACCGCGGCGACCGCGACGGCGCACGCTCCCGAACCGCAGGCGAGCGTCTCGCCGGTGCCCCGCTCGTAGGTGCGCTGTTCGAGCAAGCCGTCTACTGCTCGCACGATCTCGACGTTGCAGCTGTCCGGGAAGAAGGGCGCCGCCTGGAGCGGCCGGGCCAGTGCCGGGAGATCGATCGTCTGCGGATCGTCGTCCACGAACGCGATGCAGTGCGGGTTGCCCATCGATAGGACGTAGCCCTCTTGCACTCCCTCCAGGGTCATACCAATGCGCCAGGGTGTGTCGCCACCACCGCCGCGAACGTCGGCCACGGCGGGAACGAATGGGATCGCTGCCGCTTCAAAGATCGGTGCGCCCATCTCCACCTCGGCCAGCTCCCCGACCAGTCTCGCAACGACCTGACCGCTGTCGGTCGCGATCGTGACGCGGTCGCGTCCCATGTGCATTGCGATGCAGCGCAGCGCGTTGCCGCACGTAGCACCGCGTGACCCATCCGCGTTGTACATGACCATGCGGACATCGGCCGTCGGGTCCTTGGCCAGTAGCACGAGTCCGTCGCCGCCGACCCCGAAGTTGCGATCGGTCATATCTGGCGCGAGTGCCGCGGCGTTCTGCTCGACCCACCGCCCCAGCTCCGGCGCCAGCGTGGTGAGCTCGACGTAGAGATAGTCGTTGCCACACCCCTCCATCTTCCAAAAGGGAATCGCCGTGCCGTTCTCTGGGGAGTGTCTCATGCAAGAGTCAGAGGATAGCGCTTCCCTTCGACGGGCACCGTGACACCCGAGAAGCCGACCTCCTCAAGCTTGCCCTGCATCGACGTGGCCGCGTCCTCGTCACCGTGCACCAGGCATGTCGCTCGCGTGGTCGGCGCAAGGTGCTCGAGGTTCTGGCGCATCTCACGCCAATCGCCGTGCGCCGACAGCCCGCTCATGACCCGCACCTTGTACCGAACGCGATAGTCCTTGCCGAAGACCCGAACTCGAGTAGCAACTGCTCGCCTTCCCATTCGATCAGATGACGGCTGCCCGTCACATTGCGGGCGGCGCCGAAGAAGCGAATCGAACCCTCCACCCTACTTCTCGACAGTGACCGTTTGCGACACCACTGAGACGGCGCCCGTAACCACATTGAGCAGGATGTCGGTGAACGACCATTCTGTCGTCACGCGGTAGCTCGTCGCATTGCCGGCAACACTCTCGGAGTCGATGCGTGGACCGAAGCGTGCCAGCCCCCACAGCCAGTACCACTGGCGCGCAGTGACAACTTCCACCCCGGTCGGCCCGCCACCAACGGTGTGAGTCAGGCTGTAACAGGACGGCGTGAAGCAGACGAGAACGAGGAGGAGAATGGATCGAAGCGCCTTCACGACAGGGGATCCTAGTGGGGCGTGTCCGAATGTGGGACAGAAGTCCCAGGTCTGTTCGAACTACCGCCGCAAACGCTCCCACGCGATCCGCTCTGCTTCTTCCATCTCGGCACGGATGCGTTCCGCCCACTGCTCGCGCCCCGCCCGATCGAGCTCTGCTGGAACTCGGATCGGCTCGCGGTAGACGACGCGGATCCGGGCGAACGGTTTTGGCACGACGAGGCGGTCCCAGGACCGGGCACGCCAGGCGGGCACGGCCGCGAGACCAGCGGGTATCACGACGCGCTCGGTCGCCTGCGCCAGCAGCACGACACCGGGTTGCACGCTGCCATCCGGACCGCGCGGTCCGTCCGGCGTGATCGCCAACGGTTGCGAGCCGGGCACGCGACTCATCTCGCGCAAGGCCTGATTACCGCCGCGGGTCGTCGATCCGCGGTAGGTCTCGTAGCCGAGCTTCGCGGCTAGTTGCGCGATGATCTCCCCGTCGCCGTGCTGGCTGACCATGACGCCGATGCCCCGACCGCGGCAAGCCCACGCTGCCAGCAGCAACCGACCGTGACGGAACGCCCAAAGGTAGGGCGTCCCCGCATCACGGCACTTGGTCTCGTGCTCTTCGCCTTCGAACGTGACACGCCACGTGTGAGCCAAGAGTCGCAGTGCTGGACCGCCGAGCGTCGCGATGATGCGGGCCTTCCTGACGCTGGTCACGTTTCGTCGACGTCTCGCTGCTGTAGTTCCCAGGCATCGAGCCGCGCCGCCGCCGCCCGTTCACTCTTCCATCGCTTGTACATTACGACCGCAAACAACGGAATCGCCAACACGATCAGGATGCTGAAGCAGTTGTCACGGAGCAGACGCACCAAGGTGGCCCCCTGAATGTCCTGCGACCACTGGCCGGCCCGGTAGGTGTACGAGTCGCCCCAGGTCACCTGGTGCAGCGCCTCGTCGAGATTCCTCGCCTCACCACGAAGATAGGCGCGCGCGGTCCCAATGATCGTCTTCATCCCGAGCCGACCACGCAGGTAGCCGACAAACGACGCGCTCTGCGCGTAGGCAGCCCGCGACTCGTTGGCGTCATCCGGCCAACTGTCCTCGAGGGCCGACCATGGCACGAGCCGGCCCGTGCGCACGCGGAACAAGACCATCCGGTCGTTGGCGCCAAAGAGCATCTCCCCGGCAATGTCCTGGGCAAGCCCCTCGTGCAGCCAGCGCGGCAGCCGTCGCTTACCGGCAGAGAGTTCGAGTTCGAGGTCACCGAGCACCGTGTGCACGAGTTCGTGGCTGAGCGTCGTCTCGAGGTTGCTGGGTGGGTCCGAGGTCAGACGCTCGGTAGCGACGAAGACCTGGTGCTTGTGCGTCACCGCAATCGCCACGGTCCAGGAGCGGAAGGCTGACCGAACCCGGTCGGGTAGGTCGTCGACCCGACGCACGACCGTCACTGTCACCCGTTTCTCGACCCCGTGGGCGAGGCACGCCTCGGCGGTCTCCAGCGCCCGTGTGGCAGCGCGCCCGATGGCGTTTCGGCTGGCTTCACTCAGGTGCGACGCGACCACATGGACGCGAGTGTCCTGCCCAGGGGACAGGGCGCACAGGGCCAGCAACAGAGGAACGGGCAGAAAACAGCGCAGAACGATAGCCTCTCCGGGAAGGCGTTCGACGGCGCGCCGTCGAACACTCGTCATTCTCTTGAGAGAAAAAGCATGAACTCGCAACCCGTAGGCTCTCCCATCCCCCGACTTCAAGGTCGCGGTGGCTGGCTCTTGGCAATCTCCTTGGCAGGACTCCTGCTGGTGGCCGTGCTACCGGACGTTCTGCGCGCCCAGGCAACCCCAGGCCAACGCTCGACAAACGAGGTCAAAGCCACCGTACACTTCGCGAGCCTCCGTTACACGCCGACGGGAGGCAAGAGTTCGGTCCACGTTCCGGCAGGTGACGTTGCGCGGATCCAGCTCGTGCGCTCAACCACGGGCGAAGCCCATTGGCTGGAACTCTTCTACCACCAGGGCGACTACGTGCTGCAACGCGTCGACAGCATCACCTTCTACCGCCGCGACGGAGCGCTGCAGCAGATGAAGGTCGCGGTCAACCTGGTCGGCATGGAGAAGATGGGGTTCCCGTTCGTGAACTGACCGTCCGGGACTGTCTGAGTCTCTTCGGTCAGGCGATCAGGCCAAGAACCCCAGCTTCTGGAAGTCACTGCCGAGCACTCGCTTCGAATCGATGGTCAGCCAGCGATCCAGGAGCGTCGCGTAAACGCTTCGGAAATCCGTCGTGTGTTTGAGGTCACCGCGGTTCAGGTCAGTCAAACTCGGGTGCTCCCCGTGTAGCCCACCCTTGACGCGCGAACCCATGACGAACATCGGACCGGCGACGCCATGGTCGGTACCACCGGAACCGTTGATGCGAACGCGTCGGCCGAACTCGCTGAACGCCATCAACACGACCCGGTCGGCGAGGCCCTGTTGCTCAAGGTCCTTCTGGAACGCGACGATCGCGCCGTCGAGTTGATTCAGCAGGTTGACGTGGCGACCAGCCTGGTTGGCGTGTGTGTCGAAGCCGCCGTGATAGGTGTAGTAGACGCGTGTCGGCAGGCCGCCCTTGATCAAGCCAGCGACGGTGCGCAACGAGTTGGCCAACGAACTGCGCGGATAGCGCGCGATTGGCCGGTAACTCATCGCCTTGCTGCGGATCTCGCGTGAGGTCTGGACCGCATCATCCGCCGTGCGACGCAAACGCGCCAGCAACGGATTGTCGGCGGCATCCTCACCGGACATGCGTTCGAACGTCTCGGTCACGTCCTTTGCAGCGGTATAGCGGTAAGCATTGGGGTCTTTGAACGCGATCGGCTTGTAGTTGACACCGTTGAGTGCCACGGGCGAACTCGCCGAAATATTGATCGCGAGACTCGGTTCCGTTTTCTCTCGACTGACCAGGTCCATGGCGCGCCCCAACCACCCGTAGCGCAGGTCGCGCCCGGTCGGATCAGCGGCGTGCCAGATATCCATGGACTTGAAGTGCGAGCGGTTTGGATTCGGGTAGCCACAGCCTTCGATGATCGCCAGCTTGTGGTCTTTGAACAGCTGGGCGGCGCCCTTGAGACTCGGATGCAACCCACGCGCCTGCCCGATCTGGTGCAGGTCCTTGGCCGCCAGAGCAAGGCGGCCCCGCGCACGCCGATACTCCGCGTCCTCATACGGAACGACCGTGTTCAGACCATCGTTGCCGCCCGAGAGCTGCAGCACGACGAGCACGCGGTCGTCCGCACCGGCATTGCCGAGGCCGAAGAGTGAGTTCTGGGTCTGCATCGAATGCAGCGCCCAACCACCGGCAATCGCTGCGGACCTTCCAAGGAAGGTCCGGCGCGATTGCTCTGACCTACTGTTGATTCCAAACGTCATCGAAACCTCCTCAGCAAACCTGGTATTCCGGGGTACTCATGATCAGGTGTAGAAGCTTGCGCAACTTCGCCTCGGCGGCACGTCCACGCAGTTTCTTGAGGTCCAGCCGCCGTGAACCGTCTGCCCCGGTAACGAAAGCAACGAGCTGAGCACGGGTCTTGGCGCGGAGCCCTACGACCAGCAGACGACCGCACAGCGCGTCGACCAACGAAGTCGCATCGCTCGCCCCGGTGACCTGCGCCATCGCACAGGCACTGAGGCCTGAATCCCAGCGGGCGAGCTGCGCTTCCGACACACGCCGTCGCGAGTTGCCCCGCTGCTGCCCGCCCTTCCTCCTCGCCGAACCCTCGCGCATCGCGTCAGGCTGATTACCACGAGCGACCAGTTGTCCCGCGCGCAGCATCAAACCGCACAGGTTGTCGCGCTCGAGCAGGTTGGCAGTCGTGATCCAGGCTAGGCCGCCCTCCCATCCCTTGACGTTGGGCGGTGACATGACCGTCTGGCCGAGGCGCTGTGCGCCGAACAGCAGGAGCTCTGCGGGAGGCGGATTCATGCCGAGCATCCGCACGGTGGACACCAGCAACTCGACTGGACTCTTGATCTTCGAGCCCTTGGCCTTCTTCGAGTAGAACGCCTCACTCTTGAAGATCCGGCGCAGCAGCGGCTTCAGCTCATAGCGGTGCGAGGCGAGCACGCGGCCGAGTTCTTCGCGCAGCTCTGGCTCGACGTCGTCGTACGCGAACCAGGCAAAGATCTTGCCCGCGACATGCGGGGCGCAGGCAGCGTGCTGCAACAGCATGTCGCACACATCGTGGCCTCCGAAGTTGCCGGACTTACCGAAGATCGTCTTGCGACCCGTGTCGTGCTGGCGACGATTGAAGGTGAACTGCCCGTTTTTGAGGGTCCATCCCGTGAATGCACGCGCCGCCTGCTTGATGTCCGTCTCGTCATAGTTGCCGACGCCGAGGCTGAACAACTCCATGACTTCACGGGCAAAGTTCTCGTTCGGCCGTCCCTTGCGGTTCTGGTTGTTGTTCAGGTAGCGCAACATGGCCGGGTCGGTCGAGATCTGATGCAAGAGCTCGCCGAAGTTGCCCGTCGCGTGAAAGCGCAGCAGCTCGTTCTGCTGCAGCATCAAATGGCTCCTACGCACGTCGCGGTACGAGGTTGTGAAGTGCCCGTGCCAGAACAGCGTCATCTTCTCTTCGAGCGGCCGGCGCGTTGTCAGCATCCGGTCCATCCACCAACGGCGGACGTGCTGGAAGAGAAGCGCGTCGGCTCGACGCATGCGCTGGCGCACGCGCCGACGCTCCGCTTCTTCCATGCGTCGTAGCTTGTTACGGTCGATTCGCTCTCCGGGTTCGAGGACGAGTCCACCGACGACGTCGGGCCGCCCTTCATAGTCGACGAGCCACGACACCATTCCATCGAGCCCCAAGCGGTGCAGCCGCTGCACTTCCTCGATGCTGCCGCCAAAACCGGCGCGTAGTAGCAAGTGCCGCGCATCCGCCTGGGTAAAACGGTCGGCAGGCAACGGCGCCAGCACGTCAGCTCCGTCGTGTCCGGCCTGCACAGCGCCGCTCAGCGAGAGCAAGGCAGTCAGCGAACAGGCGATTCCAGTGATCGACATTGGTCTCATGGTCCTCTGGGCTCCACGGATAGACACTTATCTACTCCAGCGGCGTCCGACCTGTTGGTCGACTCTGTCCCCCCTTTGTAAGAAGAAAATTCGGCCCGCCGAGGAGGGATCAACCTCTTGCCCCACGGGCATGAGCCTTGCTCTCGCCTAGCGAAACACTCTCCAGTCCGGCGGTGTCACCATGTTGACCAGGAGGCGGGCGGCTCCGGCGTGGAAGGCGCGCAGCTGCCTGTGGATGACGAGTGCGCAGTAGACGTACGAACCTCGGCCACAGCGCGCCGCCAGGAGGGCGCCGCGTTGCGGCGCAAACCGCAGCATGCGGGGGGTCGCTTCGACCGCGGCAAGCTCTTCCATTGGTAGCTCCTGAATCGAGAGGAGCTCGCTGTAGCGCGAGTCGTACTTCGCCGGGAAGTAGAGGCCGCGTTCCTGCACCCAACCGTCCCAATCGCCGGGACCGATGTGATTTGGTGCGCTCATGACGTGATGACGCGGCTCGAGAACTTCGATCGGAGCGTCCTCGCGCGTGACGCGTTCACGACCGAGCTCGATCGGGAAGGGCGCCAAGCGCACGCTCGTGGCATCGCGGTTAAACTCCTGTGCCTTGTGATAGAGGACGACGAGGTGCTTGCCGCCACGCGCGTACGAAACGAACCGGTCGGTCTGCGGAACGAGGTCGTGTTTGCGACGCAGCAGCGCACGACTACCGATGAGAATCGTGTCGTAGTCATCGAGCGAGGCGCGCGCGAGGCTCCGCTCCTCTAGGGGATGCACATCGATCCCGAACGAGCGCAGCGCTTCCTCGATCGTGTTGTCCGGGCCGCGCACGAGGCCAACACGCAGGCCGACTGGAACCCGCAGCGCAACAGGGTGGATCCGGACCATGCACCGGCTGGCCGGAGGGGGTGGG
>NYZE01000115.1 GCA_002685965.1 Planctomycetota bacterium | reverse complement strand
GGTGACGCCAACGGTCCACAACGAGCGCTATCTCCAGACCAAGAAGCGCAAGCTCGGCCACCTTCTCGACTAGTTGAGCCAGGACTGGATCGACGTAAATCGCTCTCAATAAGCTGGTTACGCAGCTCTGCGAAGAGGCTGAGCATTCGGTCACCGACTGGGGAGGTTGATCCCGGGCGACCAAAGGGCGCCTCGCGTGCTCATGGGCGGGTTGCGGCGCAAGGAAATCCGCCGGAGCACGACTAAGACCTCTGCCATGGGAACTGCCGCTAGAAGCCTCTCGTCGCCAAGCGCGTATCCTCTAAGGCTCTTCCAGGGGTCGGCAGGGAGCGTGATGGGGAGCGAGAGGGAGAGAGCGGAGGACGGCACGGAAGAACGGGGAAACCCGGGCTTGGAGTACGACAACAACGAGGACCGCGTCCTGGTCGAGCGTTTCATCCGAGCCCGGGACGCTTCTGCTGATCCGGCCACTGCCGAGCGGGAGATGGAATCCGCGTTCCGGATGATCGTCGTCCGTCATCAGGAGCGCGTGCACCGTTTGGTGCACGGCTACACGAAAGACCCCCTGGAAGCTGAAGACGTCACACAGGAGGTGTTCGTCAAGCTGTTCCGCAAGTTGGACAGCTTTCAGTGGGACTCGGCGTTCTACACCTGGCTCTACCGGATCGCTGTGAATACGGCGATGGACTGGATGGGCAAGCGAAAGCGGCGTCCAGTGCAACTCAGTGAGGACATCACGTTGCACGAGCGGATCGACCAGACGCTCGAGTTGGTCGAGGAGCCGGACGCTCCCCTGCTGCAATCGGAACGGGCGGAGATCACTCGCCGAATCCTCGACGAACTGCCGGAGCAGTACCGTAGCGTGCTGTATCTGCGCGAATACGAGGACTTGTCCTACCTCGAGATCGCGGCTGCCCTGGGCTGCTCGCTCGGCACGGTCGAATCGCGACTGTTCCGTGCACGCGCGCAGTTTAGGCGCATCCTCGAAGCTAGATTTCCGGAGCTACTGCAGTGAGATCCTCGGACATACTCCCCGAAATGCCGGCAGACGGCCCGACCCCCAGCGACCTCCTGCTGCAGCGCTACATGGATGATGAGCTGCGGCCCGCGGAACGTCGTGAGTTGGAGGTGCGGCTGCAGACCGAGCCGGAGCTGGCCAAGCAGCTCGCCACGATGCGTGGGCTCTCGGGCGTGCTTCGCGACGCGAGGGAAGAGCCCGCGCCGCTCGGTGTGGGGTTCGCGGAGCGGGCGTGGTCGCGGTTCCGGACCGAGGAAGTGGTGCCGGTGCGGAGCCTGCACGAGACCCTGCGCCTTTGGACACTCGTGGCAGCAGTCCTCGTGGTTGTCCTGGGGGCAGCCTTTTGGCTGCTCGAAAGCGATGGTCCAGCGGACTTGACGGCGAGCCCCAAGAAGTCCGAGGCGCACAAGTTGCTCGAGGAGCTCGATACCCGGGCCGAGTCCCTGAAGATGGAGTCCCTGGATGGGGGCACCCAGGCCCCGGCCAAGCGGCGGGACGCAAGGAAATGACGGCCAGCGAGGGCCTGACCTTGGCAGGCGCGCGGAAGCAACTCGCGATCCTCTGCGGCCTGGCCTTCGTTGCGGGTACCATCGCCGGGCTGCTCTTGAGTCGCCCCCTGCTGGGTCAGGGCAGCCGCCAGCCGGGTTGGACCAACGGCGATCGTTTGTTCTTCGAGCAGTTCTCGGAGGAGTTCGGGCTCTCGGCCGAGCAGCGCCGCCTGCTGCGGGTCGTTCTCGAAGAACGACGGGGAAAACTGAGCAACTGGCAGAACGACCTACGACAGATGACGGCTGGCAGGCATGCCCGGCAAGAGCTCCTGCGGATCAACCGCCGGCAGGACTCTCGCATTCGTGCGCTGCTGACGGCAGCCCAACGCCGACACTACGACGACGTGGTTGCCCGCAGAAGTACGACGAACCAAGAAGTGGAGCGGCACAGGTGAAACACGCCACGACGAAACGGCCCCGGGGGAAACAGGACAGTCACGCATGACCAAGGTCACAGGTATCGACATCGGGTGCTCATGCATCCATTTGGTCGAGCTCGATGGCTCTTCCCGCAAGTACCGCATGACGAAGTCGGTCACGCTGCCGCGCTCAGCACTCGAACCGACCGAGGGCGAGGAGCCGGATGACAGCGAAGCGAGGATGCTGCTCATCGACGACCTCAAGGCGGCGTTCCACGAGGGAGTGTCGAGCGAGCGCGGGCTGATCGCCCTTTCGGGCGCCCACTGCATCCTCCGCAATATCACGCTGCCGTTCCGCGGTCGCGACGAGATTCACAAGGTGCTCAAGTTCGAGGCCGAGGGATACATCCATAGCCACTCGATCGATGACGTCGTCGTCGATGCCGTCGTCGTCGATGAGCGCAAGGACGGAACCGAGATGTTCATGGCCGCTTGCCCAAAGGAGGCGCTGGACGAACAGCTCAAGGCGTTGCACAAGGCCGGTTGTGACCCCGAGCGCGCGGACCTGGATGCGACGCTGTTGGTCGAGGCCGGCATCGCGCTCGGCGTCTTCGAACAGGTCGCCGAGGAAACGCCTGAAGAACAGACGGCCGCGCACTTCGATCTGGTGCTCGGCATCGGCGCCGGCTCGATCCAGATGGTGCTCGTGCGCAACGCACAACTCTGGACCGTGCGCGTCCTGCGCTGGGGGCTCAACCGGCTCAATCTAGCCCTGGCCGAGCGACTCTCGGTGACCGAGGCCGAGGCGAGCGCGGCGTTGCTTGATTGGTTCAATGGCGCGACCACGGCCAGCAATGACCATGCGGACATCGCCGACGCCTTGCCAGTCACGCTGCGCACCGAGGACCTCGAGCGCGCGTCGCGTGATCTCGCGGCCCGCATCGTCAAGGAGATCACTCGCTTCCTGTCCGGGTTTGACTTCGAGCACCAGCCGCGCCGCGTCTTCTTGACCGGCGGTGGCTCGCGCGTGCCCGGCATCATGGAGGCGATCGCTGCAGAGACCGAGGTGCCGACCGAGCCGTTCAACCTGGTCGGAAGGTCTGGGGCCAACGGCGGCGACAGCCAGCCTGAACTCGACGTGGCGTTCTCTGCTGCCTTGGCCGCGCTCGGCACGACGCGCAGCTCGATGAACTTCCGCCAGGAAGAACTCGCCTTCCGGCCGAAGTTCGATCAGCTCAAGTTCCCACTCGCAGTGTGCGCGATGCTCTTGGCGCTGTTCGCCTTCGTCAAGGGCTTCAAGATGCACGAGAAGATCCAGGACAACGAGCGCAACATCGGCATCGTCGACGAGAAGCGCAGCAAGAAGAGCAAGGGGCGCGCGAAACGGTTGCCCGAATACACCGGCCTACTGCGGTATATCGCGGGACCCGAACGCAGCTACTTGACGGTGCGACTGGACGACCGCGCTGATGCGATGAAGATCCTTCGCGGGCTCGAGGTCGTCGAGGTTCAACAGCGCACCGGTTACATCGTCGGCAGGTTGAACAAGCTCAAGGAGAAGCTCGAGACCGACACCGGCTACTTCCGCGAGTTGAAGCTCGAGTCGGGCCTGTCAGTCCTGCAGGCCTTTGCCGCGATCGTCGACAAGCTCGACAAGGACGAAGGCGTCGACCGCTTCGTGATCCCAGTGATTCACCTGCAGGTCGGCTCGACACCGAAGAAGCCCGGCTCTCTGAAGTTCAGGGTCGCCTACCGCGGCGACCAGTTGCGTGAACGCAACGACGTGTTCAAGCGGCACATGAAGGCAGCTTGTGGTCCACAGGGTCCGTTCGAGAGCTTCGAGCAAAACGGCAACCCGATGCACTATCCAAGCGCGTTCGAGCCGGGGATGGAGTACCCCTACCAGTTCATACTCCGCGACGACATTCCCGTGTTCCAACAGCGGGGGAGTGGCCAATGAAGTTCTTCCGCAACATGGATGCGCTCAAGCTCGTCATCCTGCTGTCTTTCGGCGCCGCTGCCGTACTCGGCGTTTGGGACTGGTTCCTCTACGGGGAGCTCCAGGCGTCTCGCCGCGCCTTCAGCAAGGCCAAGGCCGATATCTCCACGATCCACTCGTTGCTCAAGGACATCTCGCCGCTCTACGTCGCGCGCCAGGAACACGGTGCCGCTGTGGACTACGGGGTCTACTTCGAGAAACAACTGTTCATGGGCGGCATCAAGCAGGATCAGTACACGCTCAATGACGTGCGCGAAAAGGAGGTGCGCGTGAGCAGGAAGAAAAAGGCGATCGACAAGGAACTGCGGATCGACTTCCGCACGCGCAACAAGCGCGACCGTCTCTATCTGCCGCGGGAGAACTTGTTCAAGGCCCTGCTCGCTTGCGAGGCTCGCTCCAAGGCTTGGCGCTTGCGAGAACTCAGGATTCGTTCCCGGGATGACGTCCTGCGGAAGAAGAAGGAAGACGGTTATCCGGCCGAGATCGCCGATGCATGGCTCATCGAAGACCTGGTCTTCGCCTCTCGAGAGCCCCAACAGAAGAAGTGAACCGACTAGGCCCACTCGCGCTGAGCGTTCTGCTTGGCGCGCTGCCGTCTTGCGCGATCGTCGAGTACACGGACCTGCTTGTCGACGATCGCTCCCGGACCCCGTTCGTGACGCAGCCCGCTTCCGTGGGTGGCATCGTCGGGTTCACCCTGGGTATTCCGCTCGACCTCGTCGCGCTACCGGTCACCTACGTCGTCTACGCGACGCAGAAAGACCAGGAAGAGGAAGGCGTCGATCCGCTCTCTACTCTGTTCTTTCCTTCGTTCGTGTTGTGGCGTGCGGGCGTGGTGACCATCGGTGCACCGCTGGATCTGCTCGAGTTCATCTTCTACCGCACGTGGCGTGATCCTCCCGCCAGAACACGGCCCGAGTATGATCGGGACGAAGTGCGCAAGGCACGGCAGGAGCGGGGGTGAACGCCGAGAAGTGGATCGAGGCCATACTGCAAGGGAAGGGCTCGGTCTCGCTGACCTGGCTTCTCCACAGCGGGGTGTCGGTCAAACGGTTGCGCGCTATCGCGCGCGACCACGGACTCAAGCCGAAGGGATTTCGCGTCGAACGTGCGCGCGCCAAGCAGCTCGCGGGGCTTCTTGCGGAAGCGTTTGCGCTGAATGATCTGGTGCGCGCCGAACTCGCGCAGGAACTGGTCGCGCACTACGGTCCAGGAGAAGCGAGCGACACGAGAGCCAACGAGTCCACCGAGCTCGCTTCTTCCGCCAGCACCGACAGTGCTCGCCCGGCGGCCCTGGAGAAGGCGCTGGAACAGGCTCGTGCCGCCACGGAACGCGCGAAGAAGAGCGCGGCCAAGGCTAGGCGTAGCAAGCAAGAAGCCTTGGCGGCGCGCGACCTGGCAGAGGGGCAGCTGGCCGAGCTCACCTGCACGCAGGGCCAGCAAGCCCGTGCGGTCGCCGACGCCGACCGACGTGCGGCGCAGCTCGAGGCGCGCGTCGAGGAACTGGCACGGGACAACTCCGCCCGCGACCACGCGGAACTCACCGCGCGGCTCGCCGAGCTCGTGGACCGCGAAGAGAGTGGACGTCGTCGCATCGCGGAGCTGACGAGCCACTCGCGTCGGCTCGCGGACGAGGTCGAAGAACTCGAAGGCATGCTCCCGCGCGGGCAGCGCGAGCGGCGCCGGAAGCAGGCGGTGAGTAGCGAGCCAACACCGGCCACTTTTCTGCCACGATTCAGCGACGAGTTTCTGAGATGTCTGGTCGACCTCGAGAACGAGCACCAGCGCAAGGTCTTCGCCGCGATCGCGCGCTTGTTACTGCAGGGGTTCGACTATCCGGGGCTGCACGCCAAGCAGCTCAAGGGCCTGGGTGGCCTTTGGAGCATTCGCGCCGGCGAGGGCCTGCGCGTGTTCCTGCTGCGCGACGGCGATACAGTCACGTTGGAGGGCGCGTGCACACGCGAGGAGCAGCCGACATTTCTCAAAAAGCGCAGAGAAGCGTGAGCCGGAGTCTGTGCGCGCTCCTGTTGTCCATGCTGTCCGCGCTCTGTGGCTGCGAAGCGATGGGCCGCTACGCCCACGACCGCATGCTCGACCTGGTTGATTGCGCGAAGTTCAACGTCGGCTATGGCATCGGTCTGGCGGCGGACCTGCACGTCACCGACTGGTTTGCGCCGGGAATCGGCTACCTCTCTTACACGACCAATTTCGGTTGGGACGATCGCGTGATTCATGGCACGTGGGAAGAGTGTGTCGTCATCAACACGCCAGCCTACGCAGTCGAGGCCGTGATCGGCGATGCGGAGCAACGCAGCGATACTGACTACAACCCTGTGGCCCAGATCCGTCGGCTCGCACTGGCGGGTGTGTTCCTCGCAAACGAGCGTTGGATTCGCAACGGGCGCACGCGAAGAGTCACCGTCGGTCACTACTCGCTTTTCAACTTCGCGTCGGTGTCTCGTTTTCTGCGCCAAACCGATCCAGGCAGCTTCTTCCTCAGGGAAGGCGAACGACCGAACGACCGCCGAAGGTCCTTCTGGGACCGAGCCTGGATCGAGGCCGGCGCCACCGTCGGCCTGGTTCAACTGCGCGCCGGCGTGAACCCCCTGCAAATGCTCGACTTCTTGGCGGGCCTGGTCGGCCTCGACCCCGCGGGCGACGACAGGCGAGTGGTCAAGCCGACCCGGTGAGGGGGGGCCAACTCGCGTGCCCTGCTGGCACTCGAGTTGCCCTGAGCGCGAGCACAGATATGCCCAAGGGGGACAGGGGCGGTGGAGTTGTTCGCCCCTGCCCTTGGTGCTCGCGCGGGCCTTGGTGTGCTAGCGAACGCCGCCGATGACGGCTTTGGCCGCGTTGGAGGTCGTGAGCCCCAGCGCGTTGATCTTGGGGTCGATCGAGATGATCTGGTTGAACCAGGTCATGCCGATCAGAGACTTGGAGTTGGGCACCGAGACGTTCCAGGTTGCAGTGCGGTTGCTAGTCAGGAAGGCAGAGATGGTGTCGATGCTGACGTAGAGCGTGCAGCCGGTGGTGCCGATCTTGAGGGGCAGGTTGACCGCGCCCCACTTCTTGTCGGAGACGCCGAATACGAGGAGGACGACCTTGGAAGTCGACAGGCCAGTCATTCTGGCCTGGAAGGAGCGTCCGATCTCCGGGCCGATCGTGCCGTTCTCGAGCTTTGGTGTGCCACCGGTGCCTTTGCAAGCCGCGCCGAACTCGTCGTAGGAACCGGCGATGCGGCTGTTGAGGACGGCGTTCATTGCGTTGATGAAGTCAGTGCGGCCGAGGATCGCGGTACCCGAGTTGCAACCGCTTCCGTTTGTGCTGCAACCACCGTGCGTGTGGATGCCGACGGCCTTGCCGGTTGTGTCGTTGATGACCGGTGACCCCGAGTTGCCACCCTCGGTGTCGACGACGTAGCAGAGTCGAGTGCTGCGCAGGTACGACAGCGGCCCAGCATGAGTCTGTTGGGTTTGCGTGCGGTTGCGCTGGTCACGATCGACGCCGTAGCCGGTGATACGGATGGTTGCGCTGGTCGGCGGTCGTTCGAGTTCGAACCATGAACCCTGCTTTTCGCCCGCGTAGAGACTCGTCGTCGAGTTGCGCAAGGTGGCGGCAACCGCCCAGTCGGCGCCAATACCAGCGCTTAGGCGGCGAAGGCTCTGGGCGTCGTAGGGATACTGCTCCGATGGAGGCGGGTGATTGAGTCTGCCGTTGCTGCTCGACAGCGGCACGTTGAACTGCATCGTTTGGTTGGCGTTGCTCGTGCAGTGCCCAGCCGTGCAGCACGCGAACTTGCTGATCAGCCATGTCGTGCAACCGGTCGGGAACTGACGCGCGGCGCGCGGATCGGTACTCGGCGTGCGATTGTCCTGGGGGCCGCATTGTGACTTGGGCTCCACCAACACCTCGCCGTGTTCGACCTGATCGATCACGAGGCGGTT
>NYZE01000114.1 GCA_002685965.1 Planctomycetota bacterium | reverse complement strand
TGCGGTCACGCGGTTCGCTTCAGGGGGTGAAGAATCACTCATGCAGGATCTGGCGTCATGGGCGCAATGGGCCCTCACCAGAAGTCTGTTGGTGAGGAACGCGGCGCTTGCCGCCGACCTCTCTGCCGAGAGTCTGCAATCGAACCTGGAAGCGCGTGCCGAGTGCGCTGCGTTGGCCTACGGCGCTGATCCGTTCCTGACGTTGGCGCACCTGTCGGCCTTCGTGGCTGACCCTAGTGGGGCCCAGGAAGGTGTGCATCACATCGGGTTTCGCCGACTCCTGGAACGGATCGTCGAACTGTGGCACCGGGACGGTGCGCCCGGGGCGGTCGATCCGGAAGCTAATCTCGTGGCGCAACTGCATCGGATGCCGCGCGACAAGATCGTTCAATACGCGCGGCAACTGGTGCGGGAGTACGGCTTCTGAGGGGCAGTCCCTAGCGAGCGCCGCGGCCGAACAACACGACCTTCACTGTTCGAAGGAGGATCGTCGCGTCGAACAGCAAGCGCAGGTTCTTGATGTAGTAGAGGTCGTACATCAACTTCTCCTTTGCGTCATCGGCCGAGGCCCCGTACGGATAGTTGATCTGCGCCCAGCCGGTCAGGCCGGGCCGCATGCTCAATCGCTCCATGTAGTAGGGGATCTCTTTCGACAGCTGTTGGACGAAGACTGGCCGCTCCGGCCGTGGCCCGACCCAGGACATTTCGCCGATGAGCACGTTCAGCATCTGTGGCAGCTCGTCGAGGCGGGTCTTGCGAATGAAGCGACCGACCTTGGTGATGCGGTCGTCGGTGTGAAGTGCCCACACCGGTCCGGTGTGTTTCTCCGCATCTACGCGCATGCTCCGGAACTTCAAGCAGGTGAACGAGCGCCCGTCCAGGCCCGTGCGCCGCTGGCGAAAGAAGATGGGCCCGCGCGAGTCGATGCGGATTGCGATCGCTACGACCAGGATCAGCGGCAAACCGATCACGAGGCCGACCAGCGCCAGGAGGATATCGCAGGTTCGTTTCGCGCCGAGTTGGAGGCGCGACTTGCGGAAGCCTTCACCAAAGATCAGGTAGCTCGGGCGGAGACTGTCGATGCTGAGCTTGCCGTGGATCTTTTCGTAGAGCGCCTCCCGCTCTTCGACGCGCACGCCGTTGAGCCGACAGGCAAGTAGTTGGTCGACCGGCAGGGCGCCGCGCCGCTGTTCGAGCGCGACGATGACTCGGCTGATGCGGTGCTTGGTCGTCAACGCTGCCAGTTCGTCCGGCTTGCCCAGATAGAGCGTGTTCGCCTCGTCCGTATTCTCTGGTTTGTCGACGCCGACGCAGCCGGCGACCTCGAAGCCGGTCTCCGGACGTTCCTGGATCTCCTTGCCGAGCGACAAGGCCTGCTGGCCTGTGCCGAGCAGGAGGATCCTCTCCCCGAAGCCCCACTTGAAGAAGAACCAGTGGAAGCCGATCCGCCAGTAGTAGAGGCCGATGAAGCTCGCACCGAGGATCAGGACCAGCTTGAGCGTCTGACCGTGCAGGTTGGGCAGCCCTGGGAAGTAGAACACCCAGGGTACGAAGAACACGATCACGGCCAGCGTGAGCAACGTGAAGCCGGCGGCATGTAGTAGCCGGTTGGGTAGGTCCAGTCGGTTGCGCGATACGCGCCAGTCGTAGAGGTCGTTGTAGGACAGGCTGACCTGGCACAGCGCGGCAACGGTCAAGCTCGACACGAGACCGCGCCAGAGTTCGCTTGGTGTCGCCTCGAACACGTCGCGCTGGGCAATCAGCGGGATGCTCGTTCCCACGAACACCGCGCCGACGAGCAACAACCCCTCCGAGAGGATGAGCAGGAGCTTGCGCTTGGGCACGAACTGCTGGAAGACGCGGATCATCTGTTGAGGAGATCGAAGAACCGGATGGCCGGGCAGGAGCCCTCTGCCACGCTAACCGCCGCGAGGACCACGCCGACCTGTCGCGGGGAGCAGTGAAACGCCGCTGGTATCGCGGCTGCGGCGCGACGCAGCCGCTTGATTTGCTTCGGAAAAAGTGAGTCCTCCGGCCGCCATCCGTGTGCCGTTTTGACTTCCATCACGAGCCAGTTTCGGCCCTTTCGGGCCACGATGTCGACTTCTACGCCGGCGATGCGCTGGTTACGCGCAACGATCCGGAAGCGTCGCCGCTCCAGGTCGGCGACGACGGCGGCTTCTCCCCATGCTCCGAGTTGGCCGCGCGCAGACGGCACATCAGGACTCGTCCGCCTTGTCTGCACCCTTCGGGATCACCCGCGCGACCGCACTGCGGTCGAGCTTCAGACGCTGTCCGTCGCCGGCCCCGAACTTGATGGTGACGGTCTTCTCGTCGATCGCAGCGATCTGGCCGTGGATACCGCCGCTCGTGACAATCGCGTCGCCCTTCTTGACGGCGCCGAGCATCGCCTTGCGCATCTTCTCCTGCTTCTGCTGTGGGCGGATCATCAGGAAGTACATCAGCACGAGGAAGCCGCCAAAGAGCAGGGCCGGTTGCAGACAGTCCTGCGGCGCTGCGCTGGGCCCCGGGCCAGCCGGGACCGGTTCTTCCTGCGTCGTTTTCACTGGCCCCTGACCCGTCAGGGATTTGGCAGTGACCGGAGCCTCCTTGTTGGGATCAGCCTTGGTCTGGCTGAGGACGAGAAGCTTGCCGGACGGGAGGCGGTGGAGGACTGTCGTGGCTGGCATCGGGACTCGGGTGCGCGAAAGAAGGGCGAGAAGTATAGAATCAAAAAGGGGCTGGTCCACTCTCGGACGCTCGAAGAACAGTATGGCGCGAGTTTTGTGTGCTTTGTCGGGCGGTGTGGACTCGAGCGTCGCTGCGTACCTACTGCAAGAGCAGGGCCATGAGGTGGTCGGTGTCTTCATGCGAAACGGGGTCAGTGAGGCTTCGTCTGCGCAAGCGCGTTCTTGTTGCTCTGCTAGCGATGCCCGGGATGCATCGCGGGTCGCGGCCCATCTCGGGATCGCCTTCTACGCGGTGGACTACGCCGCTGAGTTCCGTGGCCTCATCGATCGGTTCGAGCAGGACTACCGTGCCGGACGCACGCCGAGCCCGTGCGTGCTGTGCAACCAGGACATCAAGTTTGGTCACCTGCTCGAAATGGGGGATGCAATGCAGGCGGAGCTGGTGGCCACGGGTCACTACGCCCGGGTGCTGCACGACCAAGAGGGTGGACGCTTGCTGCGCGCCGCCGATGCCAGCAAGGACCAGAGCTACTTCCTGTTCGGCATCGCCCGGAGCGTTCTGCCGCGGCTCCGCTTTCCGCTGGGCGACCTCGACAAGGACACGGTGCGCGCACTCGCGGCGCAGCAGGGCCTACCGACGGCTGACAAGGCCGAGAGCATGGAGATCTGCTTCGTGCCCACGGGCGACTACCGAGACTTGCTGCGCGAGTCGGCGCCGCTGACGCCGGGTCGCTTCGTGGACGCCGGCGGCAACGACCTGGGAGCGCATGACGGGTTCGAGTCCTACACCGTGGGGCAGCGGCGGGGCTTGCCAGCGCTGGGCAGCAAGCACTACGTCGTCGACATCGACCCGAGCCGGGCCGAGGTCGTGTTGGGCACCCGGGATGCGCTCCGGGTCGAGAGCACACACCTGGGCGGCCTGTCCTGGCTCATCGACCCACCGATCGGCGCCGGGGGTCTCAGTGCGCGCGTTCAGATCCGCGCACATCACGAGGCGGCACCCGCCCACCTCGAAGCCGATGGGGACGACGGGGCGCGGGTGTCCTTCGACGAGCCGCAGGAAGCGGCGACGCCGGGCCAGGCAGCCGCAGTCTACGATGCGGCGACCGGTCAACACTTGCTCGGCGGAGGCTGGATCGAGCGCTGCGTTTGAAGCGCAGCGGGATCAACCCGTCCGCGCAGAGACTCAGATCTCTTCTTTGAGGGCTGCGCCTGCGCGGAAGCCGACCGTCCTCGAGGCCTTGATCTGGATGGTCTCGCCGGTCTGGGGGTTCCGCCCGGCGCGCGCCTTGCGATCCTTGACCGCAAAGGTCCCGAAACCGACCACCTGCACGACCTTGTCGCGCTTGAGCCCCCCTCGGATCGAATTCAGCACCGCGTTGACACTGCGTTCGGCGTATGCCTTCGAGCACTCGGTCCCGAGCGCACCTTGAACTGCCGTTACCAGTTCAGCTTTGTTCATCTGTCCCTCCTTGTTGGCTAGCTCGCTTCGCGAGCGGACTGCCCGACCCCGCCCGGCCGGTGCAGTGGGGCCATTAAACGCAGGCCGCGGAGCGGCAGGCAAGACTGAAAAGTGGCCACTTGCAGGGCTCTGATCAGTCTGGACCCTAAAGCCGGCCGCCCCGAAACGCCGATAGGGGCGGGAGCTTCCCCTCCATTCGACGCCTAGGAGCTCGAGCGATATGACACGGTCTCTCACAAGCATGACTGCAGCAGTGGTGCTGGTGGTAAGCGCTGGCTGCTCTACCGGCACGAACTACGACATCACGGCGCCGGGCAAACTGATGCAGGAGTTGATCCACCAGCGCATTCGGCAGATCCCGTACCAGCACAAGCAAGAACTGCTCCACAACATGATCTGGCTGTCGCAGGCTGGCGAGCAGGCCATCTCGGACCTGACCGAGGCGCTCAGTCACGAGAACGCGAAGGTCCGCTCCAGCGCGGCTTGGGTGTTCGGCCGGATGGGTGACAAGCGAACCATCCCCGCCCTCCAAAAGCACGCCAACGACACCAACCCAATCGTCGCCTTGGAGGTTTCTCGGGCGTTGTTGCTGCTCGGTGACTACTCGATGGTCACCCAGCTCATTGGTGGGCTTGACTCGGAGTTGCAGCACGTCCGCTATCTGTGCTATGAGGCGCTGCGATCCGTGACCGGAAAGAGCTTCGACTACGACCACCGGGCCGCCGATGCCGGCGACCGCAAGAAGTCTGTCCAAGAGTGGCAGCAGTGGTGGGAAGCCCAGCGCAACGATCCCATGTTCCGCACTGGTCAGCCAGCTTCGGTGAGTCGTTAGGACCTGCCTGCCAAGAGCAGGCGGTGGCAACCTCGTCGACGGCTGTAACTACCGGGAGGGTGTGGGGCTATCATGAGCCGTGCCCATCGCACCGGAGGCCGGAATGTCGAACGCGATTGAAACGCCCGTGGAGTTGAAGTTCTGTGACCTCTGCGGAATCTCGATTCCGCAGAAGGACCTGGAAGCTGGCCTCACGCAGGCGGCCAACGGAAAGACGGTGGGGGCCTGCTGCCTTGCCAAGCTCCTGGCTGGACAGCCGGCTGCAAAGGCAGCCTCCGGCCCGGCGAACCCTGCGACCGCCTTGTCCGTGGCCTTTGGTGTCGGCGTCGTGATCGCAGCCATTGCCGGGGCCGCCTGGTTCGTCGACTCCCGCGCCAACGAACGCGATGGGCGCAAGGGCGTCGAAGAGTTGAGCGGACAGGTCGCCGCCTTCAAGACGATCCTGAGCAAACAGTCCAAGGGCATCGCCGATCAGCATGACGAGGCGCTGAAGGGCCTGCTCAAAAAGGTCGAGGCCTCGATGGATGGCGTGAAGTCGTCCGTCACGTCCCTGCGTTCGGCGATGCCGAAGCGGGACGATTCCTGGCTGAAGGTCAGTGGCAAGCTTGTCGAACTCACCGGACAACTGCGCGACATCTCGGCTGCGCAAGGCGAACTGCGCAGCCGCATGACTGCTTCCTTCGCCGCTTTCGCCGCGCGCCTCAAGGGAGTGGCGACCGATGCCCGCGACAGTCGACGCAAGGCCATGGCGCGCGACCCCAGCACGGTCACGGTGGGGCCTTCCAAGAAGATCTCGAGCCTACCCGAGCCACTCGGAAGGCACGTCGACCAGCTTGGCAAGGGTGATGCTGGCGAGCGTTGGTCGGCGGTTGATGAGCTGATCCGTTCCGGCGACAAGCGAGTCGTTCCTTACCTGGTGCCGACGCTGACCGACGAGGACCCGTTCGTGCGACGCTTGTCCGCCGAAGGCCTTGGCCAGCTCGCCGACAAGCACAGCTGCAGCGTCCTCATCTCGGCCTTGGAAGACAAGGAGGCGATCGTTCGCGAGGCCGCCTTCAAGGCCCTCGTCAAGCTCTCCGCGAAACGCATCCCCTTCGACCCTGAGGCCTCCGAGACACAACGCCGCACCATGGTCAAGCGCTGGCGCGCTTGGTGGGACAAGGAAGCCAAGAAGTAGGCACGCCAGTGCGGTGTGGCGGAGGAGCGCGGCGTAGACGCCGGCGGGGACGCAGCTAGCGCAAACCGAGGACCGCTAGGGCTCCCGGTTTGCGCTGCCGATCCCGGCCGCTAGGGTGTTCGGCCGAATGCCAAGAACACACAACGTTGCACTGATTCGCGGCGACGGCACCGGCCCAGAGCTGGCCGAAGCCACAAGGATGGTGTTGGAAGCGAGCGGCGTTTCGTTCGAATGGGACGTCTGTGAAGCGGGCGTTGACGTCCTGGAGAGCGAAGGGACGCCGCTGCCGCAGCGCACCCTCGACGCGATTGCCGCTTGCGGCATCGCCCTGAAGGCGCCGATCACGACGCCGGTCGGCACCGGATTTCGCAGCGTCAACGTGCACCTGCGCAAGCACTTCGACCTCTTCGCTTGTGTCCGTCCTTGCAAGAGTTACCAGGGGGTGCGGTCGCGCTACGACGACATCGATCTGGTCATTGTTCGTGAGAACACCGAGGACCTGTACGCGGGAGTCGAGTTCGAAAAGGGGAAGCCCGAGACAAACGCCCTGATCGCGCACATCCTCGAGGTGCAGCCGACAGCGAAAATCCGTTCGGACTCCGGTGTCTCGATCAAACCCATCAGCGTGACGGGCAGCGAGCGCATCGTGCGCTACGCCTTCGAGTTCGCGCGGCGCGACGGCCGCAAGAAGGTCAGCGCGGTGCACAAGGCGAACATCATGAAGTTCTCGGACGGACTCTTCCTCGAGGTTGCGCGCGAGGTGGCCAAAGGATACCCGGACATCGAGTTCGAGGATCGCATCGTCGACAACATGTGCATGCAACTCGTGCAGAAGCCCGAGCTGTACGATGTGCTCGTGCTGCCGAACCTCTACGGCGACGTTGTCAGCGATCTCGCGGCCGGGCTGGTTGGCGGACTCGGCGTGGCTCCCGGTGGCAACATCGGCGACGACGGCACCGCGATCTTCGAAGCGACCCATGGTTCGGCGCCGAAGTACGCCGGTCAGAACAAGGTCAACCCGACCGCGTTGATCCTGTCGGGCGTCCTGATGCTACGCCACATCGGTGAGTCGGAAGCGGCGGATGCCGTCGAGCAGGCCGTTGCCAAGGTCATCGCTGAGGGCAAGGACGTGACCTACGACATGAAGGCACATCGCGACGACCCTAGCGCGGTCGGCACGCACGAGATGGCCCAGGCCATCTGCGAAGCGATCGCGCGCTAATGGCACGGGCGCGGCGTCTGCCCACCCGGACCAAGATCGTCGCTACCGTCGGACCGTCGGTACACGGGCTGACGAAGCTGCGTAGTTTGGTGCGCGCGGGCGTGGACGTCTTGCGGGTCAACTTCTCGCACGGAACGCACGCTGACCACGCGGCCGCCATTCGTGACGGGCGCCGTGCCGCGAAGCTCGAGGAGCGGCCCCTTGCACTGCTGGCCGACCTGCAGGGGCCAAAGATCCGCGTCGGCGACCTGGAGGGCGATGAGCCGATCTTGCTGAAGCGTGGGGAGCGTTTCGTGATCGTCGCCGACGAGAGTGTTGTCGGGCACGCGGGCCGCGTTGGCTGCTCCTATGCCGATTTGGCGAGGGACGTCCATGACGGTGACCGGATCCTGCTCGATGACGGCAGCCTCGAACTCGAGGTTCGGGCGACCGAAGGCAAGGAGGTCGTCACGCGCGTTCGCTACGGCGGCCTCTTGTGGCCCCACAAAGGCATCAATCTGCCGGGTACCGCCGTGACCGCACCGAGCCTCGGCAAGAAGGACCTCGCGGACCTGGCCTTCGCGGTTGAAGCAGGCGTCGACTATGTGGCGCTCTCCTTCGTGCGCAACGCGGACGAAGTCGAGCGGCTACGCCGGCGCATCGCGAAGCTCGGCTCGGACGCGCTCGTGATCGCCAAAATCGAGCGCGCCGAGGCTGTAGAGCGCATCGAGTCCATCGTCGAGGCGGCCGATGGCATCATGGTTGCGCGTGGTGACATGGGCGTCGAACTCGGCGCCGAATCAGTGCCGGGCATCCAGAAGCGGCTCATTAGGGTGTGCATCGCCAAGGCCAAGCCGGTCATTACCGCGACGCAGATGCTCGAGACGATGCGCGCGAGCCCTCGGCCGACACGGGCCGAAGCCTCCGATGTGGCCAACGCGATCTACGATGGGACTTCTGCGCTCATGCTGTCGGCGGAGACAGCCACCGGGAAGTACCCGGTGTTGGCGGTGCGGACGATGGACCGCATTGCGCGGCGCACGGAGTCGGAGATCTTTGCGCGCGGTTCACGCCACCCGTCGCAGCGCGTCGGCGATACAGCGCGGCGCCAGGAGTCCGACGTGTTACCGATCGCCGATGTCGCGGTCGCTGCCGCCGCCAAGGCGGCGCGCGATGGAGAGGCTCGTATCGTGTGCGTGTTCACTGAGACGGGCCGCACGGCTCGGTTGTTGGCGCGGGAACGGTTGGGCGCGCGCTTGATCGCCTTTACGCCGACGCCGCGCACGTACCAGCGGCTGGCGCTGCATTGGGGTATCGTCCCGCTCCTGACACGGAAGGCGCGCACGATTGCACAGATGTATGAGGATGCCGACGAGTTGCTGGTCGATACCGAGCACGCCCAGGCGGGGGATCGCGCGGTTTTCCTGGCCGGCACGGTGCAGGTGGCCGGTGCGACCAATACGGTGACGATCCGCGAGCTCTAGGAGCTGTGTTGTGGGAGGAAGGCGCCAGCGCTACACTCTTGCGCCCGATGAAGGTCAAGATCCGCAACTCCGCGCGCAAGAGAAGCAAGATGGTCGGCTTCCGTACGCGCAGCAAGACCGTCGGTGGTCGGCGCATCATCAAGCGCAGGATCAAGAAGCAGGGCGCGTTCCGCGTCTGACGGAACCGCGTCTGACGGAACCGGGTATGGCGGAACCGGGTATGGCGGATCGAGGCTGGCTGACGTTCAGCCGCCGACTCCGTCCACCTCTTCGACGGTATCGCCCGCGAGCCAGCCGTCCGGCAGAGTGACCTTCTGTCGACCGCTGCGTTTGGCGCGACGGGCGCGCAAGCCCTCCAGCGGGAACGGTGTGTCCCCGGGGATCGTGGAGAGTGCGTGGCTCAGCTCGTCGATCGTCGTTGCCTGAGTCAGCAGCGGTCGCAGCTTCGATCCACCGGCGAAGGACTTGGTGTACCACGTGGCGTGCTTGCGCATCTGGTAGATGCCAATGTCTGGGCCGAAGAAGTCGATCAGCGCACGCGCGTGCTCGACGACGATGTCGGCGACCTCGCCGAAGCACGGTGGGGGAGGCGGGTTGTGGCCCGCGAACAGGGCTTCGAGTTCGCGGAACAACCAGGGCCGTCCGAGGCAGCCGCGTCCGACGATGACCCCGGCGCAGCCGGTGGTGCGCATCATGCGCAGGGCGTCGTGCGCTTCCCATAGATCGCCGTTGCCGAGCACCGGCACGCTCAACGCTGCTTGCAGTTCACCGATCGCGTTCCAGTCGGCGGGACCGTCGTAGAGTTGCGCGGCAGTGCGTGCATGCAGGCCGACAGCGACCGCACCCTCGGCCTCCACGATGCGACCCGCTTCCAAGAAGGTCAGGTGCGCTTCGTCGAGGCCCATGCGCATCTTGACGGTGGCCGGGACCTTGCCGGCGCCGTCGATCAGAGCGCGGACGAGTTGTCTGAGGAGACGTGGGCGCAGCGGGATCGCCGCGCCTCCGCCCGAGGAAGTGACCTTGCGCACGGGGCAGCCCAGGTTGAGGTCGAGGTGCTCGACGCCGTGTTCGGCGACCAGCAGGCGCGCTGCATCAGCGAGGTAGCGCGGGTCGGTGCCGTAGAGTTGCAGACTGCGCGGTGATTCCGTCGGGTGGAAGCGAGCCAGGGCGAGTGTGCGGCGGTTGCCTTCGACCAGCCCGCGCGCTGTCAGCATCTCGCTCACATAGAGGGCCTCACCGAAACGGCGGCACAGCACGCGGAACGGAGCGTTGGTGACTCCCGCCATGGGCGCCAGGACCACCGGGGTGCCGAGTCGGTGTGGCCCGATCCTGAGGGTCTTGAACTCGCCGGCAGCGGCGGGCGACACGTCGCGGTTCAGTTCGGAGACCAGCATGTTGCAAGCGCTCGTGGGTCTGCCGTGACGAGGCATTCGTAAGCCACTTTCCTGGTGGCCGAGCCGCCAGGAAAGTTGGTGCGGATGAGAGGACTTGAACCTCCACGGCCCGTAAGGGCCACAAGGACCTGAACCTTGCGCGTCTGCCAATTCCGCCACATCCGCAGCCAGGCAGGCGGGGGATTCTGCAGGCCGCCGCAGGAGCCGACAAGGGCTTTGACACGGCGCCGCCGCTTTTCGGCGACCCGATCGGTCATTGCTGGGTTGGCCAGCAATGACCTACCCTTCCCACTCATGGCCAAAGGCGGCAAAGCCGGCAAGGGCGGCAAGCCCGCGCGCCAGGATCTCGCGCGCAACCGCAAGGTGCGCTACGACTACGAGATCCTCGACAGCAAAGAGGCGGGCGTCGTCCTGGTCGGCACGGAGGTGAAGTCGATTCGCGCAGGCAACGTCAGTCTTGCCGAGTCGTTCGTGCGCTTCGACGGCAGTGATGCCTACTGGGTCAGCGGTACCATCGACGAGTATCCCTTCGGCAACCGGCTCAACCACGATCCCAAGCGCAAGCGCAAGCTGCTGCTGCACAGGCAGGAACTCGCCAAGCTGCGCGACGTGGTGCGTCAGCGCGGCTTCACGGTCATTCCGATCGCTCTCTACCTGAGCCAGCGCGGCCTCATCAAGATGGAGATCGCCCTCGTGCGCGGCAAGAAGCGCTTCGACAAGCGCCAGGACGAGAAGAAGAAGGAAGCGCGGCGCGAGCTCCGGCGCGAACACGACTAGCCTGATCAACGCCGCCTGACACCAGGACAAGCAAGTTGTCCTCGACCGCTCGCTAAAGGGCCTCGCGCAATCTCCGCAGGGCGATCTCGGTCTTCATGTCCGCGATGCGGCCGTCGTGGCAGCGGGCGAGGGCTTCGGTGAGGGAAAGGACGACGAGGCCGCCCACCTCTTCCATGGTCGAGCCGTCGCCCTTTGGCGGAAGAGCGGTGGCGAAGTCGACTTCGGCGGCTTTGAAGAAGACCTTCTCGTCGGTGATGCCCGGTGACGGGTAGGCGGCCGCGCCGAGGTCGAGAACCCGGGCAGGATCGACCCGGAGACCGACCTCTTCTTCCGCCTCGGCCACGAGGCGCGCGACCAGGGCTTGTTCGAGGTTCTCGGCGTCGCCGCGTTCGAGGACGCCAGCCACCGTTTCCAGCACGGTGTCGTCCTGGGGGTCGTCGGGGAAGAGAACATCGGGGTTGGTGCGACGTAGCCAAACCGGCACGCGCAGGTTTTCGCGCAATCCGACGCGGGCACCCTCGGGGGTGCGTTCGAACAAGACCACGGTCACCGCGTCGACGTGCGTGCGCGAGACGACATCGCACGCGTATTCCGTGGAATGGCTGCCATCCAGGTATTGATTGCGGACCGTCAGTCGCCGCAGCTTCAGGAACCCGTCACGAGGGCCGAGCTCGCCGGCACGGTCGCGGAGAACTTCGACGTTGCGGACCTCGCTCACAGGAAGTAGTCGAAGCGCTCGTCGATGGCGTCGGCTTCCGACAACTCGGCGCGCTCGCGGATCACGTCCTCGAGCCACCAGTTGACGCCGTGATAAAGGCACGTCACCTCACTGCATTCCTTGCTGGCGTCGAAACCCTCGAGCATGGCGGCGGTCGACCTTGCGGTGTCACCGCGCGCGTCCGCGTCGGCCCAGGCGGCCTTTGGTCCGATGAGCGCCCGGTCGACGCCGCGATGGGCCGGACAGTTGTAGAGACCCAAGGGAGTCAGCACCTGCCGCAGCGGCTGCATGTGGCACATGCTCGGCTGCTTGGTGAAGTCCTTCCAGTTGCCTTGCTCGAGCACGCGCAGGTTGATGCTTTCGGTGACGGAGAAAGTGTCGGTCTCGAGTTTCTTGGCCTCGTCGACCGCGGCGCGAATGCGTGCAACGGTGTGATCGAGGTTCGCCACCGCAGCGGCATCCATGACCTCCGACCCGTCGGGCCGCCTCGACAGGAAGGGTTTGAGCGATATGTAGTTAAAACCGTAGTCGCGCGCGCGTTTGGCGGCCGAGACGATCTCATCGATGTTGGGCACGACATCGACGCCTTCTTCGCGCTCGGCGCCATCCCAAACGATGATGAACGAGAAGCCGACCAAAGGCTCCGGGTTACGTTTGCGGATGCGCGGGACCCACTCGCAAATCTCGTCGAGGCTGATCGCCTTGGTGGGCTTGTGCATGCGCTCGAACGTCTCGTTCGTTCCGGAGTCCAGCGAAAGGCGAACCCAGTCGTGGCTGTCGAGACGATCAATGATGTCGAAAATGCGGTAGTTGCGGCTGCCGTTGCTGACGATGGAGACCTGCGTGCCGAGGTCCTTGAGGTGGTGCACCGTCTCCTCGAAGCCCGGGTGCAGGGTCGGCTCACCGCCACCGATCAGGATCACCGATCGCAGCCCCCGGTCGACCATGTCGGTCAGCGACGCTTTTAGCTTGGCGAAGTCGTACTTGATCGGGCTGTTGAGGATGTCCCAGTCGATGCAGTGGTCACACCGGTAGTTGCAGGCCGTGGTCAGGTCGAGGTTGATCGACAGCGGCGACCACTCCGGCATCTCCGGGACCGCTTGGCCTTTTGCCTTGGCGGCACGAACGCGCCGCTGCCAGTCGACGTAGTCAACGACCCGGCCCAGCAGCGCCGGCTGGCGTAGCTTGGCTGAGAAGTCGTGAGTCGGGGCCAAGCGGGCAACCGACTTGGCGTCGATATCGGTGCTACTCATGAGCTGGTGGCTTGTCGGGGACGCTCCCACACGGGAGTTGGCCGCCCTCATGGGTCATGCCAACAACGATTCCAGCATACGTAGGCGGGTCGTCGCCAGAGTATTGGCCTCTTCCGGCGGCCCGCCGCGCAGCAAACTCAGGAACTCGGCCACGCGCACCTCGAGGGGATCGCGCAGCGGAACCGACCGCCCGTCGCCTTCGAGACTCAGCTCGTAGGCTGGCAGCTTGATCTTCCGGATGGCCTTGCGGCCGTTGATGCCGTAGCCAGCCGGCCGCGGTGGCGCCGGACACCAGCTCAGCTCGATGCGGCAGGGCACGTTCTGAGCGCCTGCGTCGTAGCCGAACTGCACGGCGATCCTGGATGCGTCTTCGTTCAAGAAGTCGATTTCGGGTGAACGCAGTACCGGATCTGGATCCGGAACCAGGGCCTGCAACAGGCTCAAGACGTGCGGCAGGCAGTCCTCGACCGCGTCGATGCCCTTGTCGAATGGCGACAGCTGCATCCAGAACGATTCGACCGGGGACTCGGCGACCTCGGGATAGAGTTCAAAATAGTAAGGAAGAGTGCAGGGCCACTGCGTGTTGACGCACAGGTGAAGGCCCGCGGCATGAAACGCATCGACGACCAACTCGAGCCGGTTGGTGGCGCCACGCTTGGGCATGACGAGCGGCTTTTCGCACAGCACGTGCAGGCCCCGGTCAAGCGCGCCGAGCAGTGCGTCCTCGTGCGTCTCCGGCGGCGCGGCGATGACCAGCGCGTCCAGTTCGACGTTCTCGAGCATGGCGTCCAGACCGACGAAACCTGCCACCTGGTGTCCAAGGCGCGCCTCGAGTTCCGTCACGCCTGCTTCCATCGAACGAAAGCGCTTTGAGGCCACGGCGTCGATGCGCCCGCCAGCCTTCTCGATGAAGCTCGCCAGAAACGGCCCCAGTCCGCGGCGTACTCTTCGTGGACCGAGCAGGCCGATGCGAGGAATGGGAGAGGAAGGCGTAGGGACTCCGGGTCATCGGCGCTAGGCAGGGTGCCTGCTACCCGTAGGAGAGTAGCGACTTTTGTTACCGGACCACACAATAGGTGTGAGTAGCAGTCGGTAGCCCGCTGGCCCGCATGTCGAAACCGAGCAAGTTCGCGCAGCCTTTCCCTGACTACGAGATCCTCGAGAGGCTCGGTTCCGGTGGCATGGGCACGGTCTTCAGGGCGCGCCGTAAGACCGACGATGCCATCGTCGCAGTCAAGGTGCTGCGTCCGTCGTTGTCGCGCAATGCGCGCTACGTCGATCGCCTGCGCCGCGAGGCCGAGATCACGATGCGTCTCAATCATCCCGGCATCGTCAAGGGCTACGGCCTTGGCGAGGAGGGTGGCTATCACTACCTCGTGATGGAGTTCGTGCCGGGTCGTTCCCTCAAGACCTTGCTCAAGATGTGGGGACGTTTCCCGGAAGAGCAGGTGCTGGACCTCGGCATCCAACTCGCCGTGGCGCTAGCGGACGCGCACGAGCATGGCGTCGTGCATCGCGACATCAAACCGGGCAACGTGCTTGTCGACGAGGACGACCGCGCCAAGCTGACGGACCTTGGCCTGGCCAAGGGCGACTCTGATCCGACGCTCACTCGTGACGGCGCGACGGTCGGGACGCCGCAGTACATGAGTCCGGAGCAGGCCCAGGACCCATCCAAGGCGGACGAGCGCAGCGATCTCTATTCGCTCGGCGCGACCTTGTATCACATGGCCGTCGGGCTGCCGCCGTTCGAAGGCGACTCGGTCGTGCAGGTGATCTCGAAGCTGCTCAACGAGCGCGCCGATTCCGCCGGGTCGCTCAACCCCGAGGTGTCGACGGGCGTCAACCTGATCTTGCGCCGCTTGCTCGCGAAGAACCCCGACCTGCGCTACCAGACGGCCGAGGAGTTGTTGACGGACCTGCGCCGAGTGCAGGCAGGGCAAGCGCCGTCCGTGGACATCAAGGCGCTCGCCCGCGATGAGGGCCGCGTTCCGTCGCAGCCGCGCGTGTCGCGCCTGGCGGCGGTCCTGCTGGCCGTTGCGGCGATCGCGGCCGTGGTTTGGATCGCTCGTTCGTTGCAGCCGGATTCGCCAGCGATCACCAAGCTGGCGAAGCTGAAGGAAGCGGTTGGCAAGGGGACTTCGGTGCGCACCAAGCTCGAGCTGATCGATGCCTTCACGCCGGCAGCGGAGGAACGTAAGGAGCACCGCGCTTTGCGGCAGAAGACCGTGCGCAATCTGGAGACCGACTTGCTTGCGCTGCAGGCCAAGCTCGATCAGCTGGCCTTCGTGGAGTGGCTCGACGGGCGCGGCCTCGTCGACTGGCAAAACGGGTGGTTCGAAGGTCGAGTGCGAGGCGACCTGTATCGGCAGGTGGATTACCAGCCGAAGTCGCTCCCCGAGGAAGTGCGCGAGCTCTGGCTCAGCTGGGTTGGACGCCAGAGGGCTGCGTGCACACTGAAGGTCAAGGAGCGCTGCGGCAGGATCGTCACAGGTCTCGAACGGACCTACGAGACGACAGTGCGCAAAGAGGTCGACGAGCTGTGTCGGACCAAGCAGTTCGGAGCGGCGATCACGCTACTGGAAAGGGCCAAGAAGGATCCGCAAACAGCCTTGGCGGTCAGCAACGGCGGAGCGAACAACGATCGCTTGCCTGTCGCTGAGACGAAACGGCTAGCGAGTCTCAGAGAGACCATCGAGCGTACCAAGGGCGTGGTGCGGACCAAGGCCGCGCAGTGTGTCGGCGACTGGGAGGCCGACATGCACGCCGGAGTTGCTGGTGTCCGGCGCCGTATCGACCGCGGGGAGGTCGAGACGGCGGCGCGGGCGCTGGACGCCCTGGAGGACAAGGCAACGGCAAGCCCACCGTGGCACACCTTGCCCGAGGGTGTCGCTCCGAGGCGTTTCGGTGTGGTGCTGGCTGACCTGGGACAACAACTCGCGACCAAGCGTGAGGCTGTGGAGCGCCGCGCCCTGGAACATTGTCAGGATCAGGTACACCGCGAGCTGGCTCAGACGCTCGACGTGGCCAAGGCGAAGCGCCAGCACCTGGCGCCGACCTTCGTCAGTCCGGCGATCGTCCGGCAGCGCGATGCGGTCCGCCGGGAGCTCACTTCGTTGCAAGCGGCTCTGGAGTGGATTGCTGAGACCGCCTACGAACACGGCAAGGGCGAGTTCACCGATTGGGTGCTTGAGGGCAAGCTGCTGCGCGCCAAGGCGTCCGACGTTCAACCGGGCTCGCAACGGGACTCGCCGCCCTCCATCGTGCTCCGTCCGAAGGACGCAAGGGGCGAGCGTGCTGTGCCCTTGGCCGCCTTCGCGCGCAAGCAGCT
>NYZE01000113.1 GCA_002685965.1 Planctomycetota bacterium | reverse complement strand
GCAGGGCCGCCGCTGCCACCCGTGCCGTTGTAGGGCACGCCCTTCTGGTCGTAGTAGTCTGGATCGCCCTGCGTCGCCGCACCGCCACCGCCGCCTCCGGAACCCTGCCCGTTTTGGCACGCCAGGCGGCCGCCCTCGCCACCGCCGGTCCGGCGTCCGAACGGACCGAAGCCCGCCTCTCCGCGTGGGCTCGACGTGACCGCGCTCGGACTACCCTTGCCGCCGTGGCCACCGCCGCAAACGCCGGCGCCCCCCGCGACCGGGATGTAGGCCGTGCGAAACGACGACGAGGCCGAGCCAGTGCTGCCGCTGACTGACAGCGTGCCGTCGACGCGCACCGAGCCGCTGCAGAGGATGACCATGGGGTTCGTGCCGGTGCCGCGCACGATCTTGCCCTTGTCGATGATCACGTCATGGAAGCGGAATACGCCACCGACCACCTTCAGCGGCGGACCGTTGCTGATCGGCACCTGAGTGATGTCGGTGTTCAGCACGACATCGCGCGTGGTGGGATGGAAGGTCCACGGCACGAGATCCCCCTCGAAGTCGAACGTCGCTTGCAGCAGGCCGTTCTTGATGTCGGCGACCGGATCGCGGAACGGCGCGTCGAGATCCGCCAAGTCAGCGTTCTCGAACGCGAGCACGACGGCGTCGAACTGCGCATCGTGTGCGGCCAGGGTCGTGAAGGTAGCCACAACGCGCTCGTACAAGGGCTCGCTTCGGTTGTGGCCACCGGCGAGATCCTCGAGGTCGTTCTCGACGACGACTCGGATCGCTGCGTCGTTGGGCAACACTCCGTCGGGACGCACGATTACCGTGGCCCCCGTGCGATCGTTGCGCGGCATGTCGAGCAGCGCCGGAATCCAACGCCGCTTGCCGAGTTCGGGATCGTCGTACTCGAGTCGAATCCTGGCATTGCGACGGCGAGCGACTCGGCGCGGATCGGGATCGGCATTGAGCAGCACGTTGGACGAGTGCGGATTCAACGGTTGATTGAACTCGATCGCGACTTCGACCGGTGCGCCGCCCAGCGCGTTCAAGCCGACGCGCGCACCGACCTGCGGCGTGACGTCGACCGAGGTGACCCGTGGACCTCCCATCACGCGGTCGAGAAAGAGCTCGGCCGGCGTCGATCCGCTGACCGAGCGAAACTCGAACGACTTGATGCGCGAGTCATCGGAGAGCGAGTGGCCGACAACGTCACGAAGCACGGGCTGCGACTTGTTGGCGCCGGAGATGAGCACGACCTTGTAGCGTCGTGCGGGCTTGAAGCCGCCGTTCAGGAAGCGATCGTCGGTCGCCAAGCGCGGCAGGAACTCAAGCACACGTGGATCCGTGCCACCGCCTGCCGTCTCGCCGTGGCGGAAAGAACCGACCACGAACTCGGAGAGCTGGCGCCCGACCGCATCCTGCACGAAGAACGCAACCGAGTTGAAGTTCGCGGTCGCGAGGTCGACCGGACTCGAGAAGCGAATCTTGAGGCTCTGGTTCAGGAACACGATCCCGTTGTGCGGCGGGTCGACGTCCAACACGACGAAAGCACCACCGGAGCCGGAGCCTTTCGAGCAGCCGACTAATGGCGCCATAGCCAAAGCAATCAGCGCTAGCCCGTGAAGCCTCATGAGGCCTCCTCTTTTTTTGAGAGCGATCATCGGCGATCACTGGGGGACGTATCGAAGTCAGCTACGCCGATCGAGGTAGGGGAATTGTCGTCGATTGGACAGCGAATGAGAAGAGGGCTGCTGCCCAGAGCACGGGGAAGTCGCAAGCGTCAGGGTCATCGGACCCCTGGCGCAATGCGGTAGGTGAGCCAGAACGTGTCGACGTCGGGCGTTACTGCCGGTACCGACTCGACGTCGTTCTCGAAGATCATGCGGAAGTTGACGTGGGTGACGTCGCTGGGCGACATCGAGGCGTGGCGCAGCCACTCGACATCGACCAGTTCGGCGGGATCCGCCGTGTAGCGCGTCAGCCGCTTGGTGTGCTGATAGTTGCCCCAGTTGTTGGTTGCGCTGCTGTGGAAGCGCACGTGCGCGTCACCGGCGACGAGCGGCAAGGGGGCTTACGCCGTTGCGTGAGTGCAAGGAGGGCCGCCTAAGGGCGTAGTACTTCGAGGGAGCAGCGGCTGATCTGGATGCCTTTGGGCGCGTGTTCGAGGTCCTTGTCGAAGTCGGCAGGCCAGCGGTGGAAGCGGAGGACGAGGCATTCGCGGAGCGGGCGTTCGAAGTCGAAGCGGACGGCGCGGCAGGCAGTAGCGTCACCGTCGAGGACGGTGGCGGTGAAGCCGAGGCGCGGGCTGGTGATCGGGGTTCTGGATGCGTAGTCCACGTACTTGAAGAGGTTGCCATGGGCCATCACGCTCGGCGTGCCGCGCAGTTCGAGTGAGCTTGGACCGAGGCGTTTGACGGTGACCGGCTGCGGCAGGCGCTCGCGTTGGGGCAGGACTGACAGGACGTGCACGCGCAGGGTTGGGTCGTGGAAGAAGCAGCGCATGTGCGGCTCCAGGAACTGAGCTGCGATGTCATCGCCGGGATAGGCGATGAAGAGTATGGTCGCGCCCTTGGCTGGCGGGTGAGGCAGTGCGGTCTGCAGGTGTTGCATCGTTGCATTGGCAACGCGCGGGGACTGGCAGATCAGGACGTGCTTCAACCGGAGTAGAGACGCCTGGTGCCCGGTCCAAAGTAGCAGGACGGCGATGCCGGCCCAACGTGCGATGGGCTGCGTGCGAAGCTTGGCCAGCCCGAGCGCGGCGAGTCCTGCGACGGCCAGCGAAGGCAACAGAAGGTAGCGTTCCGACACGTACACAAAGCACGTCGGCAGCCACGTCAACACGGCGAGTGCGGCGAGCAGACGTGCCAACGGTTCGCGGACAACGAGGAAGCCAGCGCCGAGCATGGCAAGGCTGCCGAGGATCCAGCCCGTAAGCGTGGACCACGCCGCGAGGTCCTCGGGCTTCATGAACGGCGGCGTGACTTCGGCTGCGACGAGGTTGCCGACATAGCTGCGCAGTTGCATCCACAGGTGGCCGGGGAAGTTGGCGGACAGCGGCGACACGAAGTAGGGCTCGATCAGCTGGCCGGCGCTTGTTCGACCGAGCACGACTTGACGCAGCACGAAGTAGCCGACGGCCACGCTGCCCCAGGCGATCCAGAGCTTGGCGTCGCGCTTCAGCAGCGCGTACAACGAGCCTTCGCGTCGTTCGATCCAACGGTCCCATAAAAGACACACCACCGGCAGCGCGGCAGTCAGCTCCTTCGTGAAGAGCGCGAACGCGTAGGCGACGATCGCGAGCTGGCGCAGCCGCCGCCGGTCAGGCCCCTGGATCCACAGCGCCAGGCCAGCGAGGAAGCCGATCGCCGCGAGCGTCTCGGTGCGTCCAGACACGTACCAGATGCACTCGCCGTGGGCAAACAACGCCGCGTACAAGGCGCTGCCGAAAAGAACGGCGAGCCGGTCCTTGAGCATGCGCTTGAGCACGAACACGACGAGCACCGCGCTGGTCAGGAACAAAATCACGTTACTCCAGCACAGCCCGGTGATCGGGTCCTTCCACAGCACCTTGTCGAGCCAGAAGCTCGTCAGCACCGTTGGGCGGAAGAAGCGCAGCACCGCGTCGGTCTCGACGTACCACAGGTGGTCCCAGCGGTTCTCGACGACGAAGGACTCGGGCAGGCCCGCACCGAGGCCGGCCTGGAGTTGCTCGATCAGGCTCAGGTAGCGGAAGTCATCCGGCTCGAGCTGCGGGACCTCAACGACCGGCCAGCAGGTCCACGCCACGATCGTCGTGACGATGGCGAGAGTCAGCCATGTGAACCCGCGCGACGACACGCTCAGGCTTTGCGCAGCCAGATCCGGGCAGGAGCGCCGCCGACCTCGGCGCTGTGCTCGCTGGCGCCGCCGAAGGCACCGTCGAAGGTCAGCTCCACTGCCAGTGTCTGTTGTCCGACCCAGTCTCGGAACTGCTCGGTGGCCGCGAGAAGATCGTCGGGTAGCGACAAGGACAGCTTGATGCGATCAGCCACGTTCAGTTCCGCGTCGCGACGCGCTTGTTGCACGGCGCGGACGACGTCGCGCGCCTTGCCTTCGGCGATGAGGTCATCGTCGAGGTCCGTGTCGAGCGCCACGACTGCATCCCCGCGCGGCAGAGCGCCGCAGGTGGTTTCGTCGCTGGCGCACAGCTGCAGCTGAAACTCGCCTTCTTCGAGCGTGTGCCCGGCGATGTCGATTCCGTTGGTCGCATTGCGTGTCCATTCGCCGCGCTTGGATGCCGCAATGACCTCCTTGGTCTTGGCGCCGAGGCGTGGACCGAGGGCGCGCGCGTTGACCTGGAGCGAGAACGTCGCGTGCTTCTCGATATCAGTCTCGAGCACGACTTCCTTGACGTTGAGCTCGTCGGCGATCAGGTCGCGGAAGGGCGCGAGCCCGGCGACATCGGCGCCGGCGACGGTCAGGCGCCGCAGTGGCTGGCGCACGCGGATCTCCTTGGCGCGGCGCAGCGCGAGCGCCGTCGAGCAAACCTCGCGCACACGATCCATGCTGTGCACCAGCTCGCGCTCTACCGGGAAGGGCCCCGCGTCGGGCCAGTCGGCGAGGTGTACGCTGCGCTCGGTCGTCAGCCCCTTGTAGATGGCTTCGGTCAGGAGCGGCAGCATCGGCGCCGCCACCTTGCACAGTGTCGTCAAGACGGTGAACAGCGTGTCGTAGGCGTCGGTCTTCTCCGCGTCGAGCTCCTGCTTCCAGAAGCGGTCGCGGCTGCGCCGGATCCACCAGTTGTTGAGGGCATCCACGAAGGTCGAGATCGACTGGCAGGTGCCGGCCAGATCATAGTCGTCCAGGCGTCGCGTCACGTCGGTGATCAGCACGCCCGTCTTGGCGAGGATGTAACGGTCCAGCACGCCGTCCTGATCGGTGCGCACCGAGGCGGTCACCCCGTCGGCATTAGCGTATAGCGTGAAGAAGTAGTAGGCGTTCCAGATCGGGTTGAGGACCAGCCGGACGATCTCGGCGATTGCCTTGCCCTCGCGGTCCATCTGCAGGTCGCCGCCGCGCATCAGGGGCGACGACATGAGGTACCAGCGCAGCGCGTCGGCACCGGAGGTCTCGAACACCTCGTCGGGGTTCGGGTAGTTGCGCAGACGCTTGCTGAGCTTCTGCGCGTTCTCGTCCAGAATCGTGCCGTGGCAGATCACGTTGCGGAACGGTGGCCGTTCGAACAGCGCGGTCGCCAGTACGAGCATCGTGTAGAACCAGCCGCGCGTCTGCGCGGTGTACTCGACGACGAAGTCGCCGGGGAAGTGCGACTCGAACCACTCGCGGTGCTCGAATGGATAGTGCACCTGTGCGTATGGCATCGAGCCGGACTCGAACCAGCAGTCGAGCACGTCCTCGACGCGACGCATGGTCGAGTTGCCGCTCGGGTCGTCGGGGTTCGGTCGGGTCAGTTCATCGATCCCGGGGCGATGCAGGTCCACGAGGCGCACGCCGAAGTCGCGCTCGAGTTCGTCGATGCTGCCGTAGACGTCGAGCCGCGGATAACGCGGATCGTCGCTCTTCCACACCGGGATGGGTGAGCCCCAGAAACGGTTGCGGCTGATCGACCAGTCGCGCGCGCCTTCGAGCCATTTGCCGAACAGACCATCGCGGATGTGTCCCGGGATCCAGTGGATCTCCTTGTTGAGCTCGACCATGCGTGCGGAGAGCTCGGTCACGCGCACGTACCACGAGGTTACCGCCTTGTAGATCAGCGGTTGGTCGGTGCGCCAGCAGTGCGGGTAGTTGTGCAGGTACGTCTCGTGCTTGAACAACACGCCGCGTTGCTTGAGCTCCTGCGTGATTGGCTTGTTGGTGTCGAACACGAGCTGCCCTGCCCAAGGTTCGACTTCGGCCGTGAAGCGTCCGGCCGAGTCGACCGGCACCACGACGCCGATGTCGTTCGCCTTGCAGACATCCATGTCGTCTTCGCCGAAGCCCGGCGCCATATGTACGATGCCGGTGCCGTCCTCGGTGTCGACGAAGTCGGCGGCCAAGACCCGGAAGGCTCCTGCTTGCTCGCTGAAGAACGGGAACAGCGGCTCGTAGGTGCGGCCGACCAGCTCGCTGCCCTTGACGCTGCCGACTTGGTTCGCGCCCTCGAGCTCGCGCTCGAACTTGGCGACGGTCAGGGCGCCGAGAATGACGCGGCGGCCATCGAGGTCGAAGACCGCGTAATCGATGTCGGGTCCGACTGCTATTGCCAGGTTCGATGGCAGCGTCCACGGTGTCGTGGTCCACGCCAGCAGATCGGTCGGAGCGGTGTCGCCGTCGGCCGGAGCGAGCGTGAAGCGGACGGTGATCGCAGGATCCTGGCGTTCGCGGTACGAGTTGTCGAGCCGCGTTTCGAAGTTGGACAGCGGCGTTTCGGCAGCCCAGGAGTAGGGCATGACCCGATAATCTTCGTAGAGCAGCCCCTTGTCGTAGAGCGCCTTGAAGGCCCACAGGACGCTCTCCATGTAGGAGGCGTCCATGGTGCGGTACTCGTTGTCGAAGTCGACCCAGCGTGCCTGGCGTGCGACGAAACTCTGCCACTCCTTGGTGTACTTCCAGATCGCGGTGCGGCAGGTCTCGTTGAACTCGCCCATGCCGTGTTCGAGGATTTTTTGGCGGCCCGAGATGCCGAGGACCTTCTCGGCCTCGAGCTCGGCCGGCAGGCCGTGGCAGTCCCAGCCGAAGCGGCGCTCGACGCGCTTGCCGCGCATGGTCTGGTAGCGCGGCACGACGTCTTTGACGTAGCCGGTGAGGAGGTGGCCGTAGTGGGGGAGGCCGTTGGCGAACGGCGGCCCGTCGTAGAAGACGTACTCGTCGGACTCGGGGCGGGCGGCGATCGACTCGCGGAAGATCCCCTCACGCTCCCAGAAGGCGAGCATGTCGCGTTCGATCGCCGGGAACGAAGCCTGGGGATCGACGTTGGGGTAGTGCGTGGCGCTTCTGCGGTCGGAGTCGGTCATGCCGAGCAGATGCTAGGTCAGGGGAGACTTGTAGTCTCCAAGAGTTGGGTTTGGTGTCCGACCAGTGGACAGAGCCGCCAGCGGGCTCGGCGTCTCGTAGGCGTAGATGAGGCCGTGTCGGGGTTCTGGCGCCTGCTCGCACATGGTGGCCACCTTGCAAGAGCCAGAGGGCGAGTGCCAGGGGGGGCAGGCGATCTCAGTCGACCAGGACTGGCCGCTCGATCCCGACGGTCAGGAAATCGGCACGGGTGGCAAGCGGTTCACGCGCACGCCGGTCATCGTGAACGGCAAGATGGCGACACTTGCTTGGCCGAGCAAACCCGTAGCCACGACGGCTACGTCATCGCTCAGGCGCTCGCCGCTACCGCGGCCAAGAACCGCCGCCAAGGCAGAGCGCGAGCCCTTCAGCAAGGTGGCGGGCGCACGAAGGTCGTTGTTCTGCCCTTGCTAGCGGGGCTGCGGGGCGAGCGTGCACCGGGGGTCAGCGGTCGTGCCGAATGCGTCGATAACTCAGCGTGCGCCGTCTGCGCGATCTTTCCATCCGGCACAAGCTGATAGCGATCCTGGTGCTCACGAGCGCAGTGGTCGTTGTGCTCGCCGCTGCCTCCTTCGTGACCCTCGATCTGGTGCACCGACGCGCCAGAGTTACCAAGGATCTAGAGCGTTTGGCACGGGTGATTGGTTGCAAGGCACGCGACGCCTTGGATGCCCGTGACCCTGCTCGGATACACCGCCAGCTAGCCGGTCTGCAGAGCGAACCGCACATCGTGTTCGCGGCCATCCTCGAACCTGGTGGCAAGGTGGTTGCCAGTTATCGACGGGCAGGAGTCAAAGAGGTGGCGCCCGTGACCCCTAGTTCGGTTGGGGAGGCTGAGGGGCGTGACTACCTGGTCGTGAACGAGCCGATCCTTGGCGGTGGTGGCGTGGTAGGAACGCTCTGCCTGAAGTCCGATCAGGTGAGATACGGCGCGCGGCTCGCCTGGTTCGCTGGTCTGTTCGGACTCGTCGGCGTGGCCACGAGCCTGCTCGCCTTCTTGCTGGCGACCCGGCTGCAGTCCTTCGTGTCCGGCTCGGTGTTGCAGTTGGTACAGGCTGCGCGTGACTTCGCAGAGAAGCGGGATCTGTCGATCCGGGCCCACAAAACCAGCGAGGATGAGTTCGGTGAGCTGATCGACGCGTTCAACGAGATGTTCACGCAGATCGAGAATCGTGACCGCCTGGTGGTCAGGGCCAAGGAGAAGGCGGAGGCCGCAACGCAGGCCAAGAGTGACTTCCTGGCCAACATGAGCCACGAGATCCGCACCCCGTTGAATGCCATCATCGGCATGACGCAACTGATCGCCGAACACGACCTGCCCGAGGCGGAGCGCGCTGACCTGGCCACGGTGCTCGACTCGGCAGAGCACCTGCTCAAGTTGCTCAACGACATCCTCGACTTCTCCAAGATCGAGGCGGGCAAGCTCGACGTCGAGATCACGGACATGGACCTGCGCGAGGCGGTCGAGTCCGTCATCGAGTTGTTCGCGGAGCGCGCGACCGCCAAGGGCGTCGAGTTGGTCGCCGTCGTGCCCAGTAGCTTCCCCGTGTCGGTGCGGTCCGACCGTTCTCGTATCCGTCAGGTGCTGTCGAACCTAGTTGGCAACGCGATCAAGTTCACGGAGAAGGGCGATGTCGTCGTGGACGTACGGCTCATTCGCGACTGGGACAACAAGGTCACCGTGCGTTTCGAGGTCAAGGACAGTGGCATCGGCATCCCATCGGACGCGCAGGATCGCTTGTTCCACCCGTTTCAGCAGGCGGACACTTCGACGACACGCAAGTACGGCGGCACCGGCCTCGGGTTGGTGATCTGCCAGCAGCTCATCACGCTCCTGGGCGGCGACATGGGTGTCAAGAGCGAGCCAGGCGCGGGCAGCATGTTCTGGTTCGAGGTGACCCTGGACCGGTCGGGGTGCGGGTCGATAGAGGACCCGCCGGAGGGTGCCCACGACAAGCGTGTGCTGGTGGTCGATGCCCACCAGCCCACGGCGGCGGTCTATGTCGATCATCTGAGGAGTTGGGGCATGCGCTGCGATGTCGCGGCCGACGGCCGGCAAGCTCTGTTCATGATCCGCAAGGCGGCGCAGTTGGGTTCGCCCTTCGACCTGGCGATCGTCGAGGACGTATTGCGGGACATGGATTGCCACACCCTCCTCAGCGAACTGCGTGCGGACTACAACCTGCGCGGCACGCGCATCGTCATCGCCAGTCGACAAGGTGGCGCTTGCCACCCGCTCGTCGGGCACGAGTCGGGGGTATGGGGCTTCATGAGCAAGCCGGTGCTCCGGTCGACGCTGGCCAAGATGCTCGGCGAGGTGCTCGGTCGTAAACGGCCGCCGGGCTCAGATCGTGGCTCTGCAGCCGCATCGAAGCCAGCGGCGCGCCCATGTCCGCAGGTGGCCCCGGCGCCCGAGCCGGTGGACCACGGCGCTGGCAAGGGGCATCTGCTACTCGCCGAGGACAATCTGATCAACCAGAAGGTGGCTGTGCGCATGGTCGAGAAGCTCGGCTACAGGGTCACGGTGGTCGGGAACGGGCGCCGTGCTGTCGACGCGACGCTGTGCGGGCACTACGACGCGATCTTGATGGACTGTCAGATGCCCGAGATGGACGGCTACGAAGCGACCGGAGCCATTCGCCGTCACCAGCGCGCGGGCCAGTACATTCCGGTCATTGCGATGACCGCCAACGCGATGCGTGGCGACCGCGAGAAGTGCCTCGCCGCAGGCATGGACGACTACCTTGCGAAGCCGGTGAAGCCGGTGGATCTAGAGCGCATGCTGAGTCGATGGGTGGGCCGCGCGGCTAGCCCGGACTATGCATGAAACCCACGCATAGTTCGGGCGAGCGTCAACGCCAGCGCGCGCGGAGCTGCGTCGCTTTCTGGTGCGACGGATCGATCGACAATGCTGCGTCGAGATGCTGCCGGGCTTCGGCACTGCGGCCGCTTCGTTGCGCGAGCTTGGCCAGGTAAACACGGATATCAGGCTCAGCGGCATTGCCGCGCAGTCGTTCGAGGAGTTGGCCGAAAGACTGCTCGGCAGCGTTCCATTTTTCGTTGCGGAACGTGGCGATCGCGTACCACATTTCCCACTGCGGGTGTTGTGGCTCGCGGCGGTGTCCTTCCAGGAGGAAGCGTTCGAGCCAGTCGGCGGCCGACTTGCCTAGCACCTCCACCAGTGGATCAAAGTGTTCGCGGGTGAGTTCGGCGTTGATCTGCTGCGCTTCGTCGAGGATGGAGCAGGCTCGGGCGGTGTTCCCCTGGTCGATGAGCGGAGGTGCCAGCCGGGGGCGGATCCAGATCCGGGTCTCGGGGGAGATCTTCGGCTCGTACTTCGAGGCCAGCGCCTGCTCGAACCTGGCGATGGCCTTCTCAGGCTCGTTCTTTTTGAGGTGGAGCAGGCCGAGGTTGTAGTGAGCCTCGACGTATTCCGGGAGCAAGTCGATCGCCTTGTGCAGGAGCGCGATGCACGCATCCTCCTCCCCTTCGGCGCGCCGCAACTCACTGACGACGAGGTTGACGACCGCACACGTCGGGTTGGCCTCGAGGTCGCGCTCGTACACCGTCTTCGTGTTCTTCCATGCGCCGTTGGCGCGCACGATCACGAGACAGCACAGCAGTACCCATGCGCCGAGCAGTCCAAGGCCGATGCGGCGCCCGTTAACGCTGGTCAGCATCGGTGCGATTGCGGCGACGACAAAAGCCAGCGCCAGGCTCGACGCGAAGTAGAGTCGTTCGGCGAACAAGACGCCGACCGGCACGATGATGTTCGCGGTGATGGCGCTGAAGCCGAAGAAGGTCAAGGTCGCGAGAAGCACCAGCGGCTTGCGCTTCCGCGTCCACCACGTCAGCGCGGCGATCGCGAGCAGGACGGCCACTGCGACGAGGAAGCGCGGGTCGGTCGCGCTCTCGACGATGCGGAACGTCCCCGTTCCATAGATCGCGATGAGGTTCACCGGGCACAACGTCTTGTAGATGCCATAGGCCCAGAACGTGATGCCGCTGAGCACGCGCGTCGAGGTGAATGCACCCTGGATCGGATTGGCCAGGTAGTCCGGCGGCGGCGGCTCGGCGTTCACTTCGGCGATCATCGCTTGGCGGCACCCGAACCAGACCACGGCGGCCACCGCAGCGACACCGAGGGGGCCCGCGAGCTTCGTCCACGCGATGCGCTTCTCGATCACCGCGAGGTAGATCGGTGTGAATGGCAGCCATGCGAGCCCGTTCTCCTTCGAGGAGAAGGAGAGGAAGAACGCCAGCGCCGCGGCGGCCAATCGAATCCACCGGCTCGCGTGGACGTGCCGTCGCGCACTCTCGCAGAGCAGCAGCGCAGCTGCGCCGAAGCAGAACGCGAACAGCTCGGCCCGCCCAACGATCGCGGCGACGACCTCGCTGTGGATCGCGTTGAGCGCGAATGCCGCCGTTGCGAGCACGGCGATACCGCGTGTGACGCGTGCGCGGCGTAGCATCAAGTAAGCCAACCACACCGCGAGCAGGTGCAGCAGGACGTTGATGATGTGGTGCGGCAGCGCTTCGCCCGAGCCGTCCCCGAAAGCCGCGTGCGTGAGCGCGTAACTCCAGATGGCCAGCGGCCGGTAGAGAACGCCGTTGCGACCGGCGCCGAACCAGTAGTTGGTCAGGAAGTAGTGCGATACCGGCCGCAGCTTGGTGATGATCGGGTTCGGCTTGTTGTCGTTGTGGGTGATCTGCGCCTTGGCCATGAACACGTCGTCAAGCGCGAAGTCGTTGCCCAACGACGGTGCGTAGACCGCGAAGGTGAAGGCGAGCAGGATCCCGAACCAAACGCGCGGCTTCATCAAAGCCCCGGTCGTGGTTGCCCGCGGAGCTTGATTTTCGGTGGCCCGAGGCCGATGCCGGTCCCGGTGCACGAGGTACCCAACCCGAGGAACAACACCGTTCCCGCGAGCAGGCGGAGTCTCCACAGTCGTCTGGCCACGCCACGATCGTAGACGGAGAAGAGACCACAGGCCCAGCACGCCTTTCGGACGCGGCAACGTTCACAGGCACCGGCACGACTCCAAGCACCCGCCACCGCAGACGTGGACGCAGACCTCGACGGAGCAAAACCGAGTGCCCGTAGGGGACGAGGTTTGCTCCATCGACGTGCTTGACGGTGATGTCCCCACCGGCAACCATGCTCCGTGCGCATGCAGGTACTCGTCGTAGGCAGGGGCGGTCGCGAGCACGCCCTGTGCTGGAAAGTCGCGCGATCCGAGCACGTTGAGACTGTCTACTGCGCCCCGGGCAATGGCGGCATCTCGCTGCACGCGGAGTGCGTGCCGATTCGCGAGGACGACACACCGGGACTGCTCGATTTCGCGCTGTCGAAGAAGATCGGCCTGGTCGTGATCGGCCCGGAGGATCCGCTCTGCGCCGGCCTCGCCGATCGCTTTCGCGCTGCGGGTGTCGCTGTCTTCGGCCCGAGCCGGGAAGGTGCGGAGATCGAAGGCAGCAAGGCGTTCTGCCGCGACCTGTGCCGGCGGCACCACATTCCGGGGCCGCAGGCGTGGACCTTCAGCGATCTTGGCAAGGCGTTGGGCTTTCTCGAGTCACATCGCGACGAGAAGCTCGTCGTCAAGGCATCGGGCCTGGCTGCCGGCAAGGGCGTGATGATCTGCGAGGACTACGACGAGGCACGCAAGGCGGTGGCGGACTGCCTGGAGGGGGGCGCCTTCGGTGGCGCGGGCGAGACCGTCGTCATCGAGGAGTTCCTGCAGGGCGACGAAGTGTCGATGCTGGCCCTGACCGATGGTCGTACGATCGTGCCGCTCGAATCGGCGCGGGACCACAAGGCCGCCTTCGACGGCAACTTGGGACCGAACACTGGTGGAATGGGAGCGATTTCACCCGCGCCGGCTGCCAACCCACGCACGCTCAAGCAGGTCGAGAGTCAGATCCTCGTACAGGCCGTGCACGGACTCGTGCAGGAGGGTCGGCAGTATCAGGGCGTTCTCTATGCCGGGCTCATGGTGACCCCGCTCGGTCCGCGCGTGCTGGAGTACAACTGTCGCTTCGGCGATCCGGAAACGCAGCCGCTGGTCATGCGGATGAAGTCGGATCTGGTGCCGCTGCTCGACGCGACGGCCAGGGGGCAGCTGATGGATCTGTCCTCGGGACCTGAGTGGGATAGTCGGCCGTCGGCCTGTGTGGTGGCCGTTGCCGACGACTACCCGAAGGAATACCGCAAGGGACACCGCATCACCGGGTTGGAGGACTGTGGCCAGGACGACGATCTGGTCGTCTTCCACTCGGGCACGGAACGACGCCCCGATGGGATCTTCTACTCCGCGGGTGGCCGGGTGCTATCGGTGACGGCTGTCGGCAAGACCGTGAAGGCGGCGGTCGAACGCTGCTACGAGGCACTCGACATCATTCAGTTCTCTGGCATTCGCTTTCGCACTGACATCGGAAAGTAGAGTAGTGGTGCACGGAGCAGTTCGCGCCGAACTCGAGACGGTCAAGGCGCACTTCAAGAAAGACGGTCTGCGCTGGACGCAGCAGCGGGAGCTGATCGTCGAGACGGCGTTTCTGACGCATGAGCACTTCAGCGCCGAGCAGTTGCTCGAGTTGACACGGTTGCGGGCGCCCGAAGCGACGGTGCACCTGGCGACGGTGTATCGGACGGTGCAGGTGCTCGAGGAAGGCGGTTTCGTCGAGGGGCTCGAAGTCGAGAAAGGTGGGCGGCTGTTCGAGCACGTGCTCGGGCACGAGCACCACGACCACGTCATCTGTCTCGAGTGCGGTCACATCAGCGAGTTCCACGACGAAGTCCTGGAGCAGGGCAAGGAGTTTGCCGCCAAGAAGCTCGGCTTCGAGATGCGCCGGCACTCACTGCGCATCTACGGTAGTTGCATCGCTCTGGCCCGTGACGGCGTGTGTCCGAATGCGCCCGCCGCAGCGAACAAGAACACGTGATCGGCGGCTGATGCGCCAGATGGTGCTCGCCTGCCTGGTGG
>NYZE01000112.1 GCA_002685965.1 Planctomycetota bacterium | reverse complement strand
GCGACCTGGTCGCTGTTGCAGCCGCTCAACACGCGCACTCCGGGTGCAAGTTCGTGCAACACCTGGCGGCACGCCCCGCACGGCATGGTCGGCGCGTCCGTCGGGGTCCACACCGCAACCGTCACGAACCCGCTGATCCCACGCGCCACGGCGGCAAAGACAGCGGTGCGCTCCGCGCACACGGTCAGTCCATAGCTGGCACTCTCGACGTTGCAGCCCACGACGATGTCACCATCACCGGTCGCCAGAGCAGCGCCGACCCGAAACCGCGAGTAAGGTGCACGAGCGAAGCTGGCAGCCGTCTCTGCGGCATCGAGCGCCGCGAGGTCCGCTGCGGCAAGTCGACTGCGGTGCACGTGTTCCACTAGCCCGGACTACTTCGGAAACAGGAACGTAGCGGCATCGGAAGCCGCTGGCACCAGAATCGGTCCGACCGGATCCAGGATGAAGTGCCCGAAGTAGCCTCGGACATCGCCGAGCAACCCCGGTGGCAGCGGCAGGCAGATGCCGCGCTGACCGCCGGGCGGGAGGAAGGCGACGAACGAAGGCAGCGTCAGGCTCGCCATGAACAGCGGATCCGGGTTGAGTGGGATGCGCACTGCGCCCACCCGAATGCCGGGCGAGTTGCCGAGCGAGAGTGCGGCGATCGCGAGCTGGAAGCCATGCGAGAACCCCGACTGATAGAGCTGCAGCGATGGTCCGCCCAGTGTCGACGCCGGCACGGCTTCGACTCCCGCCATGAGCGGCCAAACGGTGGCGTCGACGGAGTTCTTCGATTCTGGCGTACCCCAATCACTGGCGTAGCGGCTGGTCGCGGCCCTGAAGTTGCTCGCGGTCGCGGCTTTCCGCACATCCACGCGCTCGGCAGCGCGGGCGGAACCGCCGGCAAACCCGGAGGAGTACGAGACAGTCTCGAGCGTGCCGCCACGCACGAGGCGCAGCGTGTCGTAGGTGTTGCCGATGGTGATCGCCTTGAACGGCCAGCAGTGGCCACCGATGACGCCGCCGTTCTTGGCCGGGATTCCCGTGTTGAGCACGACGAGTCGGGCGCCGGGCAGTAGACGGTAGGACGCAGCAAACGTGAACGAGCCGAGGTTGCCGGACACGGTCATGCCGTTGAGGTTGAGCGGGCCGCCGGACCGGTTCTCCATCTCGAGGTATTCGCCGAGGCTCGTGGATGGTGCGCGATGGATCTCGGTGATCACGATGTCGCCCACACCCGGCCATGGCCCGACCACCTCGTCGACGTAGAAGTCGCGCGGCAGGCCTTTCGTACCGACGACGCGATAGCGGCGACCATCGGTGTGCAGCGTCATCTCGCCGAGCTCGGTGAACCCCGACTTGCCCGTGCCCCCCGACGTCGTGAACAGTGCTCGTGACGCCGACCGCGCGTTGAGCCGGTTGAGCGGTTCCACGTGCGGGTGGCCGTAAGGGTTGTTCACCCCCATCGAAAAGACCGCGACCTCCGGATTGAGGTTGGCAACAAGTCCAGACGACGTCGATGTGGCACTGCCGTGGTGGTCGCCACGGTAGACGTCGACGTCGCCGCACACCTGAGAGACCGTCGTCTCGCAGTCGTAGGTACCGTTGCCGCCGCCAGTCAGATCACCGCCGAGCCACATCGAGAAATCGCCGTAATCGAGGCGCAGGACGACCGAGGCAGCGTTCTCCTGCTGCATCGTGTTGCGGATCGGCAGCGGCGATCGCGTATAGACATTGCCGTCGTAGGCCAGCACTCGCGCCCTGCAACCGCCACCGAGGTCGAAGACCTGACCGAGCGACACCGTCCGGCGACGGCTCCCGGCGACGCGAACGTAGTCGCGATAAGAAGAGTTCGACGGCTGGTCGCGCGTGCCGCGGTCCCAGACCGAGGTCACCGAGATGCCGTTCATGACCTCGTCGAGACCGCCCATGTGGTCGATGTGGTAGTGCGACGAGACCATGTAGTCGACACGCGCCGCGCCGAGGCGCCGCAACGCGGCCAGGACTTGCGAGCCACGACCGTTGTTACCTCCGTCGATGACCAGCGTTTTGCCGGTTGGACCGACCACGATTGTCGCATCGCCCTGGCCAACATCGACGAGGACTACGCGCAGTCCCTTCGGCGTATCGGTCGGGTCACTGGCGGCGCGCACGGACGGGATGAGCCAGAGCGCGAGCCCGAGCGCGAGTGTGCCACGGAGGATCAGCATGCAGATGCCGGGAAGACCATTGGAGAGAAGCCCCTAAGCGACGTTTGAGGATAGCCGGGATGCCCCGTCCTGTCGCGAAACACGCCCGACACCTTGCCGGACGACGCCACCTGTGCTGCGATGCCACCGTGACCAGGGAGCTGCAACACGGCTACGGGGACGCCGTCCACATCCTCGACGATACCTTCCTACTGAGCACGCTGGCCCGGCTCGGGAAGCCCGAGACCCAGATGACGGCAGCGCGTGGCCTGCTTCGCCACATCTACCAGGGCTTGCTGGCCGCGGCCGTATCGAGCGAGTTCCCCGTGGCGGAAGTCGATGTGCCGACGCGCATGATGGAGTTCACGGAGAAGGGCATCTGGCACGGCAACGTGATCGATCCCGATACCAAGGTCGTCATCGCCTGTTTGGTGCGTGCCGGCGTGCTGCCGTCGGAGATCTGTCTCGAGCTGCTCAGCCAGGTGCTCGATCCAAAGAACTTGCGGCTCGACTACCTATCGATGAGTCGCCGGGTCGACGACGATGGGCGCGTCATCGGCACTGATGAGGCGGGGTTGAAGATCGGCGGCCCGATTCGTGATGCGATTCTGCTGATCCCCGATCCGATGGGTGCAACCGGAGGCACCGTCGCGCGCACGATCGAACTCTACCAAGAGCTCGACTACGGACCCGCGCGCAAGGAGATCGCACTACCGATGATCGCGACACCCGAGTTCATGCAGCGCATGCGCAGCGAGTGTCCTGGGGTCACGGTCTACACGGGCCGGCTCGACCGCGGTCTGTCCACGCCGGAAGCACTCGCGCAACCGCCAGGGACCGTCGACGGCGAGTGTGGTCTGACGGATAACCAATACATCGTGCCCGGCGCCGGCGGCGTCGGCGAAGTGCTGACCAACTCGTGGGTGTGAGGGGTTACGGAGCAGCGACATAGCTAGGAGGGGCGACGTGTTCGATCGGTTCACCGACAACGCGAAGCGAGTGCAGTTAGAACCGTGACCGACCTCGCGGAAACGATCGGCTGGGTCGGCAACGCCTGTTTCTTCTCGCGCTTCGCGATTCAGTGGTTCGTCTCCGAGAAGGCCAAGCGCACGGTGACACCGCCGGTGTTCTGGTGGTTGTCGCTCGCGGGCGCGACGCTGACCGGCACGGCGGCGTTCCTGATGGGCCTGTGGCTGCTGCTCCCGGCCTTCGTGATCAACAGCGTCATCTACGCGAGGAATCTGACCTTCGGTGAGGGTCGCTCGCGGCTCGGACTCGTGCAGGCAACCCTGATCGGCGCCGTCGTCGCCACGGTGTTGGTGTACCTGGGCTACACAAACAACGGCTGGAAGACGGATGTCGGGAACGGGTTCCTGGTGGCGGGCGTCATCGGCCAGGCCATCTGGAGCACGAGGTGGCTCTTGCAGTGGTGGCTCAGCGAGCGAAGCGGCGCGAGTCACCTGCCAGTCGTGTTCTGGTGGCTCAGCTTCGTTGGCGCATGGCTGAACATTGCCTACGCCAGTCAGCTAGACACGTGGGTCTACGTCGTGGGCTTCATGCCGTCATGGTTCGTGCCGATGCGCAATCTGATGCTCGAGCGACGTCGCCGCACGGCGGCTCGCGGCGCAGCCTGACGGCGCGCCTTGCGAGGCTGTTGCGTTCGGTTCTAAGCGAGACAGGCGTGAAGCCTGCGCCCAGCCCCGCGGCCACATCCGCGCCCACGGACCGGATTACTTCCGTTTGATGCTGGACGACCTGCGCGCGCCCTTGCGGATGTAGTCGACGCGGACCTTCTTGCCCTTGCTCAGGGCCTTGCGCACGTCCTCGGCGCCACGCATCCAGCTACCGTTGATCTTGGTGATGATGTCGCCCGCCTTGATGCCCGCCCTGGCAGCGGTCGAGTCCGAGACGACGCGATCGATCCAGAGACCGACACCCTCCGGCAGGTCGAGGAAGCCGCGCAGCTGGATTGATAGACCGTCGCGCAGGTAGACACCGAGCTTGGGGCCCTCCGGGACCGGCTCGTTCTCGACAGACCCCTCTTCGACGTCCTTGATCTTGCCCTTGTCGAGTTCCTTGACTCGGCGGCCACCGCCCGGCGCCCCGGCCTTGGGGAACGAAGGACCACGCAGAGTCCGCGGCATGTTCCACTCGAAACCAAAGCCCTTGCGGAAGAGACGAAACAGGCCACCGTCACGGCGGTTTGAACTCCAGCCGCTGACTCTGCCCTTCAGTTCCGGGTGCTTCTTCAGCAACGAGTCCATGTTCTCGGCCTCGTAGACGCGCTTGCTGCTCTTGCCGTCCTTGTTGTCGCCGATCTCGATGCGAACCCCGTCGGGACCCATCTCGATCTTGGTGCTCTGGCCGGTGAGCAGGTCCGGACCAAGGCCGGAAGGACTCTTGCCGCGCGGGAGACCCTGCGGCCAGCCGGGCAGGTTGCCGCGGAGTCCGTCGAGTTCGAGGCCGGGCATGCGCAGCTTCTTGAAGACCTCGTGGAGCTGCTGCTGCAGCTTCTCTATCTGCGCGTCGATGTCGCGCACCCGGGTGCCGTCGAACTCGCCCTTCGGGAAGCGAAGCCGTAGACGACCGTCGTCGTCCTTGCGGTCCTGCGGTGGCTGCCTGGCGCCTCGCTTGGACCGCTTCGCCTGACTCTTGTCCGGGCGAAGAGCCGGGGAATCGCCCTTGAGTCGCCGGAGCAGCCGGCCGGTCTGCCAGCGCAGCTCGGGATCTTTCGAGTCCTTCAACGCGCGCTCGAGCAGGCCGCCAACCTTCTTGCCGAGACCTTCGAGCTTCTTGGCAGCTTCGCGCCGCTCCTTGAAGTCGGGCGAGCCGAGCTGGGCGATGAGTTCCTCGGCGTAGGCCCGCTGCTTGTCGGTCAGCTTGCCCCGCTCCTGGGTCAGCCCCTTCTGGGCCAGAGCGCTACCGCCGCCCAGCAATGCCGTGATCAGAACCGCCGAAAACAAGAAACGGACCATCGTCACCATCGCTCCTCAGGTTAGCCGGTGTGCCATCGATGCGTCAGGGGCAAACGTCCTGGCGCGGCGAAAACTCCGCTGCAGCGCTCCGGTGACGTTCTGGCAGTCAGTTGGCCCGCACGGCCACGCTCACGAGCTCACCGCCGTCACGGCGAAACCGGACGTTCAGCACTCCCCCATCGGGGACCTTCTCGAGCGCCGCTCGCACCTGGTCACGCGATGTCAGCGGACTCCCGTTGAGTTCGACCCAGACATCGCCACGGAGCACACCGGCCAGCGCTGCTGGCGCTCCCACGCATACCCGAGACACCCGCAGGCCAGGGCCGGCACGGGACTTTCCGCCCTCGCCACGCCGCCACAACATGCCGAGCGAGACACCAAGCGAGACCCGCTCCACCTTGACCAACGCGGCGGCATCCCGCTTTGCGCGAGCGAGCAACCACGCGGCGTCCACGGCAAACCAGGTCCGTCGTGCAGGCTCACTGCTCTTCTGCTCGCCGCCCTTCTGCTCGCGACGTTTCGGCGCCGGGTCTTGGCGCGAGGATCCCCGACGCGGCGACCCGAGACGAACGCGCCGTCCCCATTCGCGGTCGATCACGAGGCCGAGGAAACGCCCGTCCGCCGTCAGCGCAACCGAGCCTGCCACCGCGGACGACACCGGCAGCACGTGGGCGAACGAAACTCTCTTGCCGCCCTTGCCGCGCCGGAAACCGATGCTCCGACTGCTCGAACAGAGCTCGATACCGCCGCTCCTGACGACGCAGACCAACTCACCGAGCCTCTCCCGCCAATCCTCGTGTCGCGGCTCCGGTCGCGCAGGCACGGGCTTCAACGGCCAGTCACGCATCTTGAACAAGGTCACGAGGCCGAGGCGCTTATCGGCACTGACGGCAATGATGCGATAGGTCCCGGACCGGCTATTGAAGGTCCCGGTCATGCCGGGCTCGACTCCCTCGATGTGCGCCGCCGCCACGAGCCCATCGCCGAGGTGTACGGCGGCCATCGAACTCGACCCGGCGTAGACCCAGCCCCTGTATTCGACCGAAGCGCGCAGTCGCGTCAGCTCTTGGGACAGCGCCTTGAGGCCCGGGTAGTCCTTCTGACGACGGCCGTCGCGCGACTGTTGCCGCTGCTGCTGCTGCTGCTGCACCACCGGCCACACGCTCGGTCCTCCACCGGCGATGGCGGCAACGAGCAAGCAGACCGCATAGCTCATCAGAAGTCGCGCTCGTCGGGAGTCCGCGCGGGCCCAACGGGTAGTGGGACCAAGCCCTTGGCGGTCTGACCGATCTGGTGTGTCGCAGTCCGACTCTCCATGTAGGAGCGCATCGCTTCCAACAAGAAAGGTGTGAACTGCGGATCCGTGACGAGGTCACGCAACGAGCTAACCGTCGAAACTGAGCGGCCTTCGACCGCCGTGTTCGCGCTGCCGCCATCGCGGTAACGATCCATCGCACCGCCGAGCAGGAAGCCCACGAGGAGCGTTGCGGCCAACGCACCGACAACCGGCACGACCGACCAACGCGACAGCGTCCGACGACCCTTCCGCGCCTTCGCCAGATGGCGGACGTCCGCTTCGACCCGCGTGCGGCGTCGAACCTCGCCAACGATGTCCCGGTGCAGGTCGGCAAAGAAGCGGTCATCGACGTTGCACTCCGGCTCGCGAAGGGTGCGCAGTGCAGCTTGCGCGTCGGTCAGAGCCATGAGCTCGCGCCGACAGAACAGACACTCGCCGAGGTGACGCTCGAGCACGACTTCCGTTTCGCTCTCGAGCTCGCCGCCGACCGCAGCCGGCAGAAGGTCGTGGACCAGGCTGCACGGAACTGCAGCGTGGTCGCCGGAGTTGGTGGCAGGGATATGGTTGTCGGTCATGCTCATTCCGTCCATGTGCGGGTGGAAACGGCCCAACGCTCGCGGAACATCTGGCGGGCCTTGTTGAGCCGCCAGCGAACGGTCGCGTAAGTGAGCCCGAGGATCGGAGCGATCTCGCGGCACGAGATCTGGTGCAGGTCCCTTAGCGTCAGCACGGTGCGGAAGCGTGCCGGTAAACGGTCGAGGGTGTCGCGAACTCGACCGGCAAGCTCACGGCCTTCCAGTCGCTGTCCGGGAAACGGTGCATCACCTTGCTCGATGTCGTCGGCACCGCCATCCAGTTGCACGGTCCGGGCCGAGCGGTTCTTGCGCAGTCGATCGATCGCCAGGTTCGTCACGATGCGGTAGAGCCAGGTGTAGAAGCTCTTCGCGAAGTCGAACTGGTCCAACGAGCGGTGCACACGGACGAACGCCTCCTGGACGGTGTCGCGGGCGTCTTCCACGCGACCAACGACGTGGAACGCTACCCAGAAGGCACGCCGCTCGTAGCGCGCGACCAGGCTCTCGAAAGCGCCGAAATCTCCCCCCAAGGAGCCCTCGATCAGCACGTTGTCCCGGACGCTGGCCTCGGGTGCGGTCTTCGCCAGTTCCTCGCCGGCGTGCTGCACCGCGAGCCGGTATTCGGACAGGGCGGCCTTCGTGTCGGTCGGTTCGGGGAGGCTCAAGGGCCCTACTTACGAGGGACGAGGGGGGCGCTGCGAGCCCAGCCGCTCACATTGCGCGGAATTTGGCGTAGCGGCGATCGGTGAGCTCCTCGGCCGGAACCTCCGCCAGCTCATCCAACCAGCGTGACAGCCACGCCTTGACTGTGACGATCGTCGCCTCCGGGTATCGATGCGCCCCACCGCGCGGCTCCGCAATCACATCGTCGACAACGCCGAGCCGCCGCAGGTCGGGAGCCGTGAGTTTCAGCGCATCGGCAGCCTCCGGCGCCTTGTCACCACTCTTCCAGAGGATGGCTGCGCACCCCTCGGGCGAGATCACCGAGTAATACGAGTGCTCCAGCATGGCGACACGGTCCCCGACGCCGATCCCGAGGGCGCCACCGGAACCACCCTCGCCAATGACGATGCAGAGGATCGGAGCGCGGATGGAGAACATCTCGCGGATGTTCTGGGCGATGGCGCTGGCCTGGCCGCGCTCTTCGGCGCCGATGCCCGGATATGCGCCCGGCGTATTGATCAGCGTCACGATCGGCATGCCCAGCTTCTCGGCCAGGCGCATCTTGGCGAGCGCCTTGCGGTAGCCCTCCGGGTGGGCGCAAGCGAAGTTGCAGAGCAGGCGTTCCTGCGTGGTCTTGCCCTTGCGGTGCGCGATCAGCAAGAAGCGTCGGCCTTCCATGGTCGCCAATCCGGTCAGGATCGCCCGGTCGTCCGCATACAGCCGATCACCGTGCAACTCGACGAAGTCGTCGAGCATCTGGTCGACGTAGTCTGCCGCGACCGGTCGACACGGATGACGCGCGACCTGCACACGCTCCCATGGGGTGAGTCCGCTGTAGACCTGATCGGTGACCTGGAGCATGCGCTGTTCGAGCGCAAGGACCTCGCCGTTGAGGTCCAGGCGCGTCGAACTGGCGAGGCTCTTGAGCTCCTGGATCTTGTGCTCCATCTCCAGGATCGGCTGTTCGAAGCTCAGCGCTCGTTCGACGGACCGATCCGGACCCGACCTCTGGAGGGCCGACTTGTGGTCGCCGTTCTTCTTCTTGGACTTGCCCACTGGCCCCGAATTGTAGATCCAGCACCCACTTGGGACAAACGGTAGACTGATTGAGTGTCCGCTCACCCCCTGCAAACGCCCTCCAACTCGCCAAACATCCGGCGCCGCTTGCTCCCGGTTGTCGCCGCACTGGCGCTGATGGTGGTCCTATCGGTAACGGCCGCTGCCCACGGGATTTTCGAGAAACGCCTCTGGAACGGCAAGGTCAACGCCACGACCCGCGGCCGCGCGGGACGCGCCGCCACCAAGCTGTTCATGATGCAGCCGCACGGCTTCATGACTGGCAAGCATGACGCGATCGGCTGGAGCATCACGGCGCAGGACCAGGAAGCACGGACGACCGAGCGCGTCACGCTGAGCTACGTCAAGTTCCTGCCCGACGGCAAGACACCGGACACGGGCGCCACCGGCACCGTGCTCAAGAGCACCTTCCGGTTGTTCGGCTTCGGGATGAAGGGGCCGACGGCCTACAACTTCTTCTTGACCATCCCCGGCCCGCAGGAAGTGCCGGCCCGCATTGGGATCGGCATCGAGTTCCCCGCCGCGACGAGTGATTGGCCAGGGGATGGCATCACCGTGCACGGCCAGCTCAACCTGCCCAACGATTCTCGACGTCCGCGCGTGCTGCCCCCGAACGACAAGCAGGTCTGGGCCTGGGAGATGCCGCAGGGCACGAGCAAGCCTGTGCCGCTGGGCGGCCGCACCCTCGACATCCTCGACGTGGCCGGCCAATACATCGAACCGGTGCTGCGGATCTACACCAAGAGCTCCGCCTACGGCCTCGGCAAGGAGGAGCTCTTTGGGCCCGAGGCTCTCTTCCAGTCGGCGGCACGCGGCGACGAGTTCGGCATCACGGCCTCGGCCGGGATCTATGGCTCGGACGGTTGGTTGCTGCTGATGGCATCACCCAAGCTGC
>NYZE01000111.1 GCA_002685965.1 Planctomycetota bacterium | reverse complement strand
GCGAGCCGCGCTTCGTCGAGGACCGCGACGATCCGCCGAACCGTGCCTACCTCAAGGTCTGGGAAGCCCTGACGCGTCTCGGCGTGCGGCCGCAACCCGGCGATCTCTGCCTCGACCTCGGTGCCAGCCCCGGTGGCTGGACCTGGGCACTGCAACAACTCGGCGCGCGCGTGGTCAGCGTTGACAAGGCGCCGCTCGCCCCTGGTGTCGCTCTGCTGCCGCGCGTCGAACACCGGCTGCAGAGTGCCTGGGCACTCGAACCCGGTGAACTCGGCGCCATCGACTGGCTCTTCTCCGACATGGCGTGCTACCCCGAACGCCTGCTACGCCTCGTGCGCGAGTGGATGGCCGCCGGCACCTGCCGCCGCTTCGTGTGCACGATCAAGTTCCAGGGCGCGACCGATCACGCGACAGCAGCCGAGTTCGCCGCGATCCCCGGGTCGCGCTTGTTCCATCTCTCGTGCAACAAGCACGAACTGACCTGGGCGCTCGTCTGAGCCAGTAACGCCTAGCGCCCGGTGCGGACCACCGGATGCTCGATGCCCCAGGCGTTTTCGCCAAAGGTCGTGCGGCCGTCGCTCTTCATGGCGTGGCGACTGGCTGGGTGAATCAACCAGTTGCGTTCGATGACGGCTTGCTTGACCGGAATCCCGCGGATCTTGATGACGGGCTTGGTGCAGAAAAAAGCGTTGTGATGCACGTGCAGCCAGTCGCCGGCGATGGTGGTGCCATCCTTGCGGTCGCGGCCGCCATGCATGTCGAAAAGGTGGCTGAGCGAGGTGCCCCGCTCGACGTTGTGCCGCGCCTCATAGCCTGAGCCCGGTCTGCCTGTGCCGGCGATCGAGTGGCGGTTGAAGTCGAACAAGTTGCGCTCGATCAGCGATTCGGCGATGTCGTGGCAGACGCCGTAACCGAGGCCCTGGTACTGATTGTGGTGGATGAAGCTGTGGTGGATGTGATGCTTGCTGCCGCGGCGAAGATAGATGGCGGCATGACTCCAGCCGGCGAGTTCGCAGTTATCGACCTCGAGGCCGTCGTGGGTGGCAGCGATGCCGTTCGAGATCGGGAAGCTGTAGTAGTACTTGGGATCACGACCCTTGCCCGGTTCGCGGTAGGAGCGGCGGTGGTGATCGAGACGCCGCTCGGGGTCGGGGCCGCGTAGCCGTAGTCCGCTGAGGCGGACGTTTGGTCCCATGGTGCGAATGAACGGCCTGGTTGCCAGCGCGTCGGAGAACAGCAGGGCACCCGGCGAGCCATCGGTGCCGCGATCGCTTGCCAGGGTCACGCCTTCGGAGATCTCGAGCACGGTCTTGTCGACGTAGACTCGCGCACTGAAATCGAGGCTGACCTTGCCGGGTACGAAGACGACTTCGCCGGTCTTCGCTTCTTGCAGGGCGGCGAGCAGTTGGTCGACGGTGTGGGCGATGTGGTCACGACGCGTAGGTCTTGCGCTGTAGCCCGCGCCGCCACCGATCGGTCCGTGCTCGTCGCCGGAGGCTCCGAAGGCGACGCCGCGGACCTCGACCATTGTTCGTTCTGGCCGGTCTGGGGAGGCGCCGTAGAGGCCGCTGCCCTGCGGTGTGACGAGCAGCGCCAGAGCAATGACACTCAGCATGCGAACGAAGAGCCCAGGCGCTTGGTGGCTAACAGGAAAGGGCGGAGTCGTTGCGCTGGTGGTCGCATGCGAGTCGCCCCATGGTGCGCGACTCGGAGCCGCCAATCCAGGGCGGTGGAATCACGGACGGACTGCGACTGGGCGCTCGTCGTTTCTGGCGTGGGGGCTGGCATGCCTCTTGTCGGGGAGGCGTGACGCTCTGGCTGGCCAGGGAAGTGCCGCTGAGGTCGGCCGGTCGCCTTCGGCCACTTCCAGCCTCACATTCCGAGCGCCAGCGGCCACGTCGCTCGCCAGAGTGCTGGCAGTCTGCTCCAGCATGGCCGACACTTCCGGGGGTCATGAGTACGCGTCCCGGTCGAAGCCTCGCTCTGGTGGCGGTCGTTGTGTGTGCGGCTGGGTGCGCCCTGCACTCACCTCCCGAGCGCCCCGGGAGTGCACAGGCCTTGGCCAACGGGCACCGCGAACCCATCGCACCCATCGGCGTCGCCGCACTGGACCTCGGGGTTGCGGGCCCGTCGGAGCGGATCGTGCCCGAACCAGGCGATCGCCTGGTCTACGCTCTCGACCTCGAAACCGAGGCCGGGGCGCAACGGTGGTTGGTGAGCATTTCCTGCGAAGCGCGTGTCGCGGAAGACGGCGACGGCGTGGTACCGATGCGGATCGAGTTGTTCGACACCGAGGGCAACCCGGTCGCATCCAAGCGGCGACTGGTGCCGAGCGCACCGCTGGCTCTGGGGCTCTACTCCGCCGCCGCTATCCTCGCCAAACGCAAGCGTCTCGACGAGGAGGAACGCGCCCGCCTCAAGGGCACGCCGGGTGCGATGAAGATGGTCCTCGACATGCTGGTCGGCCACCGCGAGACCCAGGCGCTGTGGCGCGTTGTGCGCAGGCCGTCGCTGTTTTCACTGCTGGCGCACTGGGGGTTGGTGACGCACTACAACCTGGCCCGCGCGGAGCCGTTCGACCACGGTCTCCCTGGTTGGGATTGTGACGCTTATCGGTTGCCGGCAACGGTATCCCTCAACGGTGTGCCTGCCGCCGGGTGCAGTCTGGTGGTGGTGCCGCCACGGGCCCCGCTGACCATCGGCGCCGGGGTGGTGTCGTTGGTTGTGGTCCGGCCCGACGACCACGCCGTGCGGCTTCGACTTACCTTGGTGGGCGCAGAGTCCGCCCAATAATCCACCCGTTTCCGGCGCGCCCGCGATGCGGCCGTATCGCTACCCGTTCCCGACGAAGGGGTGACCCCGCTCGAGCGGTCCAGGGAGATTGTCAGCCGGGCTGGGCGCCGGTCCATCGCCGCTGGGCAGCGAACTCAACATCGGTGCATCCTGGTGCAGGCTCTGGCAGAGCACATTTGGCCCAGCGAACCTCCACCCGACAGCAAGCCCGACAGCAAGAACGTCCCCACGTCCCACGACACTCTCCAGACGCTAGCTGATCGGATCGGAACCTTTTGTGGCCTCTGCCTGATCTTCTTAGGGTGACTGCATGTTCAGGCAGCACCTCTACGTGCACGCCGCGCAGGGAGAGCGCGATTTCCGGTGGCGGGGGCACGAGATCTCGCGCATCGAGGGCCTGACGGACGGTGTGTTCGCGCTCGCGATCGCCCTGCTGGTCATCTCGATGGAGGTGCCGCGCACCTTCGACGAGCTGGCCGAGGCCTTCGTGCAGACCCCGGTGTTCCTGGCCTGCTTCGCGACCCTCTTCTGGTGCTGGCACGCACACTTCCAGTTTCACCGTCGTTACGGGCTCGAGAATCCGCTGACGTTGTTCCTGAACGGGGTGCTGATCTTCCTGGTCGCCCTCTACGTCTATCCGCTCAAGTTCCTGTTCGGCCTGCTGTGGAATGGCATGATCCTGCGCCGGGGTTTCAATGTGCTAGACAGCTACGGGAACCCCGTGCTCGACGGTGAGGGGCGCCATATCCCGGCGGTCGGCGAGATCGGCGACCATCTGGATCTGATGACCCTCTACGGTCTGGGCTTCGCTGCCGTCTTCGGCATCTTCTTCCTCATGACCCTGCATGCCTGGGCCTGGCGTGAGCGACTGGAGTTGGACGCACGTGAGCGCGTCCTGACCAAGGCCGGCCTCTGGGCGCATGCGATCTCCGTGGGGTTCGGCGCGGGGTCTGCGCTGATCGCGGGTTTCGCGCGTGATCCGCTCATGGCCGGGTGTCTCTACTTCGGCATCGGCCCGCTTCAGACCGTCAATGGCATCTACTGGGATCGTCGGGTCGGCCGCTTGCGGCCCGCCGTGGAACGGGCCGAGGAGCTTGCTGACGATCCGGTTGGGGGCTCGTAGGACTTCTCCCGGGGCCACTGCTCCGTGACGACCCGCGGTCACCGTTGGCGATTCACCGCTCTAGCGCCGCGAGTGCCTGCCGAGTGCAGCGGCCACCAGTTGACGCGTGAAGCCGACATGCCCGGCGGGATCCTGGGCAAGGCAGATGTCGGCGCTGCCGGGATCGCTGGGAGGGTAATAGACGCCGCAGTTAGCGTTGATCTCCAGCATGTATGGCGTGCCGCCATGGTCCACCCGGAAGTCACAACGGCCAAAGCTCGCGCCGTTGAGAGCGACAAAGAACCGAGCCGCCTCGTCTCTCAGCCTGGCATCGAGCACGGGGTCGACAACCGGGAAGGCGTCGAGTTCACAGCAGTCTTCCCATTTCAAGGCCGAGTGCTTGAAGGTCTCCCCCTCGGGAAAACGATACTGAATCGGCGTGTAGGTGACCGGGCACTCCGGATCTTGCGGATTTTCTGCGACAAGAACCGTGCACTCGATCCCGTCGATGAACTCCTCGATCAAGGCCGCGCCGTGACGAGAGATGATCTTGTGCGCCTGCCGACGAAGCCCTGCCGGGGTTCGTGCGCGTGAGTGGCGACTCAAGTCGACACTCGCATAGCTGCTGTAGTGCTTCACGAAGAGGGGGAAGCGGAGGGTCGTGATCGCGCGCTCGACGTCCTTTGCCTTGCGGGCATGGACATAAGCAGGGGTCGCGATACCCAGCTTGCGACACGCTGCCTTCATCTCCTTGCGTGAGGGCTCGTAGCAATCGGAAGTAGCCCCGGTGAATGGCACGGCGTGCTTTTCGAGCGTTTCGACAACTTCGATGCCTGGAAGATCTTGATCGGCGGCCCCATCACAGAGGTTGAAGAACAGATCGAACCCCTCGGCGATCAGTCGCTCCACCTCTCCGGCGGCGCTGGCCTTGTCGACCAACGTCGCCACATGCCAGTCATCGTCCGGAAGAAAGGGACGCGGATCACAGGGCCAGTCGTTCTCGGGGAAGGGGTCGGCGTCGAGGTCCTGTGTGGTGAGCAAGCAGATGCGCAAGAAATCACCTTCGCAGTATGAGTCAGAGCCGAAGAAGGTCCGTGGCGTTGACGCGTGGACGGCGGAACTTACCGACTGTTAGATCAAGAGACGTGCGTCGGGGCCGCCGCCGAGTGGCCCGCGGTCCTCGGGTGCATGCTGTAGCGCGAACCAGCGTCTAGTATTCGGCGCGGCGAAACAACACGCCGTGGAAGTAGATGACAATGATCGTCGTCACGCCGTCGCGCGGCGGATCGTCGAGATCAGGTCTTTGCTGGGAAAGGGCTTTTGCAAGGCCCCCGCGAGGTCGGCCCCTTTGAATCGTTCGAGCACTTCCTGCTGGTTGAAGCCGCTCATCACGACGATCGGGACGTCCGTGCGGACAGCGCGCAGTTCGTGGAAGACCTCTTCGCCGCTGCGCTTGGGCATGTTGAGGTCCAGGAGCACGCAGTCAATCGAGTCTGGGTCTTCGCGGAAAATGGTGATGGCCTCCTGACCGTCGGCAGCTGCGATGACGTCAAACTCGGCGTGGATCAGCCGCCTGCAGAAGATCGCTCGGAGCTGAGCTTCGTCGTCGACGACGAGGACACGCTGGCGCGAGACCACTGGCTGCGGCAGCTCGATCGTTGGCTCGTCGAGGCCGGCGTTGCTTGCTGCTGGAAGCAAGATCGTGAAGGTCGTCCCCTGTCCCGGCGTGCTGTCGATCTGAATCACGCCACCATGGGCGAGGACGATGCCCTTGACGGCAGCCAGCCCGAGCCCGCGACCCGTGAACTTGGTCGTGAAGAAGGGGTCAAAAATTCGCGCGATGGTTTCGGTGTCCATGCCGCATCCGGTGTCACTCACGGTCAGACGAACATTGTGTTCCGACGACAGGTCGGCCTGTGGGGCGAAGTAGCCCACTGCCGCTGCGTCATGGTCCACGAGCTCTGAGCTCACCACGATCCGGCCTTCGTCATCGCCAAGCGCCTCTGCGGCATTCGTGACGAGGTTCATGATCACTTGGAGAAGTTGATTCTCGTCGCCTTCGACGAACATTGGCTCGTCCTGGAGCGAGTACTCGAGGTAGGCCTTCTTCGGCAGGGCCGCTTGGACGAGGCTGCTCAGCTCGGACAGAAGTGCACGGATCTCGATTCGCGAGGTCCCGAGCGTGCCGCGGCCAGCGTATGCGAGCATCTGCTTGCAGAAGTTGCCGGCACGCTGACTGGCCACCATGATGTCTCTCAACATCTCCGCGACCTCTCCGTCGGGCTGCGAGAACTCCAGGGCGAGTTCCGCGTTCGCGAGAACGGTCGCGAGCACGTTGTTGAAGTCGTGTGCCACTCCGCCAGCGAGCACGCCGAGCGCCTCCATTTTCGCTGCCTGGCGCAGCTGCTCCTCCAGCTCCAACTCGCGCTTTCGCTTGTCGCGGAGGGCCTCTTCAGCGCGCCCGCGCTCAACGGCGAGGCCTGTCATGCGGGCTGCGGCTTTGAGACGACTCAGATCCTCGTCCGTCGGTGCCCGAGGCTCGGGAGCATAAAGCGCCAAGGCCCCAAGTACGGCGCCATTGGTGCTCGTGAACGGGTGAGACCAGCAAGCGGCCACGCCCGCCGCCTTGGTGAGTTCGGCGAAGGGGGCCCACAGTGGGTCTGCCTGAATGTCCTCTGCGATGACCGGGACGTTCCAGTAGATCGCTGTGCCACAAGATCCCACGGTCGGCCCGATCGCGTAGCCGTCAATCGCAGCGTTGTAATCGTCCGGAAGGCTGGGACCCGCCCCGCTCACGAAGCGATCGTTGGCGACGAGCAGGATGGAGCACTTGTAGCCCGGGTTTTGCTCTTCGACGATCCGTGCGATCGTGTCGAGGGTGCCCTGAACCGTCCCCGCGGTGACGTCCGCCACGTCAAGATCAGTGGGAGTGGTGGCGTCGGCGGAAAGACCGAGTACGACGGCACCATCTCCTTGGTTGGCCACCCGTACGGTAAGAAGGAGCCAGCCGCCATCGCGGGTCCGATGATTGGCATGGCAGCAGCCTTGGCCGCTTTCGAGCAGATCACGGACAAATGGGTGGTCGCATGGGTCGATCCAGTCGAGAAAAGGCGTCTCGGCGAGTTCAGTGTCACTGAAGCCGACCTGCGCACGGAAAGCGGCGTTGACGCGAAGGAACCCCCCGCGGCCTGCCGCTCGGATGATCATGGGAGAGTCAGAGGGACGGTCCATGGTCTTCACCGGAGCACTTGGCCTTGCGGATGGTCCCTCCGGCGAACTGGCACTTGTTGCCTAGAGCCGCTGTCGAGCAGCCGAGGTGAACCCTGAGGCCTTCGATGCCTTGAGGACGGCAGAAGTGGTAGCCCTGCGCCAGATCGCAACCCAGTTGGGCGAGTGTCTGAGCTGTAGATGAATCTTCGACCCCTTCCGCGATGACCGAATGGTTCAAGCCGTGTCCGAGATCCACGATCGCCTTAACGATGACCTCAGCGCCGGTCTTGTTGTTGAGATCCGCGACGAAGGACTTGTCAATCTTGATCTCCTCAAACGGCAGTGTGTACAGGTGCACCAGGGAGGAGAAGCCGGTCCCGAAGTCATCAGCGGACAAGCGGAAGCCCTTGAGGCGAAACCGCACCATGATGTCGAGGTAGCGGCTTCGATCGCGCATGGCCTCGTTCTCCGTTATTTCGAGGATGACTCGCTGGGGGGCAATCCCGTGCGCGGTGGCCCATCTCTCAACGAGGTCTGGATAACCCAAGTCCGTCAGGATGAGCGGAGAAAGGTTGAGGGCGATGTCCAGTTGTTTGGGCCCCAGCTCGAGCGTTGCGATCTCCTCGAAGGCGCGTTGCATGATGTGGGACGTCAGTGCCCAGATCAGCCCCGAGTCCTCGGCCAGTGACACGAAAACCTCGGGAGAGATGAAGCCCATTTCTGGATCCTCCCAGCGGGCGAGCACTTCAACTCCCACCGTCTCTCCCGAAGAAAGACACACCTTTGGTTGATAGAACGGCCGGACGTGACCTTTCTCTAGCGCTTGCTCGAGGTCCTCTGCGGAGGGGTCCGCTCCGCCGCCGCCAACATGTTGTCCGCTCAGGAACGAGATGATCCCACTGACATCCAGGGGTTTGTGGAGAGAGCCCCCCATTCGGAGTCCTAGTTCGCGACCAAGTGCCCTAGCGCTATCAAGCACATCCAACCGGGCTCCCGAGACGAGGCAGATGGATGCTTGGCAGCGGGCACTGGCAAGGCCCCTCAGGACCTCCACGCCGTCGAGGCCAGGCATGCTCAAGTCCAGCATGATGAGGTCTGGGCGCAGGCTGCTATCCGCCTCAATGACATCGCGCGGGTTAGTCACGGCGGTGGCTTCCATGCTCAACTTGTCCGCCACCCGGAGAAACAACCGGCATACACGGTCGTCATCGTCGACGACCAGCATGCGATAGGCCTGCTTATGGGTGCGGTTGAGGAGTTGGACGGTTTTCTTTTGGGGTGAGGACATGGCGTTAGGTGCGGGCATCCCGCTCTATGAACATCTTTTGTATCCGTTCGCCAAGTTGCGAAGCCGTGTATGGCTTCCTCAGGTAGTTCCAGCGATTGCTGAGGTCCCTGTTGGCTTCCGTTATGTAACCGGAGGTGAGGAGAATCGCCGTAGCGGGCCCGCAGAACTCCTCGACCTTGGCAGCCACATCGTGACCGGAGATACCACCCGGCATGACGACATCACTGAAGACGAGATCAAAGGGGCCTGAGTGTTTCAGGTGTTCCAGTCCGGTGGCACCGTCGGGAGCGGAGACCACCTCATATCCCATGCGCGAAAGGCAGCGTTGCGCGTAGTTGCGCACACTATCCGTATCCTCGATGAGAAGAACCCGGCCAAGTGCCTTGTCAGCCGGCACGGTGTCTCCGGTCTGGATAGTTGGGGGATCCTCTTCGCTGGCACGGGGGAGGAAGAGTGTGACGGAAGTCCCCTGTCCAACCCGGGAATCGATGTGCAAGCCACCTCCAGACTGTTCCAGGAAGAGACTGACCATGCTGAGACCCAGGCCACTTGCAGATTCTGGTGTGTTGCCGGAGATGAAGGGCTCCGTTATGCGACTCAGGAGTTTGGCCGGGATCCCACATCCAGTGTCTTGGATTGTGATGGCCACGTAGTCTCCAGCGGGGACACGCCCGAACTGGCTCACGTCCGCTTCTTCGATCCGCTGGGAATGCGCACGGATCGACAGTTGTCCGCCAGAAGTCATGGCGTCTCTGGCGTTGATGGAGATGTTCATCAACGCTCCCTTGAATGCCCGTTCGTCAGCTCTGACCAAGAGGTTCTCAGCGCACTCCTGATCAACAGTCATTGACTCCCCGAAGGACCTGGATAATGACCTGGTGAATATGGCCAGCACACTCGCAGTGTCCAGAACCGTGGGTTGGTAGGCCTGATCCAGGGTGAAGCACTGGAGATGTCCCACCAGGACGCTGCCATTGTCGATAGCCGAAAACACATCCTCGAGGATCTCGGTCTGGTCATTGTCCTCGTCCTGTGACGATGTCAGCTGGAGGAGCTCCAGGTTTCCTCCAATGACCGTGAGTAGGTTGTTGAAGTCATGGGCGACTCGACCAGCGATACGGCCAACAACCTCCATCTTCGCGGCCTGCCTCGAGCGTGCTTCGGTCTGCAGTTCTCGTCTAAGGTCGCGAATAGAACCCACCCAACCATCCTTGACCCTGCACATTGCGAGTGCTGTCGGGTAGGGCCGCCCATCGGAACCGCACATGGATATGTTTCGGTTCAGACGAAGGGCCTCCTGGCCAGCTGCGGAATGACCTGGGAGCGATGTGCTGGCTCCTGTGCCGGAATGTAGTTTCGATTGGAGCCAGGTGCGATCCTCTTCACTGTCCATGTACTCTGTGAGCGGGTGACCATGGACAGACTCTGGCGATGAACCGAAGAGCCGCAGCCAGGAGTCATTGACGAACGTGAGAGACCCTGTGGTGTCCATCTGAAATGCAATCTCTTCGAGGTTGTTGACTACCGCCTTGTGTTTCTCAACGGTGGCAATCAACTCCTCCATCAGAGCATGTTGGATCTGCGTGTGGAGCTCCGCAGATCGATCATTCTCGGGTACGGACATCGAACATTCTCGGGTACGGACACTACGTAGGCTTGCTTAGTTTTGGTTCTCGAGCGCACACATGGACGAGAGCAACTCCTCGTGGGAAATCACAGATGCGTAGAGGGGGAAGACCTTCTCGCAGTAGAAATCCTGTTCCATGCGTGTACGGCCGCCCGTGCAATCGGAGATGATGCTCACGGTGAAGCCGCGCTCGAACGCAGAGCGTCCTGTGGAATCGATACAGATGGACGTCACCACGCCAGCGAGGCAGACGTGCTCGACGCCTCTTGACCTCAGGGTCTCTTCGAGGTTGGTGTCCATGAAGGCATTGAGACCTCTCTTCCCCGGGATGTTCGTGATCTGGTTTCGATAGGGTGCCAGTTCGCCGATGGTCTGACTTCCCACAGAGTCGGCGCGGAAAGCGCCGACGTCCTTGATTGCCTTGAGGATCCCGACCGGATTTTCGAGTTCGGAGTAGTCCTCGCTGAAGCAGATCGGGGCCGTGATGACCAGGGTGTCGCTAGCAGCGAGGCCATCCAGGAGCTGGGTGGTGTTCCTGAGGACTCTCTGGACCCCTTCCTTATCCTCGAGGAAGTCATGCAGGATGCCTTCGGGTGAGAAGTAGTCGTTCTGGTAGCCGATGAGGATCACGGCGGACTTGGCGAGGTGAGTGGTCTGGTTCATGACTGGCCTTCATTGTCTGGCCCTTGTTTGGGCCGATGCCTGTTGGACTGTTACCGAATCGGCTTCGGTGCCGACCGTCTGGGATGAAGTGTAGCTCTGCGGCACGGAGCGGTTACTTGGCAGACTCCATGAGGAGGTTGGTTTATCCAACCGGCCTCCGGTCCCCTCGGGGCACGAAACACGGCGCCCACACGCAAGGCAGATAAACGTTCAATAGCGCCGCACGCGCCATTGCCCCAACGCTAACATCGCATCCAATCCACATTGCCGAGAGTGCTTGTCTCGGGAGCGTCCCAACTGGGATCAAACGCATGAGCGAAGATCAGTCAGGAACTACCGTCTTCATCATCGATGACGATGCCGGGGTGCGCAGATGGATTGCCCGTCTTCTGGACACGGTGGGAATCGCCCACGAGCAGTTTGAGAGAGCCGAGGAGTTCCTGGAGAGCTTCGATCCGGGCGCGCCGGGCTGCGTCCTGCTCGATGTACGAATGCCCGGGATGGGCGGACGTGCTCTGCAAGAGCGGTTGCTGGAGCTGGGGGCCGAAATCCCCATTCTCTTCATGACCGGGTTCGGGGAGGTGTCCATGGCCGTGGACGCCCTCCAGAAGGGGGCCGTGGAGTTCCTCGAGAAGCCCATCAAGGGACAGGACCTGCTCGATCGGGTGCAGAAGGCCGTCGACAAGGACGCGGCACAACGCCAGAGAAGGCGGAGCCAGGACGGGAATGTTCGCGTACTTGATCGCCTGACGCCCCGCGAACACCAGGTGGTGGAACTGATCCTGCAGGGACACAACAACAAGAGGATCGCGCACAAGTTGTCGGTGAGTTCGCAGGCGATTGACGCACGCAAGGCCAACCTGATGCGCAAGCTCGGTGTAACCAGCGTGGCCGAACTGGTGGCATTCGTCATGAGTTGCCGTGGTGACAACACCGACGACTAGCGAGGCCGGGGACCTAAGCAACACAGTCACGCTCCATGCCATCGTGGGCTTTCCTACTACCTGCAGCTTGGTTCATCGGCCTCAAGGCCGTTGCCGTGGCCTCTCGCGCCAGCGCTCCAATCGGTGAGTGCCTGGCCTACGTGCTTCCGGATGCCGTCGTGGGTTTCGGCGTGCTCGCGGTTGCGTCCTGCATGTATGCCAGGGAGCGCGGAATACGTCGCCTCGTGTCTGCACTCCTCTGCTTGCTTGCGGTGCTACTGCAGACCGTCTGTTTCGTTGTCCTGATGCGCAAGGGGTCGCCACTTGACTCCGAACTGCTCGTGTACACATGGCGGGACTTCGGGAACCTTCACGACGCTCTCCAGGCCGAGGCTCGTTGGTTCGATCCTGTGCTGGTTGTCGCTCTGCTGCTTGCCTGCCTGCCGTTCCTGATGCGACGCCTGCCACGGACGCGCGCTCTTTGGACGAGTGTGGCGCTCGCTGCTGTCTCTCTTCCGTGCGCGTACATGGCCGTGCCAACACGCCCGGTGCATCCAGTGCTCGCTCACGCCTTGGTTCGCCCACTCCTCTGGGGAGCGTCGAGTGGACCAGTGGAGCAGGATGTCGGCCTGTTCGAACTCATGCCCGATCCGGCAAGTCTCGTCAAAACCTGGGAACGGCGCGACGCCAATGCGGAACGGCCGAACGTAATCTTGATCGTGCTTGAGAGCGCGCGAGCGTCGAGCACGACGCCATACAACCCTCGACTCGCCACGACTCCCTTCCTGGCCGAGCTGGGCAAGAAGAGCCTCGTGTTCGAGCGTGGCTACTGCCTTCTTTCGCACTCACAGAAGTCCTGCGTGACGATGTTCACCGGCCACCCGTGCGAACTGCAGCAAGAGATCAGAGAACCCGGTCGCCTGCCCGCGGCCGGATTCCCGGAACGGCTGCGCGCTTTGGGCTACAGGACAGGCTTTGTCGAACCGTCGACCGAGAAGTTCGAGAACCGCCGCCTCCTCCTCGACGACCTCGGTTTCGACGACTACATCTCCGCGGAGGACATCGATTCTCCTCTCGAGAAGCCGGGCTACTTTGGCTACGAAGACCGAGCACTCATCAAGCCAGCCGTGCGCTGGCTGGAGGAGAACCGCTCCCAGCCGCATCACCTCACGCTGTGGACCCTGACGGCGCACCATCCCTACGAGACACCGAGTTCCTTCGGAAGACGTAGCTTCGAGGTTGCCGACTGGCCGCCATACCGGGAGGGTTACGAGCGCTACCTGAATAGCCTCGCCTACACCGACGAAATGTTGCGTGAGTTGTTCACGGAATTGCGCAGGCGCCGTCTCTTGGACAACACGGTCGTGGTCATCGTCGGCGATCACGGTGAAGGCTTCGAAGAGCACGGTCGGCGCGGTCACGGCGACATTCCCTGGGAGGAGGGCGTGCACGTACCACTCATCGTGCACGGCCCCAGCCATCTCGTAGGCAGCCCGCGCCGCGTCGGAGGCCTGCGGCAGCTACAGGACATCGCTGCGACGGTCGCCGATCTCGTTGGCGTTCCTGGGCAGCGCAAGCCGCGCTCGCCGCTGTTTGGCGTGAGTTTGCTCGCACCTCCCGATCCAGATCGCACGGTCTACTTGTTCTCTTGGTTCAACAACAGCTCGATGGGTTCGCTAAAGGGGAACACGAAGCACATCTACTTCCCACGGCTCCAACGGCATGAGTTGTTCGACCTCGCGACGGATGCACTCGAACGGAAAGACCTCGGGGCAACGCTCGAAGAGGCGGCCATGACCGCCAAACGCCGTGAACTCATGGCTTACCTGGGCGCGGTCAATACGTGGTGGTTGGCCGCTGACGCTGCCGAGATCGACAGGATGCAGCGAACCGAGCTACCGCCGATGCTGGAGCCACGTTCCATCGACTTCGGGAACGCGAGGCTCGTGGGCATGGACGCGCCAGAGGGAATCGTGCACGGAGCGCACATGAGCCTGACGTTGGCGTTCGACGTTCGCGACAAGCTCGCTAGTGGACAGGAACTCCAACTGTATGCCGTGGTTGGCGAGAGCTCTCGGCCCGTCAAGACCGTTCGAGACCTCAATCGACTGCCCCCGGCAAGCTGGCAGATCGGACACAAGATCGTCATCCCAGCGTGGGTCGATCTTCGAAAGTTCGGGCCCGGCAGTGTCAGGATCGACCTCAAGATCGGCGGAGTGCGCAAGCCGCTGCACGAGTTGCGCATCAAGAAACGGGGACGCTAACGTAGCCTCTTACGGATTCTCGCAGCCATGTCCGCTAGCACGGCACGCCCGTCGCCGCGGGCAGTCTTCTCGAGTTCATGGAGCGGTTGCCGTGCGGGCTCTCCGATGAGTTCGAGGGTTTCCCCGGCAGCGGCTTGCAACTCGGGCAGTGCAAGGGCGCCGACGAGGTCAGGTACCGTCCGTGCGCCGATCAGGGCCAGGGAAAAAACAGCGGCCTTTGCATGCACGGGATCACCGAGCATGGCCAAGAGGCCGGGAGCCGACGGGGCAATCGTCTCCGCGAGCCCTGACACGGCCCGGATCGCCAGGCGCCGCACGTCCATCGACTCGGTCGCACAGTGCTTGATCAAGTCAGGCAAGCCGATGGCACCTATCGCGCGTAGAGCACCAGCCGCGCTTTCACGCGCCATCTCGTTCTTGCTTGCCAGCAAACCGATGAGGCCAGGCACGGCGTCCCGGTCATGCGCGATGAGCAGCGCGACGGCGGGCCCGTGAACTGCAACCGGCAATCGCTCAACGGCGCGAAGCAGGCCAGGTGTCGCGGCCTGCCCGAGCATCTCGAGCGTCTGCCGGGCGTAGCGCTTCAAGCCAGGGTCTTGCAGAGCCGCGACGAGCAGCGGAACCGCGTCATCGACCACGAGACCGAGCTCCGACATGACCGTGAAACGCAGCTCTGGATCGCCGAGGGCTGCCACGACGTCGCCGAGATAGGCATCCGTCGCCGGGGCGCTGCGCAGGATCTTGTGAACCGCGCGTTTGCGTGCCGCGAGATCCCCGTGCTGCAGATCGTGCCTCAGGTCATCCGCACCGCCACCGCAGGAGCCCGCACTGAGCATGATCCCCAAGAGCAGGCCAAAGCGCCAAAGCGCAGGCATCGTCACAGGCACGTTCTGCTTCTCGCGGGAGGTCATCGCCTGCCAACTGCGGATAGGACCCGGAAGGACCCTTTCTGCGAGGTGGGCAGTGTAGCCGTTGGACGAACCGGCGGCAGGTGGAACGTCGCAGCGACGCCTGCCCTCCTGGATGCGTCGATTTGGCTACAATGCACGCCGCGCGCTCATTCTCACTGATCCGAGGACCCACGCATGCGCATCCCGTTCCTTGTCGTCGCCCTCCTGCCCATTGCGGCGGCGACTGCCCAGACTCAGAAGATCGCCTGGCACCCCGACAACATCCGCAGCGGCAGCAGCAACGCCTTCCCCTGGGGTAGCGCCGGGCTGCGCTATCAGACCATCGTCAACGCCTCCAAGTTCGGCAACCAGCCGCAGGTCATCCAGGACATCTTGGTCTCCGGCGATCCCAACCGCGGCAAGCTCGAGGTCGTCTACGACGACATCGAGATCCGCATGGGTGGGACCGCCCAGGCCACGGTCGCGATGAACTGGAACGCCAACAACCCCAACCCCAAGACCGTCTACCGCGGCCCCCTCCGTGTCCGCTTCGACCCACGGCAGTGGCAGGGCATCGGC
>NYZE01000110.1 GCA_002685965.1 Planctomycetota bacterium | reverse complement strand
TCCTCGATGGTTGGCGCGGGTTTCTCGCGGCTTGGATGTCGGCGCGCTACGACTTTCGCAAGTACGCATTGCTGCGCTCGAGGAAGCCCTCGTGAGCACGGCTGCGCCAGCGCTCTTGCGGGTCATGCACCTGTATGCGAACTCGAAGTGGACCGGTCCATGCGAGCTTGCGTTGCTGTTGGCGCAGCATCAGGACGGGCTCGAGGTGGATGGTGTCGAGGTCGAGACCTCGTTCGCGGTCTCGCAGTTCGTCGCGCCCGGCCTCGACAACGCGGTCGCGAAGCGCGCGCACGCGCTCGGCGTGCGGACGTGCAACGCGCTGCGATTGCGCCGTCACCTGCACGTTCCCTCGCTCCTGGCCGATGCGCGGCAGCTCACGACGTGGATCGACGATGGTGCTGTTGATGTGCTGCACTGTCACCAGCCCGGTGATCATCTGACTGCCGCGCTGGCGCAGCGCACGGCGTCGCGTCAGGTACGGATCGTGCGCAGCGTCTGGGATGGCACGCTGGGGCACCCGGGTCCGCGGGCGCGCCTTGCGTTCGCTGAGACGGCCGCGGCTACGGCTGTGTTCGACGACGTGGCGGCTGCGATCGTTGATGAGTTAGGCTTTCCGGCGGCGCGGGTTGCTACTGTCGCCGTGCCGGGTGGTGCTCCCGCCGCGGCGCGCGATGTGTCACTGCGCGACGAGTTGTTCCGTGAGCTTGGTCTAGCTTCCGACGTGTTCCTCGTGGGCATCACGGCACGCATCCAGCGCAAGCGTCGCTGGGAGTTGCTGTGGAACATGCTCGCCGATGCTGTCGGTGTTCACCTGGCTGTGCTCGGCCGTCCCGACGATGGCGTCTTCGACGAGGTGTGTGCGCGGCCGATCGCCGAGCTGGGCTTGCAAGAACGGGTGCACTTCCTCGGCTATCGTTTTGGCGAGGCCTATCACCGAGTGCTCGGTGGGCTCGATGCGTTCGTGTTTCTGGTGCCTGGCTCGGACGCAACCTGCCGTGCATTGCGCGAAGCCATGGCGGTTGGCCTGCCGGTCGTTGCGACTGATCTGGGCCGCATCCCCGACCTGGTCACCAACGACGTTGATGGTCTGGTTCGCCCAGCCGACAGCGCCGTTCTGGGCCGCGCCCTTGACCAGTTACGCGTCGATGAAGCTGGACGGGACCGTCTCGGTCGGGCCGCGGCGGATACGGCTGCGGCGCGCTGGTCAGCCGAAGTCGCGGCGGAGCAGTGTGCACGCCTTTACCGATCACTGGAGGCCTGACATGCGCGTTTGGCATGCGCCCGAGCTGTCCGCCACGGAGCGCGAAGCCCTGCGCCAAGTGTTGGCCGGCGGTGTGCCGGTCGAGGCGGAGGTCGTGCAGGAGCGATTCGTGCGTCGTGTCTTGCGGATGCCCCTTGGCGATCGTGTCGTGTTCGCCAAGCAGCACCTCTTTCCGCGACTGGCGGTCCGCGCTCGCTACTGGCTCAGGGCCTCGCCGACAGCGCGCGAGGTCGCGATGCTGCGGCTGGCCGCGCAGCGCGGCGTGGTTGTGCCGCAGCCGCTGGCCGAGGCCACCGAACGTGGGCTGCTCGGTCCGACCTCAGCGGTTCTCGTCACCGAAGAGCTGGCGGCCGGAACCGAACCCGGTGTCGAAGACCTGCTCCACGCGGTGCTTTGGTTGGCCGAGCATGGCGTGTTCCATCCGGACATGCACGGCGACAACGTACGCCTGCTGACCGATGCTGGGGGCGCGGGGCGCTACGCCTTCCTCGATTTCCAGTCATGTAGCGTCAGTGGGGGTGCGGTCAGGGGCCGACGCCTTGCCTGGATGATTGGCAAGGCGATGGCGTGGCTGACGGCGCGCGGTGCTTTGCCGGAGCCGGTGCTGCGGTCCCTCACCGACGACACGCGTCTGGTTGACGCGGCGCTGCAGGTTGCTGGACAGCTGAAGGCGCGGTGCCGGGCATCGCGGGCCCGGCACCGCCTGCGCGACAGCACGCTGGTGTGCCGCGAGCGCGTGGGGCTGCTCGGATGCCGCCTGCGCTTGCGGGGTAGCGAGCTACCCCAGCGGTTCGACCAAGAGGTCCTCGAGCGGACAACGCCGGTTGGTGCAGCTTTGATTGCCGTCAGCGGGGACGGGTCGGTTGTGCGAGTTCGCCGACGTGGGCTTTTGCGCACACTTTGGATGCATGGGCCGCTCGCCGACCGCGACTCCGGATTCCTCGCTTGGGAGCGGATTGGCCCTTGGCCATGGGCCCAGGAGTCCCTGTATATTTGCGGCTCTATGGGCAGTTCGGGGCTGCGTGCGGCGTGGGAGGGTGTCCTCGCCGATGCTGCTGTCATGGCAGCCCCTACCCTGACCCGCTGAACGTCTCGGAGGAGTGAAACTGGATGGCCGGCCGGCGCAACGGATCGCTGCGTAGTTCCGTCGAGCAACCGTTGCCGAAGGCCAGCGAACTGCCAGATCCGCCAGACTGCGAGCCGATCCGGCCGCGTCGCGTGCTCTTCTTCGGCAAGAAGAAGTCGCGCTCATGCTGCACCGGCGCGCTCGTGCAGTCGCTGCGCAATCAAGGCCTTAAGGTCAAGTGGGTCAACTGCTCGTTGTTGAAGCGCTGGATCGGCGCGTGGGGCATGCGCTACGTCGTGCGCTACCTGCGCAAGCGCTATCGACCTGACCTGTGTTTCGTGTTCTTCCACGACTTGCCGCACGTCTTGATGCAGGAGTTCACAGAAGAACTGCCGACGGTGGTCTGGATCGAGGAGCCGATCAAGTACATCGACTCTGCCCAGGTCGACTACGTACGCCAGGCACGACTCGTTTGCTTGTCGACGCCGAGCCTCGTGTGGGCGTATCGCTCGCTAGGTGTGCAGAACGCGACGTTCCAGATGAGCGGCTTCTCACCGCAGTACCACAAGCCGCACCGCGACTTCGGGCAGGGGCACTACGACCGCGACCTCGTTTACATCGGCGGGCCCGGCAGCATGGGCAATCGGCCCGAGTTCCTGGCGTGGCTGTCGGAGCGTTACGACCTCGAGATCTTCGGCACGCGCGATTCGTGGCTGCCGTACATGAAGAGGTACAAGCAGCTGCGCGTACGTGGCGAGGTGCGGCCGAGTCGATACGCAGAGGTGTGCGCGCGGTCCAAGATCGTGATCGGGCTCAACCAGACGCACGAATCGAGCCTCTACTACAGCAACCGCGTCTTTCTGACGCTCGCTTGCAAGGGCTTTCATCTGATGCGTCACGTGCCCGGAACCGAGCGCGTGTTCGATCGCGACGAGCATCTCGCGTGGTTCCACGATCGCGATGAATGCCTCGAGCAGGTCGACCGCTACCTCGGCGATCAGGCCGAGCGCGAGCGCATCGCTGAGCAGGGGCACGCACTCGTCATGAAGAGCCACCGCTATGACCGGCGCGTGACCGAGATCCTCGAGATCATCGCGCAGGAACGGCAGCTGTCGTGCCCGCTCGACTTGGTCGACGAAGTGCTCGAGATCGGTATCGACGAGCAGAACGAGACCGCGGCGGTGCTTTACCCCCGCGATGGGCGGGTCGACTTCGAGCCTGCGCGCAGATGTCTCCGACATGCCTCGGGTTTCGGCGGAGGATAAAAACTGCGGGTTCTGCACGTCCTCGCCGAGCGGGGATTCTCGGGAGGCGAGCATCAGCTCCGGCATGTGCTGCGGCACTTGGCGGGCGAGGGTCACGAGTCCGTCCTCGCGCTGAATCCTGAAGCGAAGTTCAAGCCACACGCGCTGGACCTCGGCCTTGCGGTGCACGAGGTTCGGATGCGCAACGATGTGGACCTCGGAGCCACCGCGCGCCTACGGCGGCTGTTTCGCGAAGTTGCTCCCGACTTGATCCACCTCGCCTGCTCGCGCAGTCACAAGCTCGGCGCACACGCCAGCATTGGCATGAGTGGCTGCGCGCCGAAGGGGACAACTCGGCGCATGGACTACTCATTGCCCCGTTCTCGCTACCGGCGTTGGCTCTATGGGCGAGCGATGGCAGCTGTGATCGTCGTGTCGAGGGGCGTGCGCGACGCCGTGCTCCGTATCGGTGTCGAGCCGGAGCGCGTGTGCTTGATCTTCGATGGTGTCGATGCTGATGGACTTGCTTTGGTGTCCGAGGGGCGGGTCGCTGCCCGTGCCGAACTCGGGCTAGATGACGCGACCCTGTGCGGGGTGACGACCGCGTCGCTGCACGAGCGAAAAGGGATCGATGTCCTGATCCAAGCGCTCGGGACGCTGGAAGCGGTCGGTGACACCCGCCTCGTCTGGATCTGTGCCGGCGAGGGCCCGGAGCGAGCGGCGTTGCAGCGTGCCGCCCAGGCGCTGCCCGCCCACGTCGAAGTCCGCTTCCCCGGCCAGGTCCCCGATGTGCGGCCGCTGCTTGCTGCAGCGGACTTGTTCGCCCTTCCTTCGCGCAAGGAGGGCCTGGGTGTCGCGCTGCTGGAGGCGATGGCGGTCGGGCTCCCGGTCGTGGCCAGCGGCGTCGGGGGCATCATGGATGCGGTCGAGCCAGACGTGAGCGGGTTGCTTGTCAGGCCCGCTGATGCCGGGGCGTTGGCCACGGCGATCGATCGTCTGCGGCAAGACGCGCAGCTCCGTCAGAGGCTCGGCGGCGCAGCCTCCATGCGCGTTCAGCAGCGCTTCTCCGTCCATGACATGTGCATCCAGACCGAACAGCTCTACAGGCGTCTCAGCGGCGCTACTATCTGAGCCGTGTCAGATCCAATGGACTCACCCGCATTCCACGCCTTGGCCCGTGACTGTCGCTGGTTTCGGCCAGAACGACCGTGCCTCCCGCACAAGCTGCGTGGCAAAGTCTGCGAGGGCTGCGACGAGTACGACCCGATCGACATGCGCGTCGCGATCGTCAAGCTGGGTGCCGTTGGTGACGTGCTGCGGACGACGGCGTTCTTGCCTGGATTGCGTCGGCGCTACCCGAATGCGAGCGTCTCCTGGCTGACTCGACCCGAAGCGGCGCCGCTGTTCGTGGGCAACGAGTTCGTCGATGAACTGCACACGACCAACGACGCCACGCTGCCCGAGACGATGCGGTGCACGCCGTTCGACCTCGTGATCTGTCCGGATGCAGACCACGAGACGGCGTCTCTGGCCACCGGGTTGAGACTGCGCGAAGGCGGTCGACGCATCGGATACGGTCTCGATGGCGACGGTCGGGTCGAGCCTCTGTCGGAATCGGCGCTCGCCTGGTTGCTGATGGGGGTCTCGGATGCGCGTAAGAAGGCCAACACCAAGACCTACCAGACCATGCTCGGCGAGATCTTTGAGCTACCCCTGCCCATTGAGGATCGGCCGATGCTCGCCCTGTCGGATACGGAGGTCGAGACAGCGCGCAGGTGGCTCGCGACGGCGACCGCGAACAAGTCTTGGCGCACCTTGGTCGGGATCAACACCGGAGCCGGTGGACGTTGGCCGCGCAAGCAATGGACGCTCGGCGGACAGATCGGCCTGATCACGGCCCTCGCTGCCGACGGTGATCTCACCGTTCTGCTTGGCGGATCCGAGGAACGCCAGCGCCACGCGGAACTGTGTGCAGCGTGCCCGGACGCGTGCATCGATGCCGGCAACGACAACGGCTTGCGTGAGTTTGCCGCGCGGCTCGGGCTGTGTGACGCGCTGGTGACCGGCGACACCATGGCATTGCACCTCGGTTGCGCGCTCGGCAAGCCCACGATCGCCCTGTTCGGCCCGACGTCTTCCGCCGAGATCGACCTCTACGGAAGGGGCAGCAAGGTTTTCGCCGAAGGTCTGGATTGCCTCGTTTGCTACGGCACGTGCGATCGGGAGCCGAGCTGCCAAGACCTGATCAGTGTGGACATGGTGCGTGAGGCTCTGGCACCATGGCTCGCGGCAGCCTCGAACAAGGCCTGAGGGAGGGTCGCTGATGTCGAACGATCGTTGGCTTGTCGTCTTGCCGACCTACAACGAGGCGGACAATATTTCGTCGGTATGCAGCGCGGTTCTCGAAGCCGATCCGGATCTACACGTGCTGGTCGTCGATGACGCTTCTCCCGACGGCACCGCTGAAGTCGTCGAACAGCTGGCCTGTGACGACCCGCGTGTCCACCTGATGGTGCGCCTCAACCAGCGCGGTCGCGGAAGTGCGGGAGCTGCGGGTTTTGGTTGGGCCGTGCACCACGGTTTCGACGGTGTTGTCGAAATGGATGCCGACGGCTCGCACTGTCCGGACCACGTGCGCGATCTGATCGGGCAGGCCCGCGAGGGATACGACGTCGTCATCGGCTCGCGTCTCGTGGCGGGCGGTGCCGATCACCGGCGTTCGCGTTCGCGGCGATGGCTGACGCGTGTGTCGAACGCTTACGCCCGGATTGCGCTCGGCGTCGAAGTGCGCGACTGCAACTCGGGCTTCAGAGCCTGGACGCGTCGAGCGCTGCAGACGACGGATGCGGCGCATGCCAAGTCGGTTGGCCCAGCGATCGTGCACGAGTTGCTGCTGCGTGCCAAACGATCGAAGCTGCGCATCGCCGAGGTGCCGATCAAGTTCGTCGAGCGAGAGCGGGGCGAGTCGAAACTCGGGTTCTTCACCCTCGTCAGGGGCATGCTGTCGGTCGCGTCGCTGCGCTTGAGCCGGCCCGCGGTCAACGCCGCAATGCCTGCAGATAGCGACCGATCGCCAACCGTTGTGCTGCGCTGAAAAGCGGGAAGGACGGCATGTTGTCCATGCCGGTGTCTTCCAAGAAGTCGGCTAGATCCTCCGGCTCGTATTCGGTCTCCTGCAGCGGAGGTGCCTCGTCGTGTTCGCCTAGTTGGCCGTAGGTCACGCCGTCGATCACGACTTGGTGACACGAGAAGCAGCGCCCGCGGCGCACCAGGTCGTAGCCCTCGCGCAGTTGTTTGGTCGCGCCGAGTGGATGGGGCGGCGTCGCGAAGTGGGTCGGCCTGTCGGTCATCCCGACAACCGTCAGGCCGATGGTTGCGAGCGCGAACAAGATGCCGCAGGCGACTGCGATCGGTCGCTTGCGCGCGACGCGCTCCTTGTTGCGATCAAGGAATGGCAAGAGTGCGAGCAGCGCGCCGAGGCCGGCCGGGATCCAGAAGGCGCCGATGACTTCGTTCTCGCCCTTGAACAGCTTCAACAGCTGGAACGGCGCGTAGAAGTACCAATCGGGTCGTGGGTCGTAGTCGAGGTCAGCCGGGTCCGCTTCGGCTTCGAGGCCGGCGCCGACTCGCCAGGCCAGGAAGAAGACGAGTCCCACGGCGAGGATCGCGACGAGTGCTTCCTTGAGCGTGTGGTACGGGTGATAGGGCTTGCCTGGTTCGCCAGCGTCGTCGGTCCGGGTCCGCGTGGGCGCGATGCCGTGTCGCTGGATCAAGTAGAGGTGTAGCACCAGGAGGCCGATCAGCGCCGCCGGCAGGACGAGGACGTGTAGGGCAAAGAAGCGGTTGAGTGTCTGCGGGCCGATCCCCGCACCGCCATATAACACGCCCTGCAGGTGTTCACCGATCGCAGGCGTCTGGCCCGCGATGTTCACGCCGACCTTGGTTGCGAAGTAGGCCTTCTGGTCCCACGGCAACAGGTAGCCGGTGAACGCGAAGCCGAGCGTGACTCCGAGCAGACCGAGGCCAGCAAGCCATGTGAGTTCGCGTGGTGCCTTGTAGCCTCCCTGGAAGAAGACCCTCAGCGCGTGCAGTGCCACGAGTACGACCATGACGGAGGCGCCCCAGTGGTGCAGTGCGCGCAGGAGCTTGCCCTGCGCGACGTCACGCTCGAGGAAGCGAATGGAGTCGTAGGCGTGATCGGCGGCGGGCACGTAGAAGAACGCCAGCGCGACGCCGCTGATGCCCTGTAGCAGGAGCACCGACAGTGCGGCGTATCCGAGCGTATGCAACCAACCCGTCGAACGCGGCGTGATCTTGCCGGTCGCGGTCTTGCGCAGGATTTCACCCAGGCCGAGGCGCGACTCCAACCAGCCCATCAGATCTCCAGGCGCACCGGGGCCGCCGCATCCGTCGGAACGATCGCCTTGAGCCGCCGCAGCTGGGCCGGTGGTGGACCACCTAGCACGGCTCCGTCGAGGTCGAAGGTCCCCTTGTGGCACGGGCAGGCGAACTTCTTGTTGGCCGCGTCGAAGTGCACGTTGCAGCCGAGGTGGGTGCACTCGGCGGAGAGCGCAATGACGTTGTTGCCCTTGCGACGCAGGTAGACGACGCGCTCGACGTCCTCGACGAAGGCGCCGTGTTGGCGTCGATACTGGACGCGGAACGTCCTGACACCATCGCTCGGGATCTCCGCGAGCGGCAGCGCCATGACCTCGATCGGGTCGGCGCGTTTGCCGGGTCGAATGACGACCCAGGCGGCAAGTAGCGCTGGCCCGAGCACGGGAATGGCCAGGAGCATCGCGACGAACATCTCGAGCCAGGAGCGTCGGGTCGTGTTCGTTGGCAGGTCGCGGGAGTCTGATGGTTCAGTGGTCATGTGGAAGTCCGGGCGGGACTGAAAGGCGTTGGCTCGCTGGGCGAGGCGGCTCCTCGGCGGAGGCGTTCGCAGAACACAGGAAACAGTGATGCGCTGCCGACCCAAAGGTAGCCGGAGGCAAACAAGGAGAGAAAGGCGGCGAAACCGAAACGGCCGGATTGCCAGGCGATGACGACCGCGAGCGAGCACGCGGCGGCCAGGACCAGCTCGCCGACTGGCGCGAGTCCGCAGGTCGCGAGGTAGCGCTTGCCCAGCCACGTGTCGCTGCGGCGCACGGCCTGGTACTTGGGAGTGCGAACGAACGTGCTTCGCTTGCCGGCCGTCAGGAGGGCGAGCGAGTTGTTGAATGAGATGCCGATCCCGAGCGCGAGAGTCGCGGGCAGCGCGACGATCGTTCTGAGGACGCCCCGGCCCACTCGCAACTGCCCGACCAGAAAGTAGACGGCGACGGGCAGAAGTCCGACGCCTACGAGCCAGACGTCGGCCATGTGAGTCCATGACACGTTGGCGTGCGCCGAGGCCATGGCGGCCGGCAGCGCCAGAACGGATGCCGCGAACAGCAGCGCATAGGCAGTCGTGCTGAGCAAATGCATGGCTCCTTCGAGCCGCACTCCCAAGGGCAAGGATCGACGGGACATCAGGGGGACAAGCAACTTGCGAGCCGTTTCGAGCGAGCCCTGACTCCAGCGCCGCTGTTGCGTCTTGAAGGCGTTCATCTCGATCGGCAGCTCGGAGGGGACGCCGACCTCGTGCAGGTACTTGAAGCGGAGGCCTGCCATCTGTGCGCGGAACGACAGGTCCAGATCCTCCGTGACGGTGTCGTGGCTCCAGCCGCCGGCGGCGTCGATTGAGCTGCGGCGCCAGACTCCGGCGGTGCCGTTGAAGTTGATGAAGTGCCCGGCGCGCTCGCGACCTTCGTGCTCGACCGCGAAGTGGGCATCCAGAAAGACCGCCTGCAGGTTGGTCAACAACGAGTGCTGGCGATTGGTCCAGTCCCAGCGTGCTTGCACGAGGGCGACACCCGCATCCGCTTCCAGAAACGGGACGGTGCGTTGCAGGAAGTCGGACTGCGGGACGAAGTCGGCGTCGAAGATCGCGACGTAGTTGCCCGTGGCCGTCGACAAGCCGTTCGCAAGCGCGCCGGCCTTGTAGCCATCGCGAGTCTCGCGGCGCAGGTGCTCGATGCGCACGCCGCGCTTCTGCAGGTCCGCGACCTTGGCCGCGACGATCGTCGCCGTCTCGTCGTTCGAATCGTCGAGCACTTGGATCTCGAGTTTCTCGGCAGGCCAGTCGAGGGCAGCGACGCTGTCGATCAGGCGTTCGGCAACGTAGAGCTCGTTGAAGATCGGCAGCTGAACGGTCACGCTGGGCGTCTCTGTTGCGGTCCCGATCGCCGTCGAGGGAGGCGAACGGCGCCGCCGCAGCAAGCCAGCTACCAGCACGGCACGATGCAGCCCGTGCACCGAGAGCAGCGCGAACAGTGCGTAGTAGAGATAGAGGGGCCAGGGTTCCATGGAGTGGGCGATGATAGTTGGCCTGTCGTGAAGCGAGAGCTTTTCCACTACGAACTGCCTCAGGAGAGGATCGCCGCGATTCCGCTCGAGCAGCGAGACGCGGCGCGGATGCTCGTCTGCTCCCGTACGGATCCCGAAATCGTCAAGCACCGGCACGTGCGCGATCTCGGCCAGTTCTTGCAGTCCGGCGACGCGATGGTGGTCAACGACACGCGCGTGCGGCCGTGGCGCCTGGTCGGACAGCGTGCGACGGGGGCCCGGGTCGAATGCCTCGTCCTCGAACACGACGGTTGTGCTGCGCGGACCTTGCTGCGGCCGGCCAAGAAGCTGCGTGCGGGCGAGGTCGTGGCGATGGAGGGCGGAGCGGTCCTGCTCACGTTCGTGGGTCGCGGCGAAGGTGGCCACTCTGAGGTCGAGTTGCGTGCCGCGGACGGAGATCTCGACCAAGTCCTGGAGCTGGTGGGGCGGGCACCGCTTCCGCCGTACGTGAAGCGAGCTGATGACGATGAGCGCAACGCGGCCGACCGAGAGCGCTACCAGACCGTGTTCGCGGCCAAGCCCGGCGCGGTCGCCGCACCGACGGCGGGCTTGCACCTGACGGATGCGTTGCTGGACGATCTACGTGGACGCCAAGTGGACGTCGTTTCGGTCACGCTGCACGTCGGCGAGGGCACCTTCGCATCGCTCGAGGCCGAGACTATCGAAGCGCACGTCATGCACCCGGAACGCTACGAGCTAGCCCCTGATGCAGCGGATCGGCTCAACGCGGCAAGTCGCGTCTTCTGCGTCGGCACGACGAGCACCCGCGTTGTCGAGAGCTGTCTCGATCCGGTCACCGAAGAGTTGGCGGCCGGCACCGGTGAGACGTCGCTCTATCTCCATCCCGGTAACGAGCCGCGCTTCGTAGACGGCCTACTCACGAACTTCCACCTGCCGGAAAGCACGCTCCTCCTGCTCGTGTGCTCGATCCTCGGCCGCGAGCGCACGCTGGCGCTCTACGACCTGGCCATCCACGAAGGCTATCGCTTCTTCAGCTACGGCGACGCGATGCTGATCCTGCCATGACCCAGCTGGCAACCCATTTTGGGTAGCCCCTGACAGAGGGGTCAGTCGCGGTTCAGGAGCGACAAGATGAACCAGAACAGCATGACGATATCGACGAACAGCTCGATCGCTGCCGGGAGCGGCTCGTCGATGCGGCAGCGGTGCAGGATGTTGCTGGTGTCGTAGAGGATGTAGCCCGAGAAGAGCAACGCGCCACCGATCGAGTACCAGGCGCCCATCTGCAGGCCGAAGATCATCCCGACGATGGCGATGCCGATCATCGCGAACATCCCGATCGCGAGGATGCCACCAAGGAACGAGAAATCATGCTTGGTGACGAACACGTAGGCCGTGAGCCCGCCAAAGATGCTCAGTGTCATGATCGCTGCCGGGCCAACAGAGTCTGTGGCGTCGAGGAGCAGCGGCGTGATCATGATCCCGAGGAAGGCCGCGTAGGCGAGGTAGAGCACCATCCCTACACCGGGTGTGCGCGCGACTGCGCGCACGAGGAAGGCGGAGCCGATCCAGACCAGCATCAACAGCCAGCCCATTCCGAAAAGCGACTTGGCGATGTCGTTGACGACGCCGACCTCTTGGGCCGCCATGGCCGTGCTCGCGAAGACAGCGATGCCGAGCAGCACGAGACTGTAGGTCTTGCGCAGGAAGGTCAGCCGTTCGGCGCTGGAGGCCTTCGCTGCCGTGATCTGGTGAAATCCCGTTGTGTCCATGGTGTTCATGGGTGTCCTCGTTTCGGATCGGTCAACTCACAATGCTATCGGCTCGACGGGCCAATCGTGAGTGCGGTCGGCGGCATCATCCGGCCCACATGGGGTCCAGCGCCGCGCGCACAGCTGTTGTGGCTGCCGCGGGATCGGCGGCCGCCAGGACCGAGGCCGAGACCGCGACCCGTCTGACCCCCGAGTCCGTGAGTTCTCCGACGTTGTCCGCCGTGATGCCGCCGATCGCGAAGCACGGCACGGTGGCGAGATCCACCAGAGGTCCCAGATCCTCGGGCGAGAGGTAGCGAGCGAAGCGCTTGGTGCGGCTCGGGAAGCACGGGCCTACGGCGACGTAGTCGGGCTCGGTCGCCAGGGCGACCTGGATCTCGTCGACGTTGTGCGTCGACACGCCGAAGATCAGATCGCTGCGGGTCGGTCGACCCTGCTGAGCGAGGTCCTCTTGCCCGTAGTGCACGCCGTGTGCTCGCGCAGTCGTTGCCAGGTCCACCCAATCGTTGACGATGACAGGGACGTGGATGGTGTCGCACTCCACGATGACCTTCTCGATCCACTCGATCGCATCCGGTCCGAAGGGTTTCTCTCGCACCTGCACGAGGTCGACGCCGCCCTCCAAGGCTGCACGCAGGGTGTCGATCGGCTTACGACGACACATCGATCGGGTCAGCAACAAGTAGAGGCGGCGGTCGCCGAGTACGCCGTTCATCATCATGCCGTGCTGCCCGAGAACTTCTGGTTACCGGGCGCCGTGTTCGTCACGACGCTGGCATTGGCCGACGTTCTCCTGATCATGCGATTCGTCCTCCGCGACGACGGCGTTGACTTCACGAACTTGCTGCTCGGCGTCCAGATCCTGTGCACGATCAGCCTTTTCGAGTTCACCCTGCGACGCATCGTGCGCAGCCGTCGCGCGTTCCGCCAACGCCAAACCGACCACTCCGCCGACGCCCTCCACGCCTTCATGGTCGGCGACGACGATACGGCACCCGCCGGCTTCCGCCGCCTCTTCCGCCGGGACCCCTGGGACGCCAAATCCGCCACGATGGTCGCCACGGTTCACGCCGCCCGCGGCAAGCGCGACGCCGAGATCAACGAAGCACTTCGTTGGTCAAAGGTGTCAGGCACCTCTGACCAACCCACACCCGACCCCCAGCCTTGAGCCTCAGACCTTCTCGCTGATCGTCTTCCCCTGCAGGAACAGCAGCAGGTAGTCGCGGCTGCCGGCCTTGCTGTCCGTGCCGGACATGTTGAAGCCGCCAAACGGCTGGCTGCCGACGAGGGCGCCCGTGCACTTGCGATTCAGGTACAGGTTGCCGACGTGGAAGTTCTGCTTGGCGTCGTCGAGATGCGCGCGAGTGTTCGAGTAGATCGCACCGGTCAGTCCGTAGATCGTGCCATTGAAGATGGTGCGGCCTTCTTCGTACGACCCGGCTTTGATCACGGCCAGTACCGGACCGAAGATCTCTTCCTGTGCGATGCGCGCGTCGGGGCTGATGTCAGCGATGACCGTCGGCTGAATGTAGTAGCCATTGCCGGGTGCCTTGCCACCGCCGGCGACGAGACGTCCCTCGCCCTTGCCGATCTCGATGTACTCGAGAATCTTGTTGTAGGCGCTCTCGCTCGATACCGGCCCGACGAAGACGTCGGGATCGGTCGGGTGCCCGACATTGAGCTTCGGCGCGCCTTGGGCGAGCCCGGCCACGAAGTCGTCGTAGATTTTCTCGTGTACGATCACCCGAGAGCACGCCGAGCACTTCTGGCCGGCGTAGCTGAAGGCCGACGCGAGGGTGCCCTGCACGGCGACATCGACATCCGCATCGCCGTCGACGTAGATACCGTCCTTGCCACCCATCTCGGCGATGACGCGCTTGATCCAGATCTGACCTTCTGGCGTTGCGCCGGCCTTGCTGACGATGCCGAGGCCGACCGCCTTGCTGCCCGTGAAGGCGACGAAGCGCGTCTTTGGATGCTTGACCAGGTACTCGCCAGCGACCGCACCGGATGCGGTGAGGTAGTTGAACGCGCCGCCCGGGACGCCGACTTCGCGCATGAGCTCGGCGAACTTGCCGCCAATCACGGGTGAGTCGGAGGAAGGCTTGACGATGACCGTGTTGCCCGTGACGAGGGCGGCGGTTGCCATGCCCGCCAGAATCGCCAGCGGGAAGTTCCACGGCGGAATCACAACGCCGACCCCGAGCGGGATGTAGCGCATCTCGTTTTTCTCGCCGGCGAGCGGGGTCAGGTCGGAGCCCTTGGCGTAGCGCAGCGCTTCACGGGCATAAAACTCCATGAAGTCGATGGCCTCCGCCGTGTCGGCGTCGGCTTCGGCCCATGTCTTGCCGACCTCGAACACCATCAGCGCAGAGAACTCGTGCTTCCGCTCGCGCATGCGCCTCGAAGCTTCGAACAGGTAGCCGGCCCGCTCCTCAGCGGTCCTCGCGGACCAGTCTGGATAGGCGCCGAGAGCCGCCTGCATGGCGCGCTCGGCTTCGTCCTCGCCGAGTTTGGGGTAGACGCCGACGATGCGGTCGGTGTCACCAGGGTCGCGGGATACGAGATCGGCCTCCCCGCCGATGTCGTCTCCTGCGATCCAGCAGGTGTGTCGCTTGCCGAAGTCCTCGGCAACCTTGGTCAGGGCGTTCTCGAACGCCCCGCGGTTCTCCGCCACCGAGAAATCGGTGAACGGCTCATTCCTGAACTCCTCCACAAGTCGCTCCTTCTGGCTGCCATCCCGAGGGGGATGGACTTCCCAGCGCGACTATATAGGGGCAGGGGCGGTGGTCAGGAAGCGCGAACGCGTCGGCGGCCCTTGTTAGGGCCTTGTGCCCTGGCTTGGCGGCTCTGATCCACGGCTGCGTGGAAGGCTTCCCAGTCTTGCTTGTTGAAGAGGCGGACGAGGGTCCCGCAGTGCACGCAGTACGAGTGATCGACGCTCATCAGAAAGCGAACGTAGTCCCCGCAGCCGTCGCACCATTTCTTCTCGTTGTAATAGTCGATCGTGTCCATTTTGTGCCCGCTGTCGTTCAGAGTTGACGGCTGTCGCCGGTAAGCGCCGGAAGATGCCGGCGCCAAGCAGAAGCAAGAGAGTTGCCAAGTTCGGCCCCCGCAATGACAGTCGGAGCCGGAAGTGATGGAACACACGGTGCCAATGGCACATCACGACAGAGGGCGTGCATTGGCTTGTGCGCCACTGCCAGTAGCCGTGGAACGACGGCGGATAACAACAGTCGTCGAAAAACAACGCGCGTTGCAAAGATGCAACGCGCCGGGCTTGGCGGCTAGCTAGCCGAACTCGGCCAGCGATCTCCGCATGTCCGCGGCGACGTCGAGGTCTGTCTCTCTTGCCAACGCCCTCATGGCCTCGTTCCGTCCGCGGCCGAGGCGGCACAGTGCCCACGCTGCCGCCGTGCGCACACCGGCATCGCTGTCCTCGAGCGCCTTCACGAGCACCGGTGCAGCATCCTCTTGACCCAGGTTGCCGAGCACGATCGCGGCATTGCGCTGTAGCCCTGCGCGGCCCGCCCGCCGCATCGCGGTGCCCGTCCAGTCGCGGTTCCACTGCTCCGGTGTCAGCGCGAGCAAGCCAACGAGCTGCCAGGTCTCGAGCGCTGGGTGCAGCCGCGCATCCGGATCGTCGTGGGGCGGGCCGGTGCGCGAGTGGAAGGGACACGCTTCGATGCAGATGTCGCAGCCAAACAGCCAGTCACCCTGGGCTGCGCGGTAGTCGTGGGGGATGGGGCCGCGTAGCTCGATCGTGGTGTAGGAAAGGCAGCGCCGGGCATCGACCTCGAACGGCGCAACGATCGCGCCCGTCGGGCAAGTATCCAAGCAGGCCGTGCAGGTGCCGCATGAGCCCGTAGCCGGTGCGCTCGGAGCGAAAGCTTCGGTGGTCAGGACCTCGGCGAGCAGCAACCACGGCCCGCGTTCAGCGTGAATGATCCCGCTGCTCTTGGCCAGGAAGCCAATCCCTGCTTGCGCCGCCAGCGCCCGCTCGAGGATCGGCACGGCATCGATGCCGCTGCGCAACGAGTCCCCACGCACGCCTTCCCGCTCGAGCGCCGTCGTCAGACGGCGCATGCGGCTGCCGAGCGCGCGGTGATAGTCGCGGCCGGCCGCATAGCGGGCGACCCGTCCGCCCGACTCCAGGGCGACGCCATCACGCCCATAGTCGTAGCCCAGCGCGACGGCGCCGCGCGCGCCGGGCAGGAGACGCTCGGGTTCGAGGAGCCGGGGCAGGTTCCGCTCGAGGTAGTCCATCTCGCCGTGCCGCCCGGCGGCGATCCACTCTTCGAGCTTCGCGCCGTGCTCGCCCGGGCCCGCCGGCCCGAAAGCCACCAGATCGAACCCTGCCTCGCGCGCCATCTCCTCGACGAGACCTGGCCTGGGAAATGGTGGGCTCATGCCGGATCTCGCGGTGGCATCGGGCTCAAGGTCAGGCCGGGCATGGCCGATGAATACTCGGCCATCCCCGGAGGAGTCTCCCTATGTCGGTTCGCCCCGCCAGTCTCCCACCCGTGCGCGACCAAGTGACCGGGCAAGACCGCAAGGCCACTCCCCTGGTCGTGATCCACGAGCGCACCCTGAGGGAACCGCTCGAAGATGCCGTGCGCCGGGCGCGTGCCTCCTCCCCGGGCTCGCAGATCCTGGTCGTCGGTCCGGACGAACCCGAAGAGCTGGCGGGACCCGTCCTGACCCCATGTGAAGCCACGGATCGATCCCATGCGACCCTCCCTGCGCCCACGAAGGCTAGCATCGAGGAGGCGGCGGTTCAGAGGGTTGGGCAGGCCTGGTTGCAAAGCGAACAGATGATGACCCAGTGGGCCGAGGAGGCGAAGTCCCTTGCCAACTCGCTCGAGAGAGCCCTCGGCAGTAGCCACTTCGACGAGCTCAATGATGGAGTGCGGCGGCTGATCGAGCTCACGGACTGGATGCAGACGAGCTGCGCCGAGGCGCTTCATCGTGCCGGGAAGGCAGCCCGTGGCATGGAGCTGCACAATACGGCGCTTTTCGTGCGGGACGCGGCCCACGAGATTCACAGCAAGCATCCCGGGGTCGATCTGACGCTGCCGCCGCTCGAGGACGCGCCGCTCGTCATGTGCGCACCCGCTGCGGTCTGTGCGGCCTTCAGCGCTGCTCTGGAGGCAGTGTCGAGTCGCATCGCTGGTCAGGGCCAGATCCGGGTCGAGATCGAAGAGGGGGCGCTCTCCGTCCTGCACCGCTTCCGAGGCACCGCCTTCGGGCCCGACTTGGGCGACGTGCCAGGGCACGTGGCCGGGCAGCTGTATCAGCTCGTGGTCGAGGTCCATGGGGGGCGGATTCTGCCCGGTCGGGACGGGTCGCCAGCCGAGCTCGTCATCGCCCTCCCGACGGCCTACGGCGATCAGCGCTAGGGAGCCTCCTCGAGGCCCGTCCTGTTGCGCCGATTTCTGGCGTAACCCTCTTATTTGAACGGAGGTTGGGGTTTGCCCGTCGAGTTTCTCGGCCTTTTTGTGTACCGCCCTTGTCACCTGTGCCATGCGCGGGTCTATGGGGTGTTACCGAGGCCTCGTTATGCCCTACCCTGAGTGTTGTTCCTGAGGGCAAGATCGGGCGTCTCGTCTGTTTCGCCCCGGCGGAACTTTGCTCTCTCTCCTTCGTTGCAATGGCTTTCACAGGACCCCTTCAGGACAGGGCCCGAGCGCAACGGTCGCCACGGTCCCCAGGCGTTTCAGATGTCTCCAGCCCCCGGCTTGCACGGCTTCCCGACGAACCTCTCTGAGGGGTTGGCGGAGTTGTATCGCGAGACCGAGGATCCGGCGTTGGATGCCCTGAGGGTTGAGATGCTCCAGCGCAGCGAAGACGGAGAAGCACACCCCGTGCGCGTCGCCGTCGAGTCCCTGCGCGATCGCTTGTCGACGCGCCTCATGGACGCGTTCCGGCTCACACAGAGCCCCCTCGCTTTCGGTTTGCTCTACGAGCTCAACTACCGGCTCTTCCTGGGCGTGATTTCGTCGCGGCTGCGCCGCTTCTATTTCTCGCTGGATCCACAAGACGTGCTGCAGGAGGTGTTCTTCAACATCTACCGCTATCCGCACAAGTTCAAGGCGGACAAGGATCAGGCCTTCCGGCACTGGGCGAGCATGATCATCCGCAACACGGTCTACAAGTGCACCCGTGAGCGGGACCGGGATCTCACGCACGAGATGCACGACGAGGAGATCGACACCCGGGCCGACGTGCGGCATGCAACACCGCTGGGTGACGCGATCCGCGTGGAGTCGGAACGAATCTGCTCGCGCAGCTACCTGATCTACTTGCAGCTCTACCTCGCGGCCTACCAGCAACTCAGCCAGCGAGAGAAGCGAGCGCTGCACCTGGTTGAGTGCGACGGACGTCCGTACAAGGAAGCGGCCGAGGAACTTTCGATCCGGCTTGAGAACCTCAAGATGGTGATCTTCCGGGCCCGGAAGAAGATCCTTAGAACGCTCGATTGCGTGCTCGCTTCGGCAGAGGCGTGGCAGCCGGGAGTCGTCCCGGGAGGGACCGCAGACGAGGATGACGCCGGCGAGGCCGCCGAGTCGCGGCGCAGCCCGATCCTCACCCCGGCTCGCAGACTGAGCCACCCCGTGCAGACCTCTCGTGCGGTAGGTCGCTTTGCCGTGCCCGCCGATGTGCCGATCGGTGAGCGGGCCGCGGAGGAGGCATCATGACCGACCGCTTCCGCGATGACCCGTCCACGAGTTGGAATGAGCGCTCGAATGGGCGTTCGGACAACGATGCCTGCGATCGGTTGCAGCCCGAGATCTCGGCGCTGCTCGACCGCGAGCTCGACGAGAAGCGCGCCGTGCGTGTGCTTGGCCATCTTGAGATGTGCTCGCGTTGTCGTGGCTTCATGAGCGTTCTCCAGGAACAGCTCGGCATGCACCGCGAGCTCTGGGGGCGCATCGACGACGACCAGGATCCATTTGCCGGTGATCTGTTCAGCGACGCTGACTGCGACTCTGTCGATGCGGACAAGTCGTTCGTGCGGCAGCTCGTCGACGAAGGCAGCGAGCGCATCGCGGAGAACTTCTACCAGCTCGGTCGCGCCTACATCTTGCTGACGACATCCAAGTCGTTCGTGCACGTGGTGTGTCGCGAGGCGGTGCCGATTCCCGAGTTCCGTCAGCGGGGCAAAGCCCTGCTCGATGGTGTCACCGGAGCCGGTGATGCTGCCGGAAGCGCCGACCCGTCAGGGGACGACGGTGAACGCCAGCGGCTGATGCAATCCCGTCGCTTGCTCGAGGATCGGCTCGATTCGGTCGACACGAACCTCGAGAAGGGCCGGTGTCTCCTGCGTGGGGCGATCCGTCTGCGCAAGCCTTACGCCGCGGCGCAGATCTGGCTCGGTCAGTCGTTCATGAAGTCGGACGACCTCGAGACTGCGAAGCGCATCTTCGAGGCAGTGCTTCGCGAAGCGACCTCGGACGCCAACGGCCCTGAGCCAGTTGACCCGGTCACCAAGGTGGCGTTGCGGATGTACGCGCTCGAGGCGCTCGGCATGATTGCCGTGCAGAAGCGGCAGTACCGCATCGCTCGATCCCACTTCCGGACCATCGTTGATGCGGATGTCTGCCACGTGGGCTTCTGGACGCCTTATTGGAATCTCGGCTACGCCGCCCTTCTGGATGGGGATGGCATGGCCGCCGAAGATGCCGCCGAAGATGCCGCCGAAGACGCCGGCGCAGTGTCGGGAGTAGACTGCGACGCTGACTACCACGCTGCGGCCGCTGCCGAATGCGCGGACGCGTTCGAGCAGCTCTACGCTCGTTTCCCGAAGGTGCGGCGCGATGCGGCGCGGGTCCTGAACCTGCGGCCCACTGTGGCCAGCAAGATCAGCCAGCACCCCTTGCTAAGGAATCGCCTCGGAGAGTCGTGCCCGGACTGGTTTGGTCCGGACGCTCAGCTCGATGCCGAGGAGGACGTTTGTTTCAGTATCGTTTCGCAACATGATTGCGATGGACCCTCGAAAGGCGGACTCGCCCGTCGGAGCACGGTCGGCGAAAAGCCGCGATGAGTGTCAGAATGCACGGTAACACCATCTCCCACCATTCCGGTCAGCTGCCTCGTTGGCGTTGGCTTTCTTTCTTGCTCTTGCTGGCGCTGTTCCTGGTTGCGGACCCCGCGGCGAGAGCGCAAACGAAAGCCAAGGGTCCGATGCCAGATCCCGGTGGTCCCCTCAGTGGGCCCAACAGTGGCTGGCAACGCTTGGTTCCCGCCATCGGTTTCACCGGTGAGACCACGGCGCAGACCCACGGCAGAATCCTCTACGGCTCGCCAAAGGTCAGCCCGACCTTAGTCGGCACCGAGGTCAAGCACGGAGACTCCAAGCCCGTCATGCTGATGCTGCATCGGCAAGACAAAGACCAGCGCGGGGTCCTCGAACTGCCGGCCGCGTTCAAGAACGGGTTCTTGTTCATGCACGTGGGGCCCACGCTTGGACCATTGGCGCCGATCCACTCGACCGTGATGCGGCTCAATGTGCCGTCGATGCTCGAGCAGGCGCGCAAGCTCAACTTGCCGAAGCTCAGCCTGACCTTCCTTTCGTTCCGTTCGAACCGGCCGACCTTCCTCACGGTTGAGCTGCACTTCGAGTGGGCTGCCGACATCATTCGCTTGAAGTTCTGATCCCAGCATTCTGATCACTCGGTACGCAAGGAAGGCCGGCAGTCAACTGCCGGCCTTCCTTGCGTACCGAGTGTCTGTTTCAGCGTTTAGTAGCTCGTCAGGTAGCGCTCCACTTCCCAGTCGTGGACCTGCGCAATGTAGTCGTGCCACTCGGCCTTCTTGGCGCGGACGAAGTTTTCGAGGATGTGTTCGCCGAGCGCGTCAGCGAGGACCTGGTCCTTTTGCAGGGCAGCGATGGCTTCGTTGAGGTTAGCCGGCAGGCTTTCTACCTTGTGTCGGGCGCGCTCGCGTTGGCTCATCGTGTAGATGTTCTTGTTCACCGGATCGGGTGGCGTGAGCTTCTGCGTCACGCCGTCGAGCCCGGCGGCGAGCATCGCTGTCAGCGCCAGGTAAGGGTTGCAGGCTGGATCGGGCATCCGGAGTTCGACGCGAGTGCCGACGCCGCGGCGTGCGGGAACGCGACAGAGCGGTGAGCGGTTGCGTTCCGACCAGGCGATGTGCGTCGGTGCTTCATAGCCGGGCACGAGTCGCTTGTAGGAGTTCACGAGTGGGTTCGTGAGAGCGCACATGCCCTTGGCGTGCCGCAGCAGGCCGCCGATGTAGTTCAGCGCGGTCTCGGAGAGCCGCCACTCCTTCTCCTCGGCGTAGAACTCATTGTGCCCGGTCTCGGTCGAGAACAGGGACTGGTGCGTGTGCATGCCCGACCCGTTGACGCCATGTAGCGGCTTGGGCATGAACGTGGCGTGCAGGCCCCAATCGTGCGCGACCTTGCGGACCGCGAGGCGGAAGGTGGCGAGGTTGTCCGCGATCGTCAAAGCGTCGCTGTAGCGGAAGTCGATCTCGTGCTGGCCTTCCGCGACTTCGTGGTGCGCTGCCTCGACCTCGAAGCCGAGCGCGTGCAAGGCGTGCACGATGGCGCGCCGGCAGGGTTCGCCGCGATCGATCGGCGCGATGTCGAAGTAGCCGCCGACGTCGTGCGTCTCGGTCGTCGGCGCACCGTTCTCGGCGACCTCGAACAGGAAGAACTCGGCTTCGACACCCGCCATCATCTGATAGCCGAGCTCGCTTGCACGGGCGACCTGCCGTTTGAGCGTCGAGCGCGGGCAGCCCGCGAACGCTGACCCATCGGGGTTGTGGACGTCGCAGATCAGCCGGGCGACTCGTCCCTGCCCCTGGTCGTCCCACGGGAAGATAGCAAACGTGTCGAGGTCGGGGACGAGGATCATGTCCGACTCTTCGATGCGTACGAAGCCCTCGATCGATGACCCGTCGAACATGACTTGACCGTCGAGTGCCTTCTCGAACTGAGTGCGGGGCACCTCGACGTTCTTGTTGATGCCGGTGATGTCCGTGAACATCAGCCGCATGAACTGGATCCCCTCGCGTTCGAGCGTTGCGAGGATCTCCTCGGGGGTCAGTTTGGCCTTGGTCTGCGGCGTGTCGACTGCATGTTCGTGCTGCACTGGGTCCCTCCCGGAACGGCGATGGTGGATGAGATGGCTGGACTGACCACTGAATTGTGCCGGAGCGGCTGGATTTCAGTGGCGTTACGCATGATCTACCAGGTTGATCGCCGCTTTACGGCTCAAAATCCGCACGACATGTAGAAAATCTCGATCACTTGGGCCTGTGGTAGCTGGCCGCAGGAACGAGCAGTTCGCGGCACAGTGCCCGAAGCCTCGCCGGGATCGGTAGTTTCGTTCCGCGGGGGGGCACGAGGCGGAAGCGAGGGCGGCTGCCGTTGAGGCCGTCGAGGTGGATCGTGAATCCCAGGCCGCGAACCGTGGCCCGGCCGTTGGGTGTCAAAGGTCCGCCGAACCAGGGCATCGTCATGGCGAGCTCGTGTGCCAACCCGCTCTCGCGTACCCCCGGGCGGGCAAGCAGTGGGGGAAGCGAGAAAGGCTCTGGCGCCGCCTTTCCACTCACGCTGTCCCATCGACACTTCGTCAGCTCGATGTCCAGCATGGTCTGGACCATGAGCCGCAGGAAGAGAGCGCGCCGGCGCGGTGCCGTCTCGTAGATCCCGAGTACCTCGAGGTGGAGGTGATTTCCCTTCGGGACACCGAGTGCCCGCATCAGTGGCTCGGAGGAGGTCCAGCCACCGCCCGGTTGGCCGGGTTCGACGGCGGCAAGGCGCGGTGGATCGTCGTCGCTCAGGTGATAGGCAGCCAGCAACACGCGCAGGCAGTAGGGCTCGTAGACCGGGGAGGTCACCTCGACGATCCAGGAGCGTGCGCCCTGACGCGGCCGGCGCCAGGGTTTGCCGTCCTGGTGCGGGCAACGCACGGGGGTGCCCGCGGGCCAATAGCCGAAGTTGCCGGGGGTGAGTTCGATCCAGCTTCCCAGATCGATTGCATCATGGTCGTCGAGGCCGTCGCGCCCGAAGGTGTCGTCGAGGCGCAGGGTGCTCCTGGCACCGCGCGGCAGTCGCGGCAGCGGCGTCACCAGTCCCGCAACGAAATCTCCCAGAAGCTTGCGATGAGCAGTGTCTTCGTCCCGGTGCACGCGCCAATCGAAGCCTGAGCGTTGCAGCGCCGTCGGCGCGAGCTTCCCGTTCTTGTCGGGGTGCAGGAAGCCGAGAGTGGGCAGGTCGCTCAGTTGACGCGTGTGGAACCGGGGTGGCGGGTGCGTGCCCTTCCCCTCCTCGTTCAGGCGCCACCGCTCCACGAGACCATTGCGCCACCGACGGCCGGGGCCGGGGTCCTTGGTCTTTGCCGCAGACAGCTCACGGAACCTCGCCGCGAGCACGTTTCGAAGGAACGCGAGGCTCTTGTGGGGTTCGACGAGTTGATCGAGGCCCTCGAGCCGGAGATTCAGCGACTCCTTGGCTGGTTTGAGGCCGAGCCGCGCGAGCTCCCGGGTGTGGAAGTTCTTGGTGTCCTTGTCCGCCTCGCCCAGCGACCGCTCGATGCGCAGCGTCACCTGCGTCTTGCCCGAGCGCAGGACGAGCTTGCCGCCGCGCATGCCTTCGAACGGTTCGCGTGCGGGCTCGTCGATCGCTCGGTTGACGATGCAGTCGGCGCCGACGTGGTACATGCGGCCGCCCAGGGCTATGACCCCGGCCTGCCGCCAGGCCGGTTCCGGGAGCCAGACCACGTCGCGCTGCGCCGGCCACGGCCAGCGGGCGCGATCGACGAGGTTGACCAGCATGTCCTCGCGCTCTGCGGCGGACCCCTTTAACCGCCAGGGCTGAGCCGTTGCGGACGAAGCCAGCAGCAACCCGAGCATGCAGCTTGCGGCCAGGGGCCCGGCCCGGTTTGATCCACGGTAGTGGACTCCTCCTCGCTCGAAACCGACATCCGTGAGAGTATCGCGGCCAAGGAGCGCTTGCTGGCCGGCGACCTTACGCCGCTCATGGATCTGCTCGCCCGCGCGCGCGCCACGATCGAGAATGGTGGCCGGCTGTTCTTCTGCGGTAACGGTGGTAGTGCCTGCGACGCGGCGCACGCTGCCTGTGAGCTCACGGGTTGGTTCCTCGATAAGAACCGCGGCGCCTTGCCGGCGATGGCGCTCGGGCACGAGACGCCGACCGCGACGGCGATCGCGAACGACAGCGGTTATGAGCAGGTCTTCGCCCGTCAACTCGAAGGGCTTGGCCGTGCCGGTGACCTGCTGGTCGGGATCTCGACGTCCGGCGGCTCGGCCAATATCGTCGCCACGCTCGAGGCCGCGAAACGCCTCGGCATCACCGCCGTCGCCCTGACGGGCGAAGCCGGAGGCGCCTGTGCGCAGTTGGCCGACCTGTGGATCGGCGTGCCGTCGACCTCGACGCCGCGCATTCAGGAGTGCCATCTGCTGATCGTGCACCTTCTGTGCGGCTACCTGGAGCGCGTGTTCTCGGCGACGGATGCGGTCTGACGCACATCGCTCGGCGGGGCTCTTTCCGTCACGCGGCAACAGCGATCACTGATAGAGCTTCGCTTTGAGCTCGGCTAGCTTCTTGGCGAAGTCGGTGCCCTTCAGAACGTTGGTCGCGACTGCGATGCGCTTCCTGGCGGCGGTCTTGTTGTCCTTGGCGAGTGCCTGGACCGCAGCGAGTTCGCCATTGGCGATCTTCGCGGCCGCGGCGCGGATGGCAGCGACGCGCTTGCGTGCCTCCCCGGGCCAGCTGGCGAGGCGACGATCGAACCTGGCGACTGCGCTCAGTGCCTTGGCGAGCCGCTTGCGCGCCAGTGCGTGCCGGGCGCGGGCCTCGGCTGCGTCCAGCGCATAGAGTTCCTTGCGCGTGATCTTCGGCTGACGATGTTGCCGGCGGATTTCGGACATCGCCTTCTTGACGAAGTCCATCAGCTCTTTCTTGTCGAAGGTGCCCTTCCATGACTTCATCTCGCCCCGCGTGAAGGGATCCACGACGGTCGTGTAAGGATGCACTTCGGCGAAGTTGTATTCCTGGGCGCCGCTGGCGTTGACGAGTCGCATGTCGGTGATGGTCAGGTTCGGCCAGCGCGCGAGCCGCTTGATGGTCTTGCCCTCGACTCGCTTCTCATAGGTCACGACCGCCGGGTTCTTGTCCTCGACTGCCTCCTCGAAACCTGCGACCACGGCCACTTCGACCGTGCTCACGGCCGCGAAACGCATGTAGCGTCTGTCCTCGAGTAGTCGGCCGCGCAGGATCTTGCACTCTGGTCCATCGATCTTGTGACTGTGCACGACCATCGGTAAGCGCAGGAGCTTGGCTTCGGTGATCGCGCCCTCCCACGTGGTCGCGAAGCGCACGCACTTGATCGGTTTGACCTTCCGTCGTTGCGTCGGAACGGCGAGCGTTGCCAGCAGCGGAATTGCGAGGAGGAGGTTCATTGCTTCCCCTTCTTGATTGCCTCTTGCCACAGCGTCTCGAGCTGTGACAACGCCTCCGGGATGGCGCCAGGGGCGCATCGCGTCGACGCCGCGCCGTCCGTGCCGAGCCCGGCGAAGTTGACGAAGTCGCACTCGATGCGGCCATGTCGCCGCTTCGTCGTGATGGCCCGGGCGTTCTGGCGCACCATTGCGAGCCGGTTGGCTGAAACGGTCACGACGACCGGGTCGAACAGTCCGCGCCAGAGCTTGCCTTTGTCGTCGACCCGCAAGTAGAGGTCACCGTCGCGGCAAGAGCGCCGTTCGTAGCCGAGCACGTAGCCGGGTCTCTTGGCGGCGGCTGGTCGCGGCACGACAACCCCAGTCGCCTTGCGTACGCGCGCGGCGAACTCCTGGACTGCGCGAGTACGCTCCGATCGGGTTTGGCGCGGTGAGTAGCCATAGTCCTTGCCCGCCCATTTGGTCAGGGCCTTGCTCGCAGCGAGCCTGACTCGGTACCCCAAGTCATCGCGGAAGAACACTTCCTCCGCGTCGAGCCCGTGCACGAGTTGGGCCAGGCCGCCGGTCTTGCCGGATTCGAGCAGGAGGGCCGCAGCGTGGACGCGCACCCTGAGGTCGCGGTCGCCGAGCGCTGCGATGACCTGCTTCGGTTCGTCCCCGGCGAGCCGCGCCGTTCCGGTCAGGGCGGCCCGCCGCATGAGCCATGAGCGGTGCTGGAGGTACTTCTCGAACAGGTCGCACTCGTCGGCCTCTGGTTTCTCGCTCAGTGACGTGAGGGCCTGCGGCCGCCACGTGAACTGGTCATCCTCGACGAGTTCGCGCAGGAAGGTCCGGGCCGCGGGCACGCCCATGTCGCCAAGCGCGCGCACGAGGGGGGTGGAGAGCTTGCCGCGTCCTTCCTTGGCGACAAAGCGCTGCACGGCCTCGAGGCCCTTGGCACCGGCTCTGCCAACGCGCTTTGCGGCCTGGATGCGGATCAGTGGGTGCTTACGCGTGGCGTCGCGTACCCACTTGTCGACCTTCGCGTCGTCTTGGGACGGGCCAGCCATGCCCAGCAGGAGAATCGTCACCAGCATGCTCCCAGGATACGGAAACCACCGGGATCCCTGTGCGCTCTGACTCGGGAACGTCGCTGTATTGGGGGGCGGGGCTCCTCAGCCTGCTGCTAGGATCCCGCTGAACATGACCACCGAAGCGAGCCCGACCCGCATCGACCCTGCCGACAAGTCGATGGACGCGATCGTGGCGCTGTGCAAGCGCCGCGGTTTCATCTATCCCGCGTCCGAGATCTATGGCGGCATCAACGGTTTCTGGGACTACGGGCCGCTCGGCGTCGAGCTCAAGAACAATCTTCGCGATCGCTGGTGGCGCGACCTCGTGAAGCGTCCGCCGGTGGGCCCGGATGGGCGTGAGGTCGACATCGTTGGCATCGACTCAGCGATCATCCAGAACCCGAGTGTCTGGGTCGCGTCCGGCCATGTCGGCGGGTTCAGCGACCCGATGCAGACCTGCCGGCAGTGCAAGAAGTTGTTCCGCGCCGACCACATCGCCGAGATGTTGTGTGACAGCGCGTGGGTCACGGCGTTGTCGGAAGTGATCGGCATCGGCCACACCGGCGAAGCTGAGGTCGACACCGGCGCCTTGCAAAAGTGGGCGCAGCGCAAGGCGAAGAAACTGGCGCCTGGACTCATCGTCGTGCGCGACAAGGAAAGCGCCTCGCTGGCCGCGCTCGAGCAGGGTGCTCACACGCTGGCGCAGGTGTTGCAAGTCGTCGCTGGTGTCGCAGCACCCTGCCCGAACTGTGGCGGCGACCTGACCGAAGCCCGCGAGTTCAACCTGATGTTCGAGAGCCACGCCGGCGCGGTCCAGGACGACGCGAACAAGGTCTACCTGCGACCGGAGACAGCACAGGGGATCTTCACCAACTTCAAGAACGTGCTCGACACCATGCGTGTGCGGATGCCGTTCGGTATCGCTCAGATCGGCAAGTCGTTTCGCAACGAGGTCACGCCGCGCAACTTCATCTTCCGCTCGCGCGAGTTCGAGCAGATGGAGATGGAGTGGTTCTGTCACCCGGACGACGCTCGCAAGTGGTACGACTTCTGGGTGGCGGATCGTCAGGAGTGGTGGGAGTCGTTGGGCGTCGACAAGGCCAACTTGTTGCGGCGCGATCACGACGACGACGAGCTCGCGCACTACTCGACCGCGTGTGCCGATGTCGAGTATCTCTGGCCATTCACGGCGCCTGACTTTGGCGAGCTCGAGGGCATCTCGCACCGCGGTTGCTTCGATCTCTCACGGCACCAGGAGCACTCCAAGCAGAAGCTCGAGTACTTCGACCAGGAACGCAATGAGCGCTACATCCCGCACGTCATCGAGCCGGCGGCCGGGCTCACCCGCGGCGTGCTCCTGCTCATCTGCGAGGCCTTCACGCCCGACGAGACGCGCGCGAGCAAGGTCTACCTGCGCTTCAACCCGTCGCTTGCGCCGATCCAGGCCGCAGTGTTTCCGCTCGTCAACAAGGACGGCATGCCGGAAGTCGCCGAGAAGCTCTACCGCGACCTACGCAGCGACTGGACCGTCCAGTGTGACGTCAAGCAATCCATCGGCAAGCGCTACGCGCGCATGGACGAAGCCGGCACGCCGTTCTGCTTCACGATCGACAGCGATACGTTGAACGACCAGACCGTCACGGTGCGCTACCGTGACACGCAGCACCAGGAACGGATCGGGATCGACACGGTGCGCGACTTCATGGCCGGACACGTCGGCCTCTGAGCGCGATCGCGAGCTACTCGACCGTGTCGACCTTGAGTCGATAGATCGAAACGACGTAGCCGTCCTCGATGATCTCGCCGACCTCGAGCGTGCCGCGCACGGTGATCGGTGAGTCGTCGTTCGAGATCACCTCACCATCGGGCATCATGCAGGAGATGACCTCGTTCATCTTGGGCCACCCCTCGCAATCACAGCCCTGATCGACGAGCCAGAACTCAGCGATGCCCTCGCTGCTGCCGTCTTCGGTACGAATGAACCCCGAGATGGCGACCTTCTTGCCGTCGAACTTCTTGACCTCGGCCGGGAGTTCCATGCCCTTGGTCCAGTCGAAGTCGGACAGCGTCCTGAACTCGACCGCCTCGTAGTCGTCGCCGGGCATCACCGGCAGAAAACTGAGCAGGGCTATCAGCGCGAGTCGCATGGTGTCGAAGATACCTCATCGATCGGGCTATGGCAGGTGGGTTACCCCAAAGTGGGCTAGCCACTTTCTATGGCTGTAGTGCCGGTGCGGGCGTCTTGCCCCTGCTTTGACCGCTACGTGCGGTAGTCGGCGTTGATGCGCACGTAGTCGGCGCTGAGGTCGCACGTCCAGTAGCGGCTGTCGCACGGGCCGGTGGCCAGGTCGACCCAGATGCGGACCGAGTCGCTTTTCAGGTGCTCGGCAGCCGCGGCCTCGTTGGCTGGCTGGGGCTCGTCGTTTTCGAAGAGCACCGCCTCACCGATGCCCACCTTGACCTTGTGAGTGTCGATCTCGGCGCCGCTGCGGCCGGCTGCCGCGAGAATGCGGCCCCAGTTGGGGTCGCAGCCGTGCACCGCCGTCTTGACGAGCAGGCTCTGCGCGATGGCGCGCGCACAGTTGTCGGCGTGATCGTGAGTCTCGCCGCCGCGCACCTCAACCTCGACCAGCTTGGTCGCTCCTTCTCCGTCGCGGGCGATCTCCTTGGCGAGGTGCAGGGTGCACTCGCTCAGCGCTTTGAAGAAGCCTTTGTCATCGGCTGGCTGTTGCTTGGTGCCCGATGACCACAAGAGCACGGCGTCGTTGGTCGAGGAGTCCCCGTCGACCGTCACGCGGTGGAAGCTCTCCATGACTGCGCCGCGTAGGTAGACGTGCGATGGGTCGGCGTGGTCGAGGTCGGTCAGGAGAAAGGCGAGCATCGTTGCCATGTCGGGGTGGATCATCCCCGAGCCTTTGGCGAAGCCCACCAGTTGCGCGGTGCCACCATCCTGCAGGGGAATAGCACGCTCGATGACCTTCGGCCTCGTGTCCGTTGTCAGAATCGCCCGCGATGCCGCGTCGACTGTCGATGCTCCGGTATCCAACTGCGCGCACAGGTCCGGCACTGCGCGCTCGATGTTGGCCATCTGCAACTTCTCACCGATCACTCCGGTGGAGAAGACCAGCACCTCGAGCACGTCACAGCCGACAGCATCGGCGACCCACTGTGCGCACTGCATGGCGTCCTCGTCGCCGCCAGGCCCAGTGCAGGCGTTGGCGCACCCTGCGTTGATCAGGATGGCACGAGTCATCCCGGAAGTCTGCCTCAGGTGCTCCCGCGACAATGCGACGGGTGCGGCGACGACCCTGTTCCTCGTGAACATGGCGCCCGCCATTCCGGCAGCGTCGGAGACGATGAGCGCCAAATCCAGGCGCGAGCCCTTGGCGAGGTCGGCGTCGACGGCAGCACCACGAAAACCGGTTGGCAGCACTAGGCTTCCTCCGTCGGCTTTCGCACCGGGAACGGCCCCTGGTAGACGTTGGGCAGCGCGCGCGATAGCGGCCCCTGCCCAGGGAGTGGTTCGGGAGAATCGGACAGCTCGATCAGCATCGCGATCTCATCGCAGCAGTTGAACTTGGGGCAGTTCAGACAGTCGGAGAACACCTTGTGCGGCAGTTCGGCGTGCTCCACCACACGGAAGCCGAGCTTCTCGAAGAAACCCGGCACGTAGGTGAAGGCGATGGCTCGAGTGATCAACAGCTGGCGCGCATCGTCCAGTAGGCGTTCTGCGAGGATACGACCCGTGCCGTTTCCCTTCTCCGAGGGACGCACCGCGATGGAGCGGACCTCGGCCATCTCGCCCCAAACGATGTGCAACGCGCCGCACCCCACGATCGCACCGTCACGCTCAGCCACGACGAAGTCGCGGATGCCCTCGTAGAGCGACAGGGGCGAACGAGCCAGCATGATCTGTTCGCCGGCATAGCTGTTGATGATCTCCAGCATGACTGGCACGTCACACACCGTCGCCGGACGTACGGTGGTCGTAGCCGCTCCTGCCGAAGTCGAGTTCTTGTCTTCCCTGATCACTGTCGTTTTTCCAGCTGCTTGCACCAGCGGCGAGCTTCACTCTGCACGTGGCGCGGGTTCGCTGACCCGAGCGCCGTCCGACGTCGCACGAGTCTCTCGTTGTCGAGCGCACTATAGACATCCTGTGTGCACTCAGGCGCGACGGCGCGTAGCTCGTCGAGGGTTAGCTCGCCGAGCTGTTTGTCCCGTTCCAGCCCGAGGCGCACCAGGCGGCCCGCCTGTTCGTGCGCATTGCGAAACGCTACTCCTTTCCCGACCAGGTAGTCCGCCAACTCGGTCGCATTCAAGTAACCCTTGTCGCAGGCGCTTGCGCAGCGTTCGCGGTCGAACAGGGCGCCCTCGACGACGAGGCGGGCCACGGACAGGCACGCTTCCCAGGTGTCGAGGGCGTCGAACAGCGCCTCCTTGTCCTCCTGCAGGTCCTTGTCGTAGGCCAGTGGCAGTGTGCGCAGGCAAGCCAGGAATCCCGTCAGACGACCGAGCATGCGTGCGCCCTTGCCGCGCACCAGCTCCAACGAGTCGGGGTTCTTCTTCTGCGGCATCAGCGAGGATCCGGTCGTGACCGTGTCCTTCAGGGCCACGAAGCCGGCTTCCTGGCTGCACCAGAAGATCCAGTCTTCCGACAACCGCGACAGGTGAACACCCGACAGTGTTGCCACGAACAGCAACTCGCACACGAAGTCGCGGTCGCTGACCGCGTCGATGCTGTTCCTCGCGGCAGCGCGAAAGCCGAGCGCTTTGGCGAGGTGTTTGCGGTCGATTGCCAGTGCTGTGCCAGCCAGCGCGCCCGAGCCGAGCGGACATGCGTCGAGTCGTCGCGTGGCTTCGGCGAGCCTTGCACGATCTCGATCCAGCATCTCGACATATGCGAGCAGCACGTGCCCGACCGTCACGACCTGCGCGCGCTGTAAGTGCGTGTAACCTGGGATGAGGGTCGCGCTCTCTTGCTCGGCCTTCTCGGCCAGCGCTGCCATCAGATCGCCGATGGCTGTGTGCAGGTCACACGCACGCTTCTTCGCCCACAGGCGCAGGTCGGTCGCGACCTGGTCGTTGCGTGAGCGACCGTTGTGCAGCTTCTTACCGAGCTCGCCGACGTCGTCGATCAACGCCAGCTCGACGAGCGTGTGGATGTCTTCGGCGTCCGAGTCGCGGAGCTCGGCATCGTCCTTGTCCAAGCGCTTCGCAAGGCGAGCGAGGGCCGCACGGATGCGTTGCCCTTCGCGTTTGGTCAGTGCGCCGGCGTCGACCTGCGCGGTGGCCCAAGCGAGGCTGCCCTCGATGTCCTCACGCCACAAGCGCCGATCGAACGGCAGCGAGCGATTAAACGCTTCGAAGGCCGGGTGTTGTGAATCGGCGAATCGTCCGCCCCAGAGGTTCATACGCACGATGTTGCCCGCTGCGTGCTCACGCGCCAAGCAAGCCCTCGACGGTTCCGTCGTCGGCGAGGTCCATCTTCAGTGCCTGCGGCGTAGGTGGTATAGCCCGGCCCCACGTGCCCTGCACCTCCGTGGGCAGGCATTAGGTATGGCGCAGGATCTTGTAGCTAAACGAGACGCGGGCCACGCCCGGATCTGACCGGACGTGGCCCGCGCACTTCTTCGTTGGCGTCAGGTGCTAGAGACCGTCTGCCGGGCTGCCCTGGCCGGCCGCGGGTTGCGCGCAGATTGCGCTCCCCGCTTTCGGCCGGCCAAAGGCACGACTAAGAAGCGGAACTCTCTAGTTGCCGCCGACTGTAGCAGCGCCACCGTTGGAGAACGCTAGAGCGTTCAACCACGCGCCGCCGTTGTCGAGCACCCACCACTGAGTCCAGAACTTGAGGCCCTTGAAGCCTGCAACGTTCGGGATTCCAACCGCCACCGTGCCGCTGCCGGCGCCGTTGCTGAGCGCCACACCGAGCGTGGCGAGGTTGGTTGCGAGGAGGGTGCAGCCGAAACCAAGGTTGACGTTGGCCTGCATGCCGAGCCACAAGATA
>NYZE01000109.1 GCA_002685965.1 Planctomycetota bacterium | reverse complement strand
GCCACGCAAGACATATCGACCCGTGCGCAAGAAGTCAAGGTGCTCGGGAAATGATATGGGCCTGGTCAGCTTGCCGTGCTCCAGGACGTTTCGCGTCGCATCTAGCGCTGCCCAGCCGCGCTTCAGCTCGATGAGCAGCACGGAAGGCTCCTTCTCTAGAAAGAGCTGCTTGCGACACTTCCCCGCACAAGTGCCGCTAGGACACCGAGCCCCATCGGAAACCAGCTCCTCGCGGAAATGTTTCTCCCAGCAGCCTTGCAGCGTATGGACAGACTTATCGATGGCACTTAACGACATGCATACATTAGTGCAGGGATCCAATTTGTCAGACACGGTGCCGCACGCGTCGCATCGCAGCCTCGAGCGACGAATGCAGCCGAAGACATGTTCGTGGAGGACCGAGCGCAGGCCGTACCGGTTCTGGAAATCGCCGACGACAGCCTGCATGGCCGTAGGTTCCTGTTGGACGAGAGTGTTGAGCATCCGACCCAAGAAAGCAGAGGCATCACACTGCGGCCCCGCCCGCACATCCTCCACCGGCGCCGCAAACTCCTCGCCAAAGCGGCCGCGCCGCGCCGCCAGGGCCAACGGACAACTAGCTGGAACAGTCGCCTCCCGCAGCGCAGTCGCTTGATCACGCACCAGGCAAGTGAGACATCCATGCCCTCGCTCGCAGCCGACCCGGGAATGCGCCTGCAAGTACCGCCACAGAGGGTCCACGCGCAGCAGCAGCTGCAGCGCCGCATTGACGAAGCAGGTGTTGCCATGGTTCGCGAGGCCAACGGGCTCGGCGCGCCTATCCTCAAAGTACAGGGTGGCACGCAGGGCCTCTTTCGTGATTCCGCAATTGAAGTGCGAGATGTCAGCCGGGAGGCGCCGAAGTAGCGACACCATGGTCTCGAATCCATCGCTCGGCGCGGCACGCGCGGTGGGCGACTCGTACAAAGCACTGTGGAACGACGGAAGTATCGGCGCCCGTCGTCGCGCGGCACCCACCCGCAGCAGGGCAGCAGATACCGCTGGATCCGACGACTGGCCGCGGACCGCAGTCGTAGCACCAGCAGCGACAGAACCGGCAGCGAGCCCATCCACTGGGAGGGCCGCGCCAGGAGCTGCGCCGACAGCAACTGCAGCATCCGCGCTCGGGTTACGCCCCCGCCGCGGACGCTTCGAGAGCGGAGACGAAGGACCCTCCGAAGCTGGATCAGCAGCAGACGCATCACAGGTGCCGCGCGCGTCCCGCCGCGCACGCTTCGGATCGTCCGAAGCTGCAGCAGCAGCAGCAGACGCGTCACAGGTGCCGCGTACGTCCCGCCGCGCACGCTTCGCTGTCTGTTCCACAGGTGCAGCGTTACCTTGCTCCGTTGCGGGAGCTGCCCCAGGCGACGGTGCACCACGGGACGTCGCACGTGCCACGGCCGCGTCCCAAGGCATCGCCCTCATCGCATCGGCAACGCGGCCGCGCTGCTCCAGCGAATCGGCCTTTGCCTCCAGCCTCGCGAGTCCGTCCTTTATCCACGTCGCAGGACCTTTCTCAAACAACTGCCTTTCGGGGAGGTTGAACAGGAGGAGCTGGTCGACGTGCCGCACACGGCTCAGCAACACGTACACATTGAGCCAGTGGTCATCGATGTGCATACTGTTTCCCTTCGCTAGCATCATCATGGCAGAATCCATGCTGAGACCCTGTGCCGAATTGACAGTCCGATCGAGCGCGGGCGCCAACGGCAGCTGGTAGCGTTTCATGGGCACCCGTCGTATCCGGGTTTGGCCCATTCCAATGTCGTCTTTGACAACAAAGTTCTCCTTCCATGCGCCACCGCTGGGCTCGATAGCCACGACGCCTTTTCCGTGACCGACATCTTCCTTGAAGTGTGCGAACTTCACAAGAACAGCTAACGGAGTGCGTTGCAGGCGCACGGAGCCCCTATCCCAGGCGGGATGATCCGGGTTGCCAAGCCAATCGTTTGCAGGCTTCGTGAACTCATCTGGGTGGAATTGGATGGACTCCACCGTGCCAGTGGCGTCTTGCACGATGCCGTTCTTAGCCGACAGCTTCGCAGTCATGCGTACTTCCATGCCCTTGTATAGTGGCAGCAGCCCCATCCGAGAACCACATTTGTTCATATTGGCAGTCTGCAGGGCAAGCCGGTACTCGTGCGCGCTCAGGCAGTTGCCGGCCCCAGGCACGTCCACGCCCTGCACGTACATAAGCATCTCCCGTCGCTCGCGCGCTTCGCGCAGCGCCCTGAAGTGCATGAGCGGAGTCACGGCCTTCCACTCGATTGCGGCTTGATACCTCTTGCGGCGCGTGTCCAGCAGCCGCGGGTCGCTGGCGTTCTTCACGACACACCGCTGCAATCGATCCCACAGATCTCGCGGCATCGTTCGCGGCTTCCCATCGGCATCGATACCTGGCGCGCGCATGAACGCAAGCAGCCGCGGTAAGAACGAGCAGGCCTGCTTCGTCTCTCTGTCTACGAAGCGAAAGGTTTGCTTCAGAAAGAAGACATCGGTCACGTTTTGGTGAAAACAGCGTAGACCCCTCTTGTTCTCGTCGCTACCAGTGGCTTTTGCCGGGTCCCAGAGCAGAGATGGTTTGCTTTTCATCTGGTCCTCGTCATTTTTCTTTTTTCGTTTATCACTTGTATCATCTTTCTTACTGCCGTCTCCTCCGATGGGGGTTAGCTGCATGAAGTCACCCGTCAGGAGCACGAGAGGAATACCGCCGAAGGCGCGTCCCGGCTCGTCGTACACATCAGGATCAGTCCGATGCTCGGTCTCGGGCCAGCGCGCGGGACGCATGCCTTGTCGAAGGATCGCCGCGCGATAAGACAGGGCGCCGAAGAGCCTCGGCTGCACCATGGAGATCTCATCGACCACGAGGACCTCGACGTCCTTCCAGGCGTCCTTGCCTTCAGGCGTCGTTTGCGAGATCTTACCCAATGTCAGGCATGACAGCCCAGAGATCCGCGTGCAACTATGGATCGTATCACCCCCGATACCACGAGCGGCAGAGTTGGAGGAGGCCGTGAGCATGCAGCTCCCGTCGCCCAGATACCGCACCGCAAGGCGACGAACGATATCGATGAGCTCGCTCTTGCCAGATCCGCCCTGTCCCAAGAGGAGACACACGCGCTGCGTCGGCACTCGCCCCAGCTTTCGCTCTCGCAGCATATACTCGAAGTGATCAACCACCAGCGCTAGGAATTCCAGCTGCTCGGTGCCAAGGACACGCGGGTTCTCTTCGTCCTCCGCAAGCTCCTCCAACATCTCAGCGACCACGACGCGCACCGGCGGTGCCTCGTCCAAGTCATGCCAGTAGGCGGGCTCAGGCATCGCATTCCCGTCGGAGCGCCCCGTCTGGCAGGGGTCATCCGGCTTCGCCGCATCATCCGGGTCAGGCTGATCACTTTTAATGTTCCACTTGAAGCGCTCAGTCTGCTTCTTCATGGCGGCGTCGAAGTCCGGCCGCGCACTCTTGCTATCCGCGTCGAAATCCGCGTGGTCCAATTGGCAGGGGCCGGCGGACGGTTGCAGATGCTTCCCCATGCCCTCAGCAAACGCCTTCGTATAGGCATCCGCGCCACATAGGATCTTTTCTCGCATGATCACGTCAAAGAGCTCCTCCTGAGGGATAGGGTGCCTAGCCGCAGACTGCACCATCTTCCCGACGGCGTCGCCCGGCACGTCGACTTGCGCTTCCCTCCTACCGTCACCCGCCGGCATGGCGTCCGGATCCGCTTCGGCGCCCGCCCAGTCTCCGTCATCCCCGGGTGCATGCTCATCGAGCTCAGTGGCTCGCGCGTACTGGCTGGCTTCGGGCCGGGAGGGCTGCCGCGGTCGACTCTTCGCTTCGGCGCCCTGGTCCATGTTAGTGACGACCTCCACCGTGATGTACGCCATGAACTCGGCCGCGCTCGGCTGTTCACGGTCACCCACGGGCGCGGCGCTGTCGAGCCCAACATCGATATCCTCCAAGGTAAAGAGTTTACCTGCGCGCCGCTGCAGCGCGTCGAAGCGATCAGCCAGCACGCGCTGTCGATCGAACCAGTGAGTCCAGCCCGACTGATAAGAGGCGCCCGCATCGAGGCAGTTGCCGATCATATCGAAGAGCGCCGTTCCCCCGTAGTCGCAAGCCTCCGAAGGCAGCGCCAGTGGTCTGAACAGCATCGTCTTCATCATCGCATTCATTTCAGGATTGGTGCCCTGAGCCGGGAAGTAGAAGCCGTTCAAGCGGGGCACCCGGAAGGACTCGTCGAGCCGAAGCCTCTGCACCTGATGATTGCACTGCGGATGGAGGTCCGAGTGCAAGTACGTCGCGAAGTCAGGCGCGGGCTCGTTGGCGTAGTGCCTGTGGACAAACATGGAGTAGTGGTAGAGCCCCATGGAACTCAGAGGCTCACGAGGTCCTCGCAGGAGCCAGTTGTCATACTGCCGTATGGTGCCAGAGGGCTCGATTTGCATGGTGGCTGTGGCGCCGCCGTCGCTCCCCCTCTCTTGCTCAGCGTCGTCAGGACCCAGGTCCAGGGAAGGATCCGCAGGCTTGACTGCCTTAGCCCGAAGCATCGCCATATGCTCCTCGGAGCCAGCAGCGGCCATGGGCCGTGAGCCGTCGCCGTCCTCGCCATCCTCCGCATAGGTGGGTAGGAAAGGTCCGGACGCGTCGACGTCGTCAGGATCCTCACCGCGGAGCTTCCTCCGAAGACGCTCCTGAGCCCGAGTAGCCACATAAATCGGATACCCGCAATACAACGTCCAGGTCTCGTGCGACATGAAACACTCGTGCGCAAACATCATCTGGAACAACATCTCGGGCAGCTTCTTCATGGTTGCGCGGTTGGAGCTTGTCTCTAGGCGGATCAGCAGCCGACGACCCCGATCCAGCAGCTCACTGTGCGAAGGCCGCGCGCCGGCACGCCCTTTGAACTTCTTCTGAGCATAGGAGTCCACCAGGGCAGCGTCAGATCCAACCGCAGCGCCACCACTCGCAGCGTCGCAGGCGGCCGGATCACTCTCTCCATCCTTCCGCTTCCTCGCGCCATCACTCGAGACAGGCGGAAGGGTCTCGACGCCCTGCTGCAGGAAGGGAAGCACCGAGCTCACACGCTCACTCCACTTGGTCATGTAATCGCCCGTGTAATGCGAACCGTCCTCTGCATCTCGAAACAGGCGCTCGAAGGCCGCCAGCAGCGCCTGCGCGGGGCTCAGGTCGGCGCTGCTACCAGGTTTGTTCCCATCGCGACACCGAGCAGCGGGCGCGCCCTCGTGGTCGCTGCGATCCGCCGCGCCATCTCCGAGAACTCCGTCGGCCTTCTCATCCGCATCGCTCCACGCCCCGCCGGCCCACTCCTCTCCAGGCTCACCCTCAAAGGGATGCTCGTCACCCGAGCACGCGGATTCGTCTTCCAGCAGGCCAGCTTCGGGATCGTTCGGAAGAAGGGAGGCGGAGGCACCACCGAGCATCGGAGCTGCCACCCGAGGCCCGCTCACTTCCATACACGGGTCTCCCGGGGTGGCAGCGGACGCAGTCGCCAGACTCACCGAAGTCTTCGACGCCTCACCAGTCATAGCTGTCGAGACCTCAACAGCCATAGCTACATCCGCGCCTGTGGCAGCGGATGCCATTAGCACATCGACGTCCGCAGTCGCCTCTCCCACCGGCGCAAGCATCCCGACGTTCGGCGCCGAAGCACCCGCGCCTGTGGCAGCAGATGCAGCGTCGGGATCGCTCAGGGGCGGAGAGGCGGAGGCACCACCCAGCAGGGGAACTGCCACCCTAGGCCCTTCTACTTCCGCACACGTGTCTCCCGGGGCGCGCAGGGGGTTCGCGTCGGGCTGCCAGGGCTCCACCGAAGGCTCGATGAGCTTCAGTCCCTGCGCGGACTCATGAGCAGCATCGGTGGACGCGGCAAGCGGGATGCCAGCAGCCAAGGCGAATACCCGATCCATACACGAGACGTCCACGTTGCACCGCATGACCACCTGCACCGCGGGATTCGTGCTGGACACTAACGGATGGTACCGGATGGGCACTACCCGCCCATAGCTCCCGAAGCGCACATCGTGGTTCATCACCGGCATGTAATCGTACACATCCTGCGCCCACTCAGGGTCGGCGGAGCACCGGTCCAAGGTCGCGCGCGACTCCGCCGAGAGACAACAGCGCGGCAGCGACAGCTCCTTGCCCATGCGAAGCCACTTCCTGACTTGCGCGCGCATGGGGCGCGCTGGACACCGACAGGGTCGCCGAGTCGGGCAGTCGGCGTTGGCGCACACCTTCGGATTTCTCTTGTGCTTGCGATCCATGCGCACGCCGAGCGCGCCAGGCTTCTGCAGGACCGGCCGCCTGCCGCACTTGCTTCCACAGAAATTTCCACATCGCGCCCCACACGTCGTCGTAGGCTTGTACTTGCCAAAGAACACAGTCTCAAACTCGTGCCAGTAGCGGAAGCGACAGACACGGTTCCGCGTCGCGGGGTCCACCGCGCCGCGGCATTTGAAACATGCCTCTGTGCATGCATGCACATGGCTCCGCACGGTATTCAGACGCGCGTCCCGCGCGAATGGCAGCTTCCAGAGACGCGCGTCCGCCAGGGGTGACTCGGGCATACACATCACAGCGGACCCGTCTGCCATCGTTGCGTATCTGGGCTTGCGCCGATTTTGGGGACAAAGGGTGAGGCACGCACCCGTCATCGGCTCCTTGCTCGCGTCGCTCCTTCGCAACAGGACTCCATCAGTCCGCCGAGCGACATAGTCATGCGGATCCATCTCTAGAGCATGTGCGGTCACTGGCGATGTGGCTCCCGCGGTGGATGGAGGCGGCGGGTAGACCGTGAGGAGCGGCTCTGATCTCTTCGGACCCTCGACGAGGGGCTCTGCGCGGGGGTCCTCCTCGGTATATTTGCGGGCAACCCAGGGGCGGGGAACGCCGCTCTCCGCATCCGGACTGGGCGTCGTCTCAATTTTGGGTCTATATCCGACGTCGTCCTCCTCCTCGATGCCCCTCATACGACACTTCCACTGCATCTTTTTCGGGAAGGCCACAGGCGGTACCGCGGCCCTGGGCAAGCCGAGCTGTCGGCCAACCTCCTCAACGCTGTCAAACTGCACCGACGCTACCTTCTCTAATACCGAGGTCCGCCACCGCGCGATGTCACTTGCCAGCGTCTCGCAGAGGTCACCCCGCCGGAGCCGGTCCAGGAAGTGAGCCCTGATTGGGTGAAGGAGCCATACGTGCATGTGGAAATGCAGCCCACCACGGCCCTGCGTCTCGATAGGAGCGAAGTACGCGCGGACCGGCCCAAAGACTCCGCGGCCAAACTTCGAGGCGACGCCATCAGCATGCCCTTTGTCATTCGCGAGATCAACGCCCAAGACGTGCTCAAGAAAGAGCGTCACCATGAGCTCGAAGAACTTTGCCTGACTCGCGGGGTCGGCGGCAACCATTTCTTTCATGGCGCGCGCCGATGGCATCTCCGGCGCGTGCTCCTCGAGCAGCCGCCAATCAGCCACTGTCGCGCCGTCGTGTAGGAGTCGCATTACGGGGCTCATGAAGTCAACGGGGTTCGGCGTGATGAACGTGAGCGGTGGCCCGAAGAGATGGCAGTAGCTCTTGTGCGTGTGCCGCAGGTACGTGCGGTGGGCGTTGGAGCCGACGACGTTCGCCATGCAGAGATTCAGAAGCTTCACGACCTCTTTCACGCGGTCGCTCACCTCAGCCGATGCCAGGATCTCCTTGAAACCAGCATCTTTTCCCAGGTGGCCGGTCGCCTGTCTGAACTCCTCCCCAGTAATTCTGCCGCTCTGTTCCACCTTGCGGCTCCAGTACGTCCTATTTGCCAACAGACGAGACTCGTGAATGTAAGCCCTCCGCCTGAACATGCAGTATTGCATCGTTTGGACATCCCGCGCGGCGCGCCATCGCGGCAGTGGCTGCGGCGGTTGGCGCGGGGCTGCATCGGCGCCAGCGGCAGCGGAGGCCATTCGCACATTGACGTCCACAGTCGCCGCCTCCACCGGCGCAAGCATCCCGACGGTCGGCGCCGACACATCCGCGCCTATGACAGCAGCTGCGGTCGCCACACTCGTCGAAGTCTCCGATGCCTCACTAGTCTTGTCCGCCTCTGCGCCAGTGGAGACAGACTCAGTCGTCGCAGAGATCACGGGGCGTCCGCCAGCGACGTGGGCGTCAACCTGCGTCTGATCATCAGCGAGATCGTATTGCAATTCTTCTCGATCCGCGAGATAAGCGCACCACTCGCGGAATGCGAACCCCGTGCGCCTACGCACACCGAAGACGCCGTCGCCGTAGGTAAAGCACTTAGGGTCCATGCGAGTCCAGATGCTGGGATCGAAGCTATCGACCGCGGTGCTCGCAGAGGGCACGACAAGGGCCGCGCGCGACACCCCTTTCTGAATCGGCAGCGACAGCCACTCCGCGGATTTAGCGCCCTTGGGCGGCTCCACCGAAGGTTCCAGCGACTCGCGCGCCTTCTCCAATTCTCCTTGTAGTTTCTCGATCTCCGCTCTCGACGCCAGTCGCCGCGCCTCCGCCGTCTCGCTCGCGAGCTTGTTGCGCCCATCGGTGTACCGGAAGTTTTTCATATCCGGGCGTTGCGCGCGCAGCTCACTCTCGGCCAGGGCCAGCTTATGCGCACGGAGTTCCTGGTCAAGTAGGTTGTTCTGCGCGTGGAGATACTGGCGCTGGACATCCGACTGCATGTCGACATCCGCGACGCCCGCGGCGAAGGCATTCCTTTCCTGGTCGTCGTCCTCGACATCGCCGAGCGGAGCGTCGTCAGCAGCATCAGCGTCAGCATCATCACGTGGATTCACGACGGCATCGGCAGGGCCTTTCTGCGTCACATGGCAGGCGGACTCGTCGCTGGTCGGCGCAATGTTGACGCACGCGCGCAGAGCTCGCGGTAAGCCCATACACTGCTCGTCCGGCGCCATGTCACGGGCGGCGGCCTCGTCCCACTCCACCCCATCGTACACGGCGTTGACGCGATGCAGGTACTCGTATGCGGCGCGGTAGGTTTCGACCGAAACCGCCAAGTCCTTAACGAAGGCCCTCCGCAAGTTATGCTCGCTGCCAACGAATGCAATCATGAGGCGGTCCACGAGATCCGCCGCTGTCGGGGGTAGGGACAGGAGCGTGGGCCCTCCGTCCTGTTGGTGGAACGCCGTCACGTTGCCCACGAAGCCTTTAATGACCGCAGCGGGATCGCCACGCGTCTGCTTACCTGAGAAGCAATTGTATCTGCGAATGAAGGGACGCGCCAGCGCCAACAAGAGCCACGCGCCCTCACTGAGGTCGGCAAGCTCTGGAGGCAGCCGGCCCATCCACAGATCGTTGCACAAGGCAAATTTCGGCGGCGCCGTCGGTCGTTTAGCCTTCATACTTTGCTTGCATTCGTCGCAGACCGGCACAGCCTGATTCGGGTCGGCGGCCATGGCCTGTAGGCTGTCATCCCATCGATATCGGAAGAGCTTCTTGTGTAAGAGCCAGAGCCGACCAGTGCCGGGCTCCCGCGCCGCCGACGCCTCGAGCTCCTGGAGAGGGATACCACCGGGTTCTGTCGACCCATCCTTCCGCAAGAAGGACCAACGCCCGCAGTAGTCAGCGGGGGCGAAGAAGGCGGCCAGCCTATCTCGGGCGGTTTCTGGAGGAGACGGAGGATCGCCATCCTCACTGGCCTGGACTCTCGGCGGCCCACGCGTCGTGATGGGATCGTCGAGAATGAGACTACGCCTGTCGGTGCCACTCGGCTGTTGCCACATATATTCGTACGTGCGCTTCCAACCGAGACGAGCACAGACGGCACAAGCAACATGGGATCGCGTTGCGCGGCGTCCATCGCCCAGGTCATTATTCGCTTTGGGATTCCCACCCAGCGCACGGAGCTGCACAGGAGACTCATGCACCGCATGCTCCTGGCCGTCGCCTTTGCTCACCCACCAGGGGACGCGGCGCCAGCGCGGTGCAGCGGCAGCATCCCCGCTGGTGGACACTCGCTCCACCAGTCCATTGGTCTCCAGGTGGAGGAGCAGTGCATGGACCCACTTCGTCATATCGGCGCGCTCCTCCTCGCTGTCGTCGATGCAGACATCGAAGGTGTCACCGGCGAGCGCACGGGCCAAGGCCGGCAGCTCAAAAACGGAGTCCTCCTCCATATGCATCAACAGGGCATATGACCACGTCGCCGCGAGCACCGCCTCCGGCACTTTGAACCCCTCGTCCGCAGCCTCTAGGGCACCATCGGTCACCATCCGCCGCAGGAGTCGGGCAGCGCAGCGTCGAACGGCAGAGTCCACGGCCTCATCGCCATCCGAAGGGACCTCCCGCTCATCAGTCGCCGCCTCCGCCGGCGCAGGCATCAAGCGAGCCATCAGTTCCTGGACGAGCGGCTGAAGCTCCGCCGCAGAAACGAAGGCGTCGCGCCACGGCGCGGGACAGCAGCGCCTCAGGATCTCGTCTGCAGACGTGCGATACTGGGGCAGCGACGGCACCCACTCGCCTTCCCCGGCCTCCCATTTGTAATCGGCGCCAGTGGGTCCAACCCAGCAGAGCTCGCAGCGCGGCCAATCGGGGGAGCCCGTCGCGAACTCCTCGCTGAAGGCCTCGATCGCATGTCGCCAGAGCTGAGGAGAAACGCGGCCGACAGCGTCGAACTGCGACTGCAGGTAGAATAGCCGCTTCCGGTATTCCGAGAGGCCGTCATGGGCAGCTTCCAAGTGTAGTAACAAGTCGTCTTGCGTCGAGAAGGCTTTGTCACATAGCATGCACGGATGCGGCGGCAGCGCGATGGGCTCCTGATCGAACTGCCGCAGACGCCCCCTCGATCGATCGGTACCAGCGCGGAACGGTCGCTGCGATCGCTGGGGCAACGCGCGTCGAGATGCATGGTCCAGCGCATCGCCACCCACAGGTCGTCTGTCAAGTATCTTTGCTTTCTCGTGCTCCGCCAGGAGATCGGCCCGTGCCTTCGCCTCCTCCTTTTTCTGAAATCGAGTGACTTTGTTCACCTCGGAAAATGACGCGTGAAAGTTACGCGGGTCCCACACGCCGTAAAGATTCTTACGGCGATGATTAGCACAAAAGCCGTCGGCGTGAAGACCCGCCTTGACATCGCATTGGCGAAAGACGGGCACCACTGCGACCTCACCCGTTCGCTGCGGGGGCCGATTCGACATGACGCGCGCCTTGCAGCATGAAGGGTCGAAGGCACGAGCGTCAAAGAGGAGCGCCATGGAACCATCCCTATCGTCATCAGCCACCGCCTCCAGGAGCGATGCGCCGACCTCGCCAACCCGAGCAGCCAGCGCACCATCCGACATCTTCATCGCTCTCTCCACGTCTCTTCGCAGCTCATCGATCGTGGCGTTTGTCCAGTTCTGACCGGTCACGACCCGTCGCAGTGCCTCTCTCGTTCCATAGAGGCAGCGATGCCAGGTGTCACTCCCCTCACCGAGCTCCTCGTCCGTTGGGCGTTCCCGCACGAGTCGCACCAGGGCGTCGAGCACGTCCAAGTGGGAGGCGAGCCGGCACTCGATCGGCAAGTCGACATCGTCCCGCAACAGCCGACGGACAGCATTGATGCGAAGATGTGCCGGGTCGTCCCCCCAGCGGCAGAGCACGAGGTCCGCCAATCGCGTTCGACAACCCACTCGGCAGGCGCCCGTAAAGGGCCGCTGGCACCATGTCTTGGCGGCTTCCGCGGAATCAGAGACAGCGCGCTCGACGGCAGCCGGTCCATCCGACACGGAGAGCGCAGCACCCAAACTCGTCGAGTTCTCCGGTGCTCCATCGGCCATCGCTTCGCCCGCCCTCACCGCGATGGTCGGCGCCGATGCATCCGCGCATGTGGCAGCGGACGCAGTCGCCAGACTCATCGAGGGCGTCGATGCCTCAGTAGTCATAGCTGCATCCGCGCATGTAGCAGCAGATGCCATCGCCGCATCGACTTCCTCGAGCGTCGCGGCGGGGTGCGACCCGACCGCCTCCACAGGCACCAGGGGACCGTCTGTCAGCTCCATCGGACCACGACCCGCCGCGCCGTCAAGCGTCGCGATCGGGCGCGATCCGACAGTCGCGTTACTGGCTGAGGCGGCGACAGCGGCTGTGGCAGCGGACCCCGTTGGCACATCGACGTCCACAATCGCCCCCCTCACGGGGGCAGGCATCCCGACCACCGGCGCATCCCCGCAATGTATTATTAGTCTTCGTCCCCTTCCTCTTTTTGGATCCGCAGGTGCTGTCGTCGCGCGATCCGTCGCCAGGACGGTCGGCGCCGATGCGTCCGCGCCTGTGGCGGCGGACGCAGGCGCCACCCTCGTCGATGTCTTCGGTGCTCCGTCGGTCCGCGATGCGAGCGCAACGCGCCTTGCGGTCGCCGCCGCTGCGCACCTACCCTGAAAGGTGTCCAGGCATTCCAATTCACCATCGATACCCAAGCGACTGCAATCCGCGCGAGCCGTCGCGCCCCTCACCTCACGTCCGGCAGCAGGAGAACAACGGCCCGGAGAATAAGCCATCTCGCCGGAGCTGTCGTCGTCTGTGGTGGGAGGTGTGGCGTATTCGCCGTAGTCCGGGGGGACCCACGTGGCGTCGGAGTCGGACGCGCCGCCATCCGAAAGGCGTCCGGCCATGCCACCACCCACCACTTCTGTGCTGATAGTGGTCGCGCCACTTCCCAGGATCTCCTGGCACCAGCGCCACGATGTCCATGAATCCCACCGAACGAAGACAGGTTCGAGCTCCCTCTGCACGGCTCGATGTCCTGCTGCG
>NYZE01000108.1 GCA_002685965.1 Planctomycetota bacterium | reverse complement strand
TGTGGATGCCCGGCACAGATCACGCTGGCATCGCGACGCAAGCCGTCGTCGAGACCCGCCTCAAGGAACTTGAGGGCAAGACGCGCCACGACATCGGTCGTGAGGCCCTCGTCGAGCGCATCTGGCAGTGGAAGGAAGACTACGAACAGCGCATCGTGCGCCAGCAGCAGGAGATGGGCTGCTCATGCGACTGGCAGCGCGCCCGCTTCACGATGGATCCGGTTTGCCGCGCGGCCGTGTTGAAGTGGTTCGAGCGCATGTTCAGCGACGAGTTGATCTACCGCGGCAACCGGCTCGTCAACTGGGACTGCTACCTGCAGACCGCGGTCTCCGACGACGAAGTCGTGCACGAGGCAGTCGCCGGTCACTTCTGGCACCTTCGCTACCCGATCATCGAGCCCAAGGAAGGCGAACCCGAGTTCGTCGTTGTCGCGACCACGCGTCCCGAGACGATGCTCGGCGACACCGCCGTCGCGTGTCATCCCCAACCGCGCAACGCCCTCGAGCAACAACTGCAAGCGCAGCGCGACAAGGGCGGCGATGCGGACGCCATCGAACGCCGTATCGCCAACGACCTGCCGCGCCTGGAACTGCTAACCCGTATGGCGAACGACGGGCGCAAGGTACGTCTGCCGCTCTTGAACCGCGAAATCCCCCTCATCGTCGACGAATGGGCCAAGCCGGCGTTGGGCTCGGGTTGCGTCAAGATCACGCCCGCGCACGACCCGAACGACTACGAGGTCTGGCAACGCAACCCGGACATCGGCGCGATCAACATCCTCGAGCCGGACGGTAAGCTGAATGGCAACGCGGGTCCATACGCCGGCGACGATCGCTTCGCGGCGCGCAAGCGCGTCGTCGCCGATCTCGAGGCCGCGGGGCTCATGGACGCCATCGAGGACCACGAGGTCGAGATCGGGCATTCGGACCGCTCCAAGACCCCGATCGAGCCGTACCTGTCCAAGCAGTGGTTCGTGCGTATGGGCGACATCGACGGTGGTGTCGTCATGGGTAGGGACACGCCCCACGAGTTCCGCACTCCGGGGCTCGCGCAAGCGGCGATCGACGCGATCGACGAGTCGTGGTCGTCGGCGACGGGACGCCGGCTGAAGTTCTGGCCAGACCCGGTGCGCTACGGCAACACTTACAAGAGTTGGCTCGCCGAGAAGCGCGACTGGTGCATCAGTCGTCAGCTCTGGTGGGGTCACCGCATCCCGATCTGGCGACGAACGCTGCCGAACGAGCCCCACGCAGATCTGGTCGAGGAGGTGGACCGCCTCATGGACCTGGGCGCTCGCACGGTCCAGACGCACGCCGCGGAGCTGGACCAGACCGAGGTGCAGGTCTGCCTCGGCACCGAAGCCGAGCAGCGCGAGTTCGGTCCCAGGCTCGAAGAACTCGGCTACGAGCAGGACCCCGACGTGCTCGACACATGGTTCTCGAGCGCACTATGGCCGCACAGCACGCTTGGCTGGCCGGATCCGGCGGCCGCGCAGGTCAACGACGGGCAGCGCCCGCTCGCGGGAACACCCAGCTCGCTCGACTACTACTACCCGGGCTCCTGTCTCGTCACCGGTCGGGACATCATCACGCTATGGGTCGCGCGCATGGTCATCGCTGGGCTCTACAACCTCGGCGACCTGCCGTTCACCGATTCGTTCATCCACGCGACGATCCTCGACGGTCGTGGCGTGCGCATGAGCAAGTCCAAGGGAAACGGTGCTGACCCGGTCGACATCATCGAACGCTACGGCGCCGACGCCATGCGCTTCGTGTTGTGCGAGATGCAGACTGGACTGCAAGACATTCGCCTGCCCGTGCAGGCGATCTCGCCCTTCGGCGAAGACGGCGAAAAGGAGCGGCTGATCGACCTGGCCAAGGCCAAGGCCGGTCGCTTCAAGGGGATCTACATCGATCCGGTCAGCGGCAAGGAGTTCGACTGCACCGGGAACTACAAGGACCTGCCACAGGCCAAGGTCATCTCCGATCGCTTCGAGATCGGGCGCAACTTCTGCAACAAGCTGTGGAACGCCGCGCGCTTCGCGCTCATGAACCTCGGCGAACTCGAGTTCCGTGCGCTGACCGACGACGACCTCGCAATCGAGGATCGCTGGATCCTGTCACGACTGCACTGCGCGACCCGCGTCGTAACAGCACACCTCGAGTCCTATGACCCTGCGTCAGCGATCCAAGCCGCGCGCGACTTCTTGTGGAACGAGCTCTGCGATTGGTATCTCGAGCTGATCAAACCACGCCTGCAGGACGCCACCGCCGCGCCAGTCGCGCGCCAGGTCCTCGCTTTCGCACTCGACCAGGCACTGCGCCTCTTGCATCCATTCGTGCCGTTCATCACCGAGTCGCTGTGGGAGCACCTGCGCGCGCACGCGCCGGTGCGCGGCATCCACGAGGCCGCAGCGGATGCCGAACTAATCATCGCCGCCCCTTTCCCAGTCGCCACGGCTGAGCCTGATGCACAGCTAGAGGCACGATTCGAACTCGCGTTCGAAGTCATCCGCGGGGTCCGTGACCTGCGTCACAAGTACGGCGTGCCACCGGGCAAGAACGTCGATGCCGCGCTCTCCGGCGGTAGCGAGTCGCTCGATCGCCTCGCCGGACTCGGGCACCACGTTCAGCGCATGGCCGGTCTTGCAACGCTCGCTAACGCCGACAGCGAGCGACCCGCTCTGTCGGCGACGGTGGTGGTCGGGGACCTGGAGATCCACATCTCGGGCGTTCTCGATCCGGTCAAGGAGAAGGAACGGCTGCTCAAACAGCGGGGCAAGCTGGCGGGGCAGCTCGAGGGAACCCGAAAGAAGCTCGACAACGAGGGCTTCGTCGCACGGGCGCCCGCAGAGGTGGTCGACCGCGAGCGGGCCAGGATCGGGCAGCTCGAGGATGAGGTCACCCTGATCGACGAGAATCTGGAACGGCTGGAATCCCCGGCAAAATGATCCACAAGTGATCTGTCGGTGCCCTCTGGCACGACAGCGGCCCCTCGGTATGGTCTCCTGCACTTCCAGACCTTCCCGAGAGAAAGATGACCCACGTAGTTATCGCACGCTGCGTCGACTGCCGTTACACCGACTGCTGCGCGGTTTGCCCGGTGGATTGTTTCTACGAAACGTCTGATCCGGCCATGCTCGTCATCGACCCCGAGACGTGCATCGACTGCGAACTGTGCGTTCCCGAGTGTCCGATCAACGCGATCTACCCGGAAGAGGAACTCCCCGAGGAGTACGCCGAGTGGACCGAGAAGAACGCTGAGCTCTATAGCGAGGGCGAGGTGACCTCCGAAAAGGGGGAGCCACTGCCCGGTGCCCTTACACTCGAAGAATGGCAAGAGAAAGAGAAGGAGAAGGGCTGGGAGATCGAGGAGCCATCCAAGGCCTTCTGAGATCCTGCGCGCGCTGCTTGGGCCTGGCCGCGATGGCCGCGGTGGCCGCCGGTCCGCTTTCGGGCCAGCCAAAGCCCGGGCAGCAAGAGAGGCGGCCACTGCCCCTGGAAGGGAGCCAGCAGGCAGGACACGACGACGGGTCTGCGCCCCCCGCCGGAACGGTGAACGCCCAACCCACGGCCAACGGGGCGTGGGACGGCAGGATCCACGTCGAGGTCCAGCACGATCCGATGCGGATTGCCCCTGGGCAGACCGGGACGTTGCTGTTGCTCGTCAACTGGCCCAAGGGCCAGGCCGTCGCCAACCCGAACGGACGGGTGGTCATGACCCAGCAGCCCGAGACCAGCTACGGTGCTGCGCGGTGGAGCGCCCCAGGCAAGAGCAAGCACTACGACGACCGCTTCCTGGTCCAAATGCCAGTGACGATCGCCGGCAATACGAAGCACGGCTCGCTCGCGATCACGGGTAACTTGCACTTGACGGGCTCTTTCGGCGCTGGATCGCAGGGCCAAGTCACCGATGGCGACGGCGGACTCCCGCCCAATGCGTCGGCGGACCCGGCGACCGGTTCCGCGCAACGGACCGGCAGCGTCAATCGCGTCACCGTGCCGTTCTCGGGCAAGATCCGCGTCGGTCCGCCCATGCCGAAACCAGGCGTCCGGAAACGGGCTGGCACGAAGCCAACGGGCGTCGGCGACGCTGGCACCCAGGCCAGCCGGAATGACGCCAGCAAGACGCAGCAACAAGGCACCAGGCCGAGGCAACTTGGCGATGCGAAGAGCACGACCACCGAGGGGCCACTCGATGTCGATGGCGACCCGGCCGATGCGGGTGGCGATGAGGCCGAAGCGGCAGACTGGTGGATGTACCTGGCGGGCGGTGGCGGTCTGATCGCGCTGCTCTTCTTGCTGTTTCGCCGCCGCCCGGCCTGATCGCAGCCAACGACAGCCAGGGCGGATTTCCCGGCCGGGAGGCCCAGACCTTGCACTGCGTTAGGTGTGGATCCCCTATCGACCTGCGAGCTGCCAGATTGGCAGATAGTTGCACGATGCGGGCGCAGTACCGACCACATCTGGCAGTTGTTGACATGACTCTCGCCTCCAAAACACGTTCGAAACCACCGCGCCTATCGCTCGGGCAGTTCGTCAAGGGACTGCCTCGGCGTGGAGTCGTGACCTGGGCGCACCTGGACACCTGGCTCGAGGGCGACTCCGAGACCTTCGCGCGCGAAACCAAGCGACTGGCCAAGGGCCTGGACAAGATCGAGATTCGCGTTGTCGGGATCCCCCCGTCGGCACCCGAGTTCGACCCGCCCTACCAGTTCCACAGTTCGCTGCGCAGCGACGGCGTCCTGCCATACGAGCGCGAGGTCGGCAAGCGGGCGCGGCTGTCGCGCGCCGGTGAGTTCCGCTTCGCGAGGCGCTACGAGTTTCTGCGGCTGCGCGCCAAGGCAGCGCTCTTGGCTGCAGGCTTCGGTGAGGATTTGATCAAAGCACTCTTGGTGCAGGGCGACCTCGACAAGGCAGAGTGGCCCGCCAAGGCCATGAAGTCCCGCACCCTCATCGACCGCGTCGTCGCGCGCGTCACCGAGTTCGAAGAGCTGCGCAATGGCTTCCTCGAAGGGAGCCTCTACCTCGTGATGAAGGGCGTGCACAGGTATCGCGGACTCGGCATCGATACCGCCGACCTCGTGCAAGAAGGCAACGTGAGTCTGTTCCAGGCCGTCGAAGGTTTCGACTGGCGACGCGACGTCCGCTTCAAGACCTACGCCGAGTATTGGATCAACCAGGCGTTCTTGAAGATGCTCTACAACAACGTGCGCACGGTCCGGGTTCCGGTCTGGGTGCAGAAGCTGCTCAAGAAGATCAAGGATCTTCAAAAGGCTTCGGAACAGGAGAACGGTCGCAAGCTGACCAGCACCGAAGTCGGACGTCGCCTCGACATTCCAGCGGCGAAGGTCGAAGAGCTCCTCAAGACCCAGCGCTATGCTGTTTCGCTCGACGCCGAGATCGGCGGCAATGACGACGGTGGCCGCATGGGCGATCTCCTTGAGGACCGAAGGTACATCCCCGTGCCCGAGCAGGTCGTCGATGTCCGCCTGCGCGACCGTCTCGGCGAGGTGCTCAATCACCTCCCGGAGCGCGAACGTACCATCCTGACCCAACGTTTCGGCCTCGACGGCAAGCCACCGCGCACCCTCTTCGAAGTCGGCCAACTCCTCGGCGTCTCGGCCGAGCGCATCCGGCAGCTGCAAGAAGTCGCCCTGAAGCGACTGCGGCTACCCCAGACCCAGGGACGCCTGCGCGGCTTCATGTCCGCCTGAGCAACCCGAGAGCCCGCAGGGACGAGGACGGGTCGCCTGCTACCGCTGCACCAACTCCTCTACCTTCACCACCCACCGGGCTTCTTCGCCCTCTCTTAGCGTCCGCTTCGTCGTGCGCACCTGCTTCTTGCCATCGGCGAGCTTCTGCGTGACCTCGAGCGTGTAGGTGTCGGGGGGTAGCGTGCCCATGTCCATCCACTGGGACTTGTTGTCCTTGTTGCGGGAGCGGAACAGGGAGGCCATCAGCGAGAAGAGGCTCTTGGCGCGGCCCACTTGCTGGCCCTTCGAATCGAGCACACGCACGGTGCCGCCAGCCAGGGTCTTGCCGTCGACACCGAGGGCACGCACATAGACACGGCCGCCGCGCTTCATCTGGAGATCGACCGGAACGTTGTTGCCGAGGCCGACCCGAACGCGGCGTTCGCCGGATGCGAACATGCCGTCTTTCTCTGCTGCGACCGTCCAGCTACCGGGCAAGAGACCACGTAGCTTCCACTTGCCGCTGCTATCGCTGCGCGTCACGTGGCGCAGCGCTCGCCTCAGATCGCCGAACCCTTCGGCAGAGCGCATCGAAGCATCGGCAACCTTGCCACTCGGCCGCTCGCCATCCTTGAACGCACGCACGGCCACGCCGGCAATCGGCGCGCCATTGCCGTCTCGCACGGTACCTTCGAGTACCGCAGCCAATGGCAGAACGATCCGCACGCCATTGATCGTGCCGCCCGTGTCGACACGGATCGCCGACGTCTCGCCTGCCCCGTAGTGGTCACGTTGTGCGCCGCGCGGCGCCGCGTGCAGCGTCCAGCTACCCGGGGCGAGGCGCCGAACACGAAACTGTCCGGCATCGTCGGTGCGCACCCGCGAGGCCCCGCCGTCACCGATCAACCCGAGCAGACCGCCGGGTCGGTCGCGTCGTTCGCCGACAGCCCGCACGCGCACGCCCTTCAGAGGCTTGCCTGTGGCATCAACGACGACGCCGGCGATCTCGCAGGACGGGAAGTGCAGATCGGCTCGAATGCGCATCTGCCCGCGCGGGACGACAAGGGACTGCGAGGCCACCTCGGGTCGCGCATTGGTGTGGCGGGTGATCTGGCACATGTACTTGCCCGGGAACACCGAAGCGAGCAGGTACTCGCCCTTGTCGTTCGCCGTGGCGGTGCGCAGACCGATCCCGAATGGGCCGGAGCGATCCTGCCCAAGCAGGGTCACGATGGCGCGTGGCAGCGGCTTGTTGCCGGACATCACGCGGCCGAAGACATCGACCCCGCCTGCCGTGCGGTCCTTGATGTCGACACGACTCGTGCGCCCGTCGCGCACCGTCGTCGACTTCATACGCACGTTGCCGAGCACGTCCGCGAACAGTGACTCCAACGCCGCGTCGAGCTTGGTCTTGAACACGATGTACGAGCCGCTCGCGAGACCGGAGATCCGGTAGTGACCGGCCGCGTCCGTGTTCGAGGACTTCATGACACCGGCCTGAATCGACAGCGCAACGATCACCGCGGTCTTCACCGGCTGCCCGGTGAGGCCAGTCACCGAGCCTTCGATGGCGCCGCCCTTGCGCAACTCAAGCACGATGTCGCTGCGCTCTTCGCCCACGGCGATGTCGAGCGTCGCGGATTCCGACTTCGCGTAGTCCGGTTGGCGCGCGGCGAGTTGAACCTTGCCCGCGCTGACTCCGGTCAGCTCGAAGGCACCGTTGGCGTCGGTGATCACCGAGCGCGTGCCAAGCGTCGAGTCCATCGCCATGAAGTCGAAGTCCTCGGGCTGCACGTTGATCTTGAACGGCAGAAATCCGCGCCGGCGTTCACGATGCCGACGCCAGGTCACCTGCGCATCACCGACCGGTGCACCCCCTGCCAGCACGCGGCCCCGCAGGATGACACCCTTGGTCAGCTCAACGACGAGCGGCTCGACTTCGTTCTTGTCCTCGAGTTCGATGGTCTGCCGCTTGCTCGGCACAAAGCCCTTGGCGTCGGCCGACAACTGCAGCTTGCCAGCCTTGAGCGGCCCCACACGGAACTCGCCGTTGGGGTCCTGGATCTCGAACGAACCGCGCCGCTGCCACGGGCTGCGGTCGGTATACGGGTTCGGGTTGCGCTGAGGCCGGCCCCACCGGGGGCCTACACGAAGCTCGTTGCGCCGAGCGGGCACGGCCTTGATCCGGAAGCGAGTGACTGGATCACCCTTCTGGTCCACGACTCGACCAGCGAGGAAGAGGCCGCGGCTCAGCTCGAGCCGCACGGGTTCCTTGTCGCGGCCACGGCGCCAGACCCGCTTGCCGTTGAGGAACCCTGTTTTTTCCGCTTCCAGGAAGAAACGGTCGGTGATCAGGCCGCGCAGCGTGAACTTGCCTTGCGCGTCGGTTTCGGCCTCGTAGCGCACGAACTTGGCGATCATCGACAGATCGAGGCCACGCGGCTGCGCGAGCGTCCGCGCTGTCACCGTGGCGCCTTCGACCGGCTTGCCGCTGTCGTCGACGACGATCCCCTCGAGCTTGTCGCCGAGCGTCAGCACGAGGTCGACGTCGTAGTCGCCCCCGTCCACCACTGTCAGGTTGTGCAGTGGTGCCAGCGCCAGGTCGGGGTGCAACGCGCTCACTGCAACGTGTCCGGCGCCGACGTTGTGTATCTCGTAGCGGCCGTCCTTGTCCGTACTGATCGGGTTGGCGGGCCCCACCGAGAACAACACGCGCGACAGATCCAGGTAGACGAAGCCAACCAGCGCGTCCGCAGCTGCTTCGCCGTCGGGTTGGGTCACTCGGCCACTGATGACGGCACCGGCCCGACCGCGCAGCAACACCTCGGCGGTTTGGCCGATGGCGACCGAAATGTCGCGTTGCTGGGCGAGCGCCATGGTCGGCGCGATCGCACTCACCGCCCAACCGTGACCCGGTGGCACTCCGGCGAAGTCAAACTCGCCGGCAGCGTCGGTCTCGACTTCGAACCAACGGAATGACCGAGACGTCAGTTGCGCCAGAATCGAACTCGCCGAGGGACGCAGCACGACCCGCGCACGCTCGACTGGCTCGTCCTTGACGCCGAGCACCTTGCCCTTCACGCGGCCGCCCGGACTGAGCAGGATCGTCACACCCTCGGTCGTCTCGCCTTCGGCGAGGCGAACACCGACAGTGGAACGCGAGAACCACGAACCGGAACGGGCATCGAGGAAGACACGCCCCTTGCCGATTCCAGTCACTTCGAAGGAACCGTCGGCTCCCGACGTGGCGCGCGCGAGGATCTCGGGCGGAGCCGACATCGCGCGCGGCTTCCAGAATCCTCCCTTGACGAAGTCCGTGATGCGGACCTCGAGCTCGGCGAAGGCCGGGTGGCGACTGAGGGCACGCACCTCCACACCGGCAACACCGCGGCCGCCTTCGGCCGTGACGACCCGGCCACGGACGGTGGTTGTGGCCTGCCCCACGACCTCGCGCGAGGAGACCTCCCGGACCGCAGCGGCCGGATCGACCTTGGCCGCGTCGTCGAGCCCGACGCCGGAGATGCCCCCAACGCCTTGCCCGGCCGCGTTCGAGCCAACGTCCGAATCGCCAGTGTCACCGCCCCACTCCAGCAGCAGCCCTGCCAGCAGGGCTGCCGCAACCAGGGCGACGAGGAGCAGGAACTTGTGACCGTTCTTCATGGGTTACACGCCATTGTGCCGGGGAGGGCTGCGGGGACACTCCACCTGTCGGCTTCGGGGGCGGTGGCGGAGCAAGCCTCCTGCCCCATCGGGCACCGGGGTCTGGACGTTCGCGTCGGCGTCCGCACCCACGGCTGGGTCGGGGGTGCCCGGGCCAGCTCCCCAGGCTAGGTGGCCCCCCCCCTGTCGGGGAGTTCAACCCGAGCAATGACGCCACCGTCGGGGCGGGGTTCGAGGGTGATGGTGCCATGCATCGCATCGATATTGCGCTGGCTGATCGCGAGTCCAAGACCCGTTCCGCCTGGCTTGGTCGAGTACGAGGGCTCGAATGCGACTGTCGCGCCCCCTTCTGGCAGGCCAGGCCCGCGGTCACGGACTTCGGCGATCCACCGTTTGCCCTCCACCCGGGCGGTCACCTCGACCAGGCCCCCGTCCAGACTTGCTTCGAGCGCGTTCTGGATCAGGTTGACGAGCACCTGCTGCACACGTAGCGCGCTGCCGGTCAACTCGGCCCCGGCAGCGCCGCCTTCGATCGTCACGCGCTTGCCGTCTGCACGCGCGGTGGAGTAGAGCCGGGCGAGCTCTTGCAGCACATCGGCGACCTGGAAGCGTTCCTTCTCTTTCAACGGCATCGACGCCTCGGCGAAGGCGTTGAAGTCGCCGACGATGCGGCGCAGCGCATCAACCTGTCGCAAGATGACGTCGGCAGACTGTTGACCCCGCTGCCGCTCGTCGTCACCGGGTGCCGCCTTGCGCAGCAGCCGCTGTAGCAACTCGGCGTGCAACCGCACTGGTTGCAGAGGGTTCTTGATCTCGTGCGCGACCTGGCGCGCCATCTTGGTCCAAGCTCGATCACGTTCGGCGACCTTGAGCCGCTCGCGCTCATCGGCGAGTTGCGCCGCCATCGCGTTGAGCGCTTCCGCCAGCTTGCGCGTCTCGCGCGACCCGGTCTCCTCGGCGCGCGCGCCCAGATCGCCGGCACCCAGCTCCTCCGTCACTCGTTCCAGCTTGGCCAGCGGGCGGGTCGAAGCGAGCGACAGAGTCGTTGCGATACCGAGGGTGGCGCCGAGCACGGCCAGGACGAGAACCAGGAACGGGAAGAGTACGGCGCTCACCTTCCCGAACACGTCAGCGCTGTCCGCGGACACCCCGACTCGCCAGGGCAAGCCATGCGCATCGATGCGTTCGGTCTCCGCGACGCGATCTGTCGGCGCCGCGTCGGGGACCGGCATGCCAATCCGAGTTCGAACCGTGTGCAGCAGGAAGCGAGAGTCACCGGCGAGCCATACCATGCCGCTCGGCATGCGACCCGCGTTAGCAATGATGCTGCGCGATTCCTCGATCACGTCCTGCACGTGGCTGAACGGGAGCAAGCTGACGAAGGCGCCGAGGAGGCGATCCGTGTCGTCGCGCATCGGCGCCACTAGCGGCAGTACGTAACGCGACGGGTCGCGCGGGTCCGACACGCTGACGCGGAAGGGGTCCGGCGTCGGCGCCCAGAACCGCGATGAACCCTCACGCGCGCCGGCGAGCCACTTCGACCAGGGCTCTCTGGTCGCGACGTTGCCGCTCGTCAACCCACCATCGGCATCGAACAGCACCTCGCCGTCGGCCGCGATCAGCGTCAGGTGGCCGAGTTGCGACAACCTATCCCACGTACGCAACCGCCAGGCCTCGAACTCGGAGGTGCCACGATCGCCAAGGAAACGCCCTCGCACCTCCGTGCTCTGGGAAACGAACTCTGCCAGCGCCGCCATCTTGCCAAGCCAGGTACCGATGCGATCGCCGGTCGCCCGAGCCTGGGCCTGGAGCACATGGCGACCCAGCGTGTCGACGAGTGCGCTGCGCAGCATCGAGCTGCCCACGAAGTAGAACACCACGAAGGGCACGAGCACCCCGACCGTCAAGCCGAGCAACAAGCGCGCTCGCAGCGTCAATACAGCGGTGTTCTGGTCGCGTGGCCGCATCCCAGCTAGTAAACGTACACACTTGGGCCCCGCCCCGATCAAGCAGAACACGCCACTCCCGATTCTCGCGCTGCTGTTCGGCCTCGGCGGACTGTGCATGTATCGCCCGGTCTGGTCCATGGACTTCGGGATGCACCTGGCATCCGGGCGATGGATGGTCGAGCACCAAACGGTCGCCACCACCGATGTCCTGACCTTCACGGTCGCAGGCGAGCCGCGCATTGTCCACGAGTGGCTGGCGCGAGTCCTACTCGCGCTCGGCGACGGCGCGTTCGGCATCGAAGGGCTCAAGATCGCAGCGGCGGTGTTGTGCGGCACAGCGGTCGCCGTGTTCGGGCACGCCATGCGCCGGCGTGGCATGTCACTCGGTGGCGCGGTCGCCGCCTGTCTGCTCATCGTCTGGCTGTTCGAGTCGCGCTTCCGACTACGCCCACACCTCGTCACCTTCCTGGGCGCAGCCGTGTTGTTGGCACAACCTCCCCTGCCCTGGAGTCGACTCCGCACGACCCTTGGCACGCTGTTCTTCGTCGTCTGGGTCAACTGCCACGGTGGCTGGATCCTGGTCCCGCTCCACTTGGCATGCCTGAGCGGCCTCGCGCTGGTGCGCCGCGAACCGTGGCGCCTGCCGGCCGTGGCCATGGTCGGGGCCGCGCTCGTGAGCCTCGTCAATCCACGCGGCTGGCTCCTGCCGCTCAGCGCGGTTCGGGTCTCCGAGGTCAGCGACCTCATCCCGGAATGGGCGTCCGCCTTCGCGCTCGGTGGTGACTTCCGGGCAAAGGCCGTCGTAGCCGCCCTGCTGGTGCTGTTCTCGGCGCGGGCAGTGCTCGAGCGTCATCGCACGACGCATGAACTCGCACCGCTTTTGTGGACACAGCCGCTCGGATTGCTGTCGCAGCGCTTTCTGTTCCTGCAGCCCGCTGCCCTTCCGATGCTGGGACGGACCGTCGGACACCGAGTCACTTCGACGCTCGGACTCGGTTGCCTGATCCCGGTGCTGCTCATCACGCAGGGATTGCGCTGGTCGACGCTGGCACGTACGCACAAGGGACCATTTGCGTCCTGGGCTCCCGATCGCTTTCCGGAGTCCTGTGCCACTTGGCTCCGCCAGAACCGGGCGACTGAGGTCATCTCTCCAGCCCCCTGGAGCGGCTATCTGCTGGCCGAGGTGCCCGGCGTGCGCGTAGCGATAGACGGCCGCGTCGAGCTGTTCGGCCGCAGCCGTGCCGAAGCCGTGAGCGAACTGTTCGCTCGGCCCGGCGCCGACTGGCCAGCGTGGTTCGACGCGCCGCTCGCGGTTCTGCCACGTAACTTCCAGCACGACTTCCTGAAGCGCAACTTTTCGCTTGTGCATGTCGGCAAGCTCGCAGTCGTGTGGCAGCGGCGCTGAGTTACCATGGCGCGCATGGACATCCGCGATTCGGTCCTGGCGATGGTTGGCGGCACGCCCATGGTGCAGCTTTCGCGCGTCGGGCGTGATTTACCTTGTGAGTTGCTCGGCAAATGCGAGTTCATGAACCCGGGCGGTTCGGTCAAGGACCGCATCGGCGTGCGCATGCTGCTAGATGCCGAGGCCGCCGGCCGCATCAAGCCCGGCGACACGCTGATCGAGCCGACCTCCGGCAACACCGGTATCGGCCTCGCACTGGCCGCAGCGGTCAGGGGCTATCGCATGGTCATCACCATGCCCGAGAAGATGAGCCGGGAGAAACAGGTCGTGCTCGAGGCGCTCGGCGCCGAGATCATCCGAACGCCGACCGAAGCGTCGTCGGGCTCACCCGAGAGCCACATCGGCGTCGCGCAGCGCCTGCACGAAGTGATCCCGAACTCGCATATCCTCGACCAGTACTCCAACGCGTCGAACCCGGACGCGCACGAACAGACCACTGGGCGTGAGATCCTCGAACAATGCGACGGGCGCATCGACGCGTTGGTCATGACCGCCGGCACAGGCGGCACGCTGACGGGTGTCGCCCGCGCCATCAAGAAGGGCTGCCCCGACTGCCAGGTCATCGGCGTCGATCCCGAGGGCTCGATCCTCGCTGGCCCTGGAGAGATCCAGTCCTACAAGGTCGAAGGCATCGGCTACGACTTCATCCCGGACGTGCTCGATCTCAGCCTCGTCGACCGCTGGATCAAGAGCAACGACGCCGACTCGTTCCGCATGGCGCGCCAGCTCATCCGCCAGGAGGGCCTGCTCGTCGGCGGCTCGGCCGGCTCGGCCGTGTGGGCAGCGATGCAGGTCGCCAGGGACATGCTACCAGGTCAACGCATCGTGACGATCCTGCCAGATTCCGTGCGCAACTATCTGACCAAGTTCGTCGACGACCGCTGGATGCGCGAGAACGGCTTCACCGCGCCCGACTGGGCGGTCGGTACCATCGGCGACGTGATCCGCGCGTTGCCGCCCAAGCAGGTGATCACGATCGAGTTGTCCGAACCGCTCGGGGAAGCCGTGCGAGTGTTCCGTGAGCGCGGCATCTCGCAGCTACCAGTGACCGACGGTGGGCGCTTGGCCGGCATCCTGACCGAGTCGGACGTGCTGCACCTCGTGGTCGAGGGCCGCGCCAACAACGACTCGGCCATCGCCGAAATCATGGCACGCACGGTAACGACCTTGGAAGTGCACGCCAACGCGAGCCAGTTGCCGGAGCTGTTCGACCGCGGCGAGATCGCAATCGTCGTCGACGGCGACAACACGGTCCAGGGCATCCTGACCAAGGTCGACCTCATCGACTACCTGACCAAGAGCGCCTCGACGACCGAGTAACGCAACGTCTCTACGACACCGTCACTGTCACCATGTCCGGCCCGACGGCGAAGCGGACGATCTTGCCGCGAGTCGACCGAAGCCCAGCCGCACGACGTCTTGTACGCGCGAAGACCGCCGGCGACACAACGCCGTGGCCCGCGCTTCGTTCAACGCAGAGCGTATTTGCGCAGCTTGCGTTGCAGGCTGCGGCGGTGGATGCCGAGTTGCCGAGCCGCCTCGGAGATGTTGCCGACGCAGTCCGAGAGGATGCGGTTGATGTACTCCCACCCGGCGCGCGCGAGTGAAGGAACTTCGTAGCTCGGCGCTTCCGGCGCGAGCGACGGTGCAGCGCGCATCGGCGTGCGCTGAGGGCCCGGGACATCTGCAATGCGCCCGGCGACCACCCCAACTAGACTTGCGCGCAAGAACCGCTGGACGTACGGACCGAAGCAAGCGACTCGCAGGTGTGCCCGCTGGTCTCGATCTTCGGCTGGCTGCGAGCACGTCAGAGCGGTGACGCCGGGTCAGGGCACAGCGGTATCGGCCAGACTACGTCCGGGGTCGGCGACGCTAGCGACGCCCGCGGAACGGGTCCGCAAACCGGCGATCCGTCGTGAAGGCGGAATCCGTCAACGTCTTCAAGAAGGCGACGAGCGCCTTTCGCTCGCGACTCGTGAATCCGCCTGTCCTGCGGAACCGGCGACCGTAGTGCCGGACGACGGCATCGAGGTCCTTGAAACGCCCATCGTGCATGTAGGGCGCCGTCAACTCGACGTTGCGCAGGGATGGCGACTTGAACCGACCACGGTCAGCCGAGTCCTTGGTCACGGCCTCGATCCCCGGATCATCGCGCTTGCCGGTCTCGAGTCGATTGTCGGTCGGCGAACGACCAAAGAAGAGAGCGTTGGCGCTGCTCCCTCGCTGCCCGAAACCACGACGACCGCCCCGCCCGCCGCTCATGTGACAGCCGGCACACGAGCCGCGTTCGCCTCTGACACCCGGTGAACCCTGCCCAAAGAACAGAGCCTTGCCGCGGTTCTCGATGGCAGAGAAGTTGGGGAAGGGATCCTCGATCGCGCTCACCTCGCGCAACCCCGCGTCGAACCTCGAGCCGAACGAAACGAGCGACCTCACGAACTGCGCCAACGCATTGGCAATGCGCGGCACCGTCACGTCGCCATCGCCGAAGGCCTGCTTCATGAGGTGGCGATAGCCTGCGTCGCTACGAAGCCGCGCAACGAGCGTGTCGAGATCAAGCCCCATCTCGAGCTTGTCCTGGATCGGCATCAGCACCTGCTCTTCGAGCGTGGCGGCGCGTTCATCCCAGAAGAAACGACCGCGCGCGTAGTAGCGCGCGTTGACGAGGCTCGGTGCGTTGCGCTTACCCTGCTGACCGCGGAAGCCCCTACTCACCCGTCGCGGGTCGGCAAAGGCGTACTTCTGCATGTGGCACGACGCACACGAGATACGCCGATTCTTGGACAGTCGTTTGTCGTAGAAAAGCACCCGCCCAAGCGTCGCGCCGTGGTCCGTGATCGGGTTATTGGCGGGTGTGTTGTCGGCACGTTGAGCGAACCGGCGAGAGGCCCGGGGCACATCACCTCTTCGCGAGTAGCGCTCAACTCGCAGCGACAACTCAAAGCTGGGCCGCCGCTGCGCCGAAGCCGCAGCGGCGACCAGGCAGACGACGGCGAGATAGAGCGGAACGCGCATCTCTGAGGAATATCGGCTCGAGGCCTTACGCAACCCTAGAGTTCACCTGCCAGCGCGCCTCACGCTCAGTGCGACGGGCTTGTCGTTGCGCAACACGCTCAACGGCACGCGATCGCCCGGGTGCCAGTCGATTCGGACACCACGGCGACCGCGTCGCTCGCAAACGAGTGTCCGCAGTCGGACAGGTCTGGTCGGTTGGCAGTCCGTTCATGGGAAGTGCTCGGCCAGACAGAGTCCAGGGAACTGCTACAACCCAAAACCGCCTTGCTCCGCGCTGCCCGGCCCCCAATCCTGTGCCCCCGTCCCGCAGAGACTGTCGCCTTGTCTGACCGCCCCAAGAGCTGGATCGCCGATGTCTTCCAGACCCGCTATCGCGAGGTCACGGTATCGGCGGTCGTCTTCGGCATCCTGATAGGCCTCGTGATGAACGCTGCCATCACGTACTCGGGGCTGAAGATCGGCTTCACCCTCGGCGGCAGCGCGATCGCTGCGGTGCTCGGCTGGGGCGTGCTGCGTGGCCTGCTCAAGAAGGGCACGATCATCGAGAACAACATCGCGCAGACGATCGCGTCGTCGGTGAACACCTCGAACTCAGGCGTCATCTTCACGGTGCCGGTGCTGTTCCTGGTCGGCCTGCACACGGAAGTGCCGGTGCTGTGGCTCATCGTCGCCTGCATGGCCGGCGCGATCCTCGGCGTCGCCTTCATCATCCCGACGCGCAAGCAGATGATCGACTTCGACCGCCTGCGCTTCCCCACCGGCACCGCAGTGGCCGCAGTGTTGCGGTCACCGGGCGAAGGAGTGCGCAAGGCCTACGTGCTGGTCGGCGGCATCGCACTTTCGATGCTCATCTTCTTCTTCACCGAGGCACCGTCGATCGGCCTCAAGGGCTGGGGCTATGGCAGCCTCGGCATCGCAGGAGTCAGCGACCACATCGTCGATGTCGGCCAGTGGCTGCGCGGCCTCGGTTGGCCGGCTTCGATGGAGCTCAAGTGGGCGATCGCGCCGTTCGCGGTCGGTGCCGGGTTCATTACCGGCGCACCCGGACTCGTCGTGCTGGCCGGCGGCGTCCTCGCCTACCACATCATCACGCCGATCGCCTTCTCCCAGGGTTGGATTCCGGCCGACATCACGGCCGAAGCGGCCGGCGGATGGGCGCGCAACAACATGAACCGGCCCATCGGCATCGGTCTCTTGATGGGCGGCGCGTTGATGGGGCTGATCTTCGCCTTCCCGGCAATCGGAGCTGCGCTCAAGAGCATGCGCAAGGCGGGCGCATCCGGCAAAGCGCGCGAGGAACTGCCGCTGGGCATCCTCTACGCCGCGGTGGTCGCGGCCTTCATCCTGCTGTTCTTCGCAGCGCGCGCGACGCTTGCCGACAGCAACGTCGTCCAGGCAGCGGTCATTGCCGGCGTGGGGACGGCGTGGATCTGGTTCGCGGGCATCGTCATCGCGCAGTGCACAGGCATGACCGACTGGAGCCCGATCAGCGGCATGGCGCTCCTGACCGTCATGATCTGCCTGCTGTTGGCCAACAACCAGGTCGTTCCTGCAGTGCTGATCGGCGCTGCCGTCTGCGTGGCGATCACGCTGTGCGCCGACATGATGCAGGACCTCAAGACCGGCCACATGGTCGGCGGCCTACCGATTCGCCAGCAGTTCCTCGAACTGAGCGTGGTCTGGATCGGGCCAATCATGGCGATCGGGGTCGTGTATCTGCTCGCCAACGCCAACTTCGCGCGCTTCGGTGAGTACTTCGCTGGCAACACCGACACGCCCGCGGCCCAGGCCGCGGCGCTCGAAGGTGCGATCAACGGCATCCGCGGCGGCGACGCACCCGTGCACCTGTTCGGCATGGGCGGACTGATGGGCGCGGTGCTCAGCATGTCGACCATCTCGGGCCTCGGCGTTCTCGTCGGCCTGTCGATGTATTTGCCGCTCGCATACCTCTTGCCGTACGGCCTCGGTTGCTTGATTCAGATGTTCTGCAAGCAGACCAAGGGCACGGCCTGGACAGAGAGCTGGGGTGTCCCGTTCGCCGCGGGACTCCTCGTGGGTGAAGGCCTGCTCGGTGTCATCTTCGCCGCGGTTCAGGTTCTCGGCAGCGGAGGCTAATCATGAAATCACTGGGAAGTCTCCTGCTAATCGTTGGCACTGCCTTGGCGGGCATCGGCGCGGCCAACACCGAGAAGGCCTCGCGCTCGCTGCCGTTGACCGACCAGAGCAAGCTCACCGGTGAGTTCCTCTTCGATCACCTTCGTGCCGACGACAGCTCCTCAGTCAAGGCGAACACCGCCCTGACTGCACAGCACATACAGGCAATGTTGGCCGCAGGCATCGAGACCGTGCAGGTCGTTCGTGGTTCACAAGAGTCCGCCGGCGGCGCACTCGGTCGCGTACTCACCAAGACCGTGCAAGTGCCCGGAAAGATCATCGTCGCACGCGGTACAGAGCTCACCGCCGAGGCCGTAGCCAAGCTGCGCGACGCAAAGCTCGACACCGTCACGGTGAAGGTGCCGCCGCGCGACAAGGAAACAGTGTCGCTCGACAAAGCCGCTGGGCGCGTGTTGGCGAAGCCGGTCGAGATCGGCAAGAAGAAGCGCGAGTTCAAGGCGGGTGACACGCTGACCCTCAAACGCTTCGCGCAGCTTCGCGGCCGCGCCGCAACGGTCACCGTCCACGACAGGGACGGCAAGACGATGAGTCTGGCCGAGGCCATGAGGAAGGTCCCGCCGCCGGAGAAGGAGACCATCCAGCTGAGCAACGGAGCCATCGTCGCACGCACTCCCCCACTGAAGCTGCCGTCACTCGAACTCGCAGCCGACCTCGAGCACGAGGACGCCGACCTGCTGCCAGCGGGTCGCTTCATCGACCAACCGGCGCTGGACGGTTTGACCAAGGCGGGCGTCACTAGCGTTGAGGTGAAGATCTCGGGCAAGTTCGCCTTCGCAGGCTGGGCACTCTCCTGGATGTTCGTCATGGGCATCGCCGTCATGGGCATCGGCGTGTTCGTCAGCCGGAGCAGCACTCGGGGGGCTGCGACCGACGGCTCGGCCGAGTCGGAAGTCATGACCGCGGCAGCGATACGCTCGCACCTCGAAGCGATGACCAGAGCAGTCGAGGCTCTGGCCGCGCAAGCGGACAGCATGGAATGCGAGCAGATTCACACGCAGCTCGATCCGTTGTTCGTCCGCTACGGCCAGCCCTTCATCGACCACCGCGAGGTGCTCCGCTCGGCTTTCGGCGGCGTCGGATTCGCGCACATCATGGGACCGTTCGCGAGCGCCGAACGCCGACTGAACCGCGCATGGTCCGCCGCAGTTGACGGCTACGTCGACGAAGCTCGTGAGCAAGTCGCCGCGGCGGGGCCATATCTGCACGAGACACTCGATGCGTTCCCGGAAACGTAGCAAGACGTTGCGATGAGCCGGCGCCCCCCCACCGGCGGAACCGGCTGACAAACCACCGCCGGACCTGAAGGGCACCACGATGCACTTCTCGCTCGTGCAGGATCTGACCAGTTGGCTGTTCGCCTCGACGCCGGTGGACGTGCTGTTCGCGCAGTAAGGGATTCCGCAACAAACGGTCCCGCACCGAGTCGCACTGCCATCGCGGGGTACGGCGCACGCGGCGCTTGGTGTAGGCTCCGACGCATCGTGGTAGCACCCCGTCCGCGCCGGTGAAGGAGTCGTCGGTGAACATTCAGCAGCGCGTTGTCGGCGCGATCCTTGCCGCACTGTTGCTGCTCTGCGCCGGCCACACGGCGCTGCGACTCAAAGAGGGCCTGGGGCACGCGTGGCCGGCGCCGCTCGAGGTTCCGAAGTTCGCGTGGCTCGTGGATCACCTCGAAGGCCACGACACCCTCGGCCTCGAACTCGTCGATGTTCAGCTCGCCGCCGCCAACATCGAACCGCAACGGGCCCTCTACCGCGCGCAGCAGGCCGTCGCTCCAACGTGGATCCTGCGTCGACCCGCCGCCGTCTCGCTGGTCGTCTACGCACACAGCTTGGCGCAGCCGGACATCCGCACACGCCTGTCGGCGCGCGGCTACGAGGATGTCCGCTTCGGCCCGACGCCGGGCATCGCGCTCGCGTCAAAGGCCGAGCTGACCGCGCGCAACCGGACCTTGGCGCCACCGGCGTCGCTTTGGCGAACTCTGCTCGCGCTCGCCGCGATGACCCTGCCAGCGGTCCTCCTGCTGCGCAGGCGCGGGCGCGCCGGCTGGCTCATGCTGCTGGCCCTACCCTGCCTGCTGGCCGTCGGCTCGGCGATTGCCGATCTCACGCCTGATCCAGTGCCGTGGACCGCGGCGTTGTTCGCCACATCTTGCGCGGCGTGGTTTCTGCTGATCGCACCGCTCGGCGAGGACCAGAACCCGAAGCCGCCCGGGCCTCGGTGGCCAATGCTCACCCTCGTGATCGTGGCGCTGGTCGCAATCGCGCTGACGTGTGGCCAGATGCCGGAAGGGGATTGGGACGCACAGGCCATGTATCACACTCGGGCACGCTTCATCATCACTGAGGAAGCGTTCGCGCGCGCCTTCGCCGACATCGAAGGTGCGCGCGAGCTACACCCCGACTATCCGCCGCTGATTCCGTTCGCGGTCGCAGGCGGATGGCGATTGGCTGGCGGCGTGACACCGCTCGTCGCGATCTGGGTCCAGCTATGCTTCCTGTTCGGCATGTCCGGACTGTTCGTCCGTGCCGCACGACCGCTCGGAGGCCTTGTCAGCATCGCGGGTGCAGCACTACTCCTCGCCTCGCCGCGCCTTTTTGATCGCGTCGCTGCGCAGGAATGCGACCTTGCACTCGGTTGTCTGGTCGGCGCCGGGGTCGTCCTCTTGCTCGAGCATCGAGGGGCACGGACAGCTCGCACGTCGGCGGTGCTCGGCGTGTTGGCCGGCTGGGCGCTGTTGACCAAGAACGAAGCCAGCCTGATCGTGCTGGTCGCGTCCGCACTCCTGCTTCTATCCCTCTTGCGGGAACGACAGCGGACTCCAGCACAACGACTACGCACACTGACCGCGTTCGCCGACGGTCTTGCCCCAGGCTTGTTGCTGCTGGTTGCGTTCAAGCAACTCGCACCGCCGAACGACCTCGTGCACGGCTTCGACGCCGGTCTCGCCTCACTTGAGCGCGCCGCGACCATCGCCACCGAGTTCGCTCGACTGGCCTGGCAACCGAAAGAGTTCAAGAGCGTGTTCGCCGTGCTCGCGTTGCCCGCAATCTGCCTTGCCATCGTCGGTTTGCGCTTCCTCGTCTTTGGAGGCGAGCGGCGTCATCAACCTGCTGGCCTGGTTGCCATTGCGCTCTTCGTCGTGTTCGCGGGTTTCTTTCTTGTGTATCTGACAACGCCGCACGACCTTGCTTGGCACTTGCACACCTCGGCCGGCCGCTTGATGACGCAGCTTTACCCCGCAGTCGTCGTTCTCGGGGCCTTCACGGCGAGCGCCTTCCAGCAACGGGGCCTACCCCCTGCGGTGCGCCGAAGCCACTGTACCAACGGGGGTTAGGCAGCCCCTGGGATCGTGTTATACTTCCCTAATTGGTGAAATTGCTCATCGCTCCCCACGCTCGCGCATGAACTCCCTCTTGCTCCTGACAAGTTCCGCGCTCGTGGTCGGTGCCAGCGCCGCCGGACAAAGCCGCCTGTTTCGATTTGAAGGCGAAGCCGTCCATCATCGGCTCGGTGCTGCTGTTGCTTCTGCGGGCGATCTCAACGGTGACCGCTACTGCGACGTCCTTAGCGGCGCGCCCGGACATGCGGATGGCACGGGGCTAGTGCGCGCCTTCTCCGGCCGAGACGGACGCCAACTACTTCAACTCAGCGGGACAAGCAAGGGCGACGGTTTCGGTTGGTCGATCGCATCCGTCGGCGACGTCAACAACGACACCGTGCCCGACATCGTCATCGGTGCGCCACAGCTGTCAGGTTTGTCCGGCGGTGGCTACGCCCGCCTCCACTCGGGCAAGGACGGCGCGCTGCTGCGCATGTTCATGGGAAAAAAGGTGGGTGACGGCTTCGGCGTGTCGGTCGCGGCGGCCGGCGACGTTGACATGGACGGCGTACCTGACTTGATCATCGGCGCACACGGTGAAGACACCGGCGGCAACTTGGCCGGCAACGCGCAGGTCTTCTCGGGCAAGGACGGTACAATCCTTCACACGTTCACCGGCAAGACCACCCGCGACTTCTTCGGCTTCTCGGTCGCCGGCATCGGAGACGTCAACAAGGACGGACACGCCGACGTGATCGTTGGTGCGCCGGACCGCGATCACATGGTCGGCCGGACACAGTTCTTCGAGTCTGGCGAGGCAGTCGTCTTCTCGGGCAAGACCGGCCAGCAGTTGTTCCAGAAGAACGGTGACTCCACGAGTGACTTCTTCGGACACTCGGTGACAGGCTGCGGCGACTTCAACAAGGACGGCTGGCCGGACTTCGCCGTTGGCGCGCCAGAGTACTTCGATCCCACGAGACGAGACCCGGGCTACGCGCGAGTGTTCTCGGGCCGCGACGGAACCACGCTGCAGACATTGCGCGGTGACAGCAACGGTGACTTCTTCGGCGACCCGGTCCGCGGCGGCAACGACCTCAACGGCGACGGAAGCGTGGATCTGATTGTCGGCGCGCACCTCAACAGCGCCGGCGGCGCCAACGCCGGTTTGCTGCGGGCCTTCTCGGGCAAGGACAGCAAGGTCCTGTTCACGATCACGGGCAAGGCCGGTGACCTGTTTGGCTTCAACGCCGCGATCGCCGGCAACATCGACTCAACACTCGCGGACGACTTGATCGTCGGCGCACCGGGTGCCTCGCCGCAGGGCAATGGGTCCGGCTTCTGCCAGGCGGTATCGGGCGGCATGCTCTCCGTCGTCATGGACGTCCACACGGTCGACGTTGTGACCGGTGGCCAGCAACAGCTCTACTTGACAGCACCTGCGAGCCAGAAGAAGCGCCTCTACCACGTGCTCGGCTCATTCTCAGGCTGCGATCCCAGCAAGGGGATCACGGTCGGCAAGGGCCTGGTGCTGCCGCTCGTCTACGACTTCTACACGCTCTACACACTGACCAATTCCAACACGGTGATCCTCGGCTCGATCGGCCTGCTCGACGACCAGGCCAAGGGACAGGCAGCCTTCGATCTACCGAAGGGCCACTTGTGGCTGCGCGGCTTGCGCTTCGACCACGCGTTCATGGTCTACGACCTGGTCAACCTGAAGGTGTCGTTCGTGAGCAATGCGCGTCCGGTCGTGATGAAGTAGCGGACGTTCGGCGACGCCGGCCTGAACTCCCGGAACAATCAGTCGCCAACCGTCTCCGGATTCCACGTCGGATCCATGAAGTTGTTGGCGGAGTTCAGGGTCGTGTGCCCCTGGTAGCCCTGCCCCGGGACGAAGACCTGGGATCCTCGACGAAGGAGGAGATCCGCGCGGCGGGCAAGGCTAGGCCGGACCCGCCGTCAGCCGAGGGACTTCCGCCTCCTGTGTGCGACCGGCCTGAGTGATCAAATGGAGCGGGTGAACGGATTCGAACCGTCGACCCTCACGTTGGCAACGTGATGCTCTAGCCACTGAGCTACACCCGCATTAGGCGCGGTTACGTTAGGTCGAGTCTGAGGCGAGTCAAGCCTGGACGGTCCCGCTACAATCCCGCGATCATGGCATCACCAGCCCGGACACGAACCGCGGCAACGCCGCGAGGGCTGCGGTCGCGGCCGATGCTGCGACTGGCGTCGAGGGGTCCGAAACGAGGGGAGGAACTCGTGGGTGATCTCTTGGCCGGAGCCGCGCGGCGTTGGCCGGACATGACAGCATTGCGGCGGCGCAGCTCCGCCGAGGTCGCCCCCTGCACCTACCGGGAGCTCGACGGTCAGGTCGACGCAATCGCGGTCGGCCTGCTCGCTGCCGGGCTCAATCCGGGCGATCGGGTGGCCCTTTTCGCCGACAACTGCCGCGAGTGGCTGGCCGCCGACCAGGCGATGGCGCGCGCCGGCTTGGTGTCGGTG
>NYZE01000107.1 GCA_002685965.1 Planctomycetota bacterium | reverse complement strand
GCTGGCCAAGCCGGTGTCGCTTCCATGGAACACGGGTTGCGCACGCGTGACCAAACCGTGCTCGTTCTACCTCGATCTGACCCCACCTTGGCCCGCGTTTCTCGCCCTCGCGCAGATCGACCCGGCCGGTGACGCCAAGGTTGGCACCCTGCCCATCGCCGCACTACCACCGAAGATGCGTTCGTTCTGGATGCAGGCGCTCATCCTCAATCCGTTCACGTTCGACTTCGAGGTGACGGATTGTGTGCAGCTACAGGGGCAGTAGTCAGCGGAGCGCGACCGGCACTTCGATCGCCCGCGAACTCATCAGGCCGGTCGGGTTCGCCGGGTTGCTCTCCACGATCACCCACGCAAAAAAGTAGCCGAAGCCCGCCAGCACACGGTGTGGCGGGATTGGCAACGAACTGGAGGAAACTGCCCGCGCAGTGGCAGTGCGCCGTCTGGCGCGGCTACTGGATGCGGAGCGGCTGCCAGCCGCCGCTGCCGTACGTCGCATCCTCGTTGATCACGAGCACGAGGTGCTTGTTCCACCGCCCCGGATCGAAAGCGCCCTTCTTGGGTGGCTCGGCGAGCGAGTTCGCAAACGCGGCGCCGACGCCCGGCGCCTGGAAGCCGCCGAGGCAGAGCGCGTACAAGAGGGCCGGTTCCATCTCTTCAGCGGTCTCCCAGACCGCGTCCCCATTCGTTCCAGTGGCGTGCGTCGGATGTAACGGCAGCACGAGCGGAATGGTCTTGTCGAGCGAGGCATAAGGTGGCGGCCCCGTCGGATCGTCGGGCACGTACAGCACGAGCTTGGCGCCGCGCCGGATGTCGCGGCCCGAAACACGAAAACGCCGCGGCGCTTCGTGCCGCAGCTTGGTCAGGCCCAGCGCCGGACCGTCCTGGATCAACCCGTACTGGAGCAGTCGGACCATGCGCAGTGAAGGGGGCTCGGCAACCGGTACCGTGGTGCCTGACCACACACCTGTCCACGCGAACGCCAGCGGGTCACTGAGCTTGCCGGGCTTCCAGTTCTTGGTCAGCTCCGGCACACGAGCCCAAGCGCTGGACGGCACCGCCGGCTCGAGTGTGATCCGGCTCGGTGCCAGCCCCGTGAGCGGGCGCGGCTTTGCGACGGCGACTGCGATCCGACGCTCGTCGCCGAGCGGAGTGGCCTGGAACACCAAACGGTCGACGCCGGCCTGCAAGGTCGCGAGCAGCGCAGAGCGACTCAACTCCCGACCCGTGGCCGCATCACGATACGAGCCGCTGCGAGCATCCGGTTGGAACCACCAGCCCGCTGGCGTGGCAGCGAAGCCGTGCACCGAAAGTCCGATGTTGGCGCGTGAGGCCTGCGCCTCGAGGATGTCGAGCGCTCGCGTCGTGTCCGGCGACTTCACGTTGTTCTTGTCGATCGTGCAAGGAAAGCCGACCAGGGGAGCGACACCGGTGTCGAACTCGCGCACGAACTGGGTCATCGCGTCGAGGCGAGGGCGCTTGGCGTTCTGGAAGTCGTGCCCGAAGACGAAGATGTTGAAGTCGTTGATCGACCGCAGGTTGCCCTGGTGTTCGGCGCCGAACTCGGTCGTCGTGATGGTCGACACCTGCGTGGAGTTCCGTTCGACCACGCCTTCCTTCTGCGCCAGCCCGCGCAACGCCGCCGTCTCGATGGGTTGTGGAGTTGACACGCCAATGCGCGTGATGCGGTTGTTGCTGCCCTCCGGCAGGAAATGACACTGCACGCAAGAACGACCGGCCGTGACTGCGGTCGGCTGGTTGTTGCCTGCGACGATGCGCTCGGTGTGAAACAGCTTCATGCCCCCGAGCCCTCCCGAGCCATCGGGCTTGTCGGGATCACCGAAGTCCCCCGTGTAGACGCGATCGAAGCGCTGCTCCGGATTCGGCGGATACGCGATGGAGTTGACGAAGACCTCGAAGCGCTTCAAGTCCGCTCGCGAGAGGCCTCGCGCCGGCTCCTTGGGGCCCGAGATGTCCGTCATGCCTTGCAAGGTGACGAAGGCGCCGTTGAACCCCGCAAAGTCCGTATCACCGCGCCAGTGGTAGGGCGCGTTCGTGAAAAGGAAGCCGATCTCGTCACGGACCTCCCAGTTGACCAGTCCCTGCATGGACTGCGTCACCATCCGTCCCTTCGGGTTAGGGAACTGCGTCGCGCCGCGTAAGCGACTGTCGGTAGCGCCATCGAGGGAGCGTGGATCGAGTGGCGTCCTCGGGTCGCTGGGTCGGTTGCTCAGGTCCCACGCAAGCCCGTCGGTGCGACCGTCGATGTGGCAGCTCGCACAGGCCACGAAGCCCGAGCCCGACATGCGTGCATCATAGTGAAACGGGCGTCCGGCACGCACGTGCACGGGCGTCGGGTCGTACGAGAGTGCGACGACGCTCACCACCTTCTCGGTGGCCGGGTCGAACACGCCGAGCGCATTGTCGAGGCGGTTCAACACATAGAGGCGATCGCCAGGGTCACCGGCCAGGTTCTTGATCGCGTACTTGATCGCCAGCCCGCGTGGACCGGCCATCTTGTTGGGCGAGTTCTTGGCCACGGGCACGTCGCTCACACGCACGGTCCATTTGTTCGGGTCAGGATCCTTGGCAACGATCGTTCCTATCCGGTCCGAGTGAAACGCCGCGACAAAGACCTTCTCGACTGTGCCATTCTGCTCGAAGAGCGCAACATCCATCGGGTGCGCCAACGACTTGGCCTTCGCCACCGCGTTGCCGGCACCATCGCCGTTCAGGTCGCGTGTCACGACCTTGGCGGTGCTCAGGGCGGGGTTCGTGACCTTGTGCAGAATGCTCGTCAGAAACCCGGTCTTGGCGGCCGCAACGGAATGGACACCGACCAGGGAGTTCTGTGCATCCCCACCCACTACCCAGAGGTCGCCGTTGCTCGCAGCTGCCATGTTGGTCTTGACACTTCCGAGCGTGCCGAGCGTCGCCCATCGCTGCGTCTTCACGTCGAACGACCACAGGTCGGAGTCGACGAAGAACGAGTGGCCACCGCGGAAACCGAGCGCGAGCAGCGCCCCATTCGCCCACAGGATCGCGCGCGGCTCCTTCAATGCCTGCCGCGGGTTACTGACGGAGTCGGTCAACAGGATGCGACCGACCCCCGCCGCGACCGGCTTGAAGTCCTGCGTGAACCGCCACCCCATCGCGCTCTGCTGGTTGTGCGTGACGAAGAAAGTCAGGTTGTCGGGGGCGAACGCAAGCATCATCGGCTCGTCGCCAACCCAGGTCGTGTGTTCGAAGCGCACCGCCAGCGGCGCCGTCGCCGATGACGCCGACAGGTGTACGACGCTGATCGAGTCACCGATGAAGTTGCAGACGAAGGCACGCGACAGGGCCCCGTTCCAGACCACCGAGATGGGCTCCTGGCCGACGCGCACCCTGCTGGCAAGCCTGTTACCGATCGTGTCGTAGATCTCGAGCAGGCCAGCCGGGGTGTTGCAGCACAACACGTAGTCGTGACCGGATACCCGGGCGACCGCGATCGGCTTGAGCTGCGGGCTCTCGAAGTTGAGGTAGTCGCCAGATCCCTGGCTGGCCAGCGGCGCAGCGATCAAGCTGATGAGAGCGAGAGTGCGCATGCCTAGCGGAACTGCAACGGGGCGGTGTTGGTGAAAGTGATCTGTCCCTTCACGGGATCCACCACAATCGCCTGCAGGTCCAGAATCAGGCCGCGCAGGAAGGCCGCGTTCGGGATCGGGATCCGAATCAGTCCCGAGCCCTCCTTGTCCTTGTGCACCGCGGTGCCGAAGTCCCCCAGAATCGGCGGCAGCAAGCCGAGCCAACCATTGATGTTCGGGATCGGCACCTTGGGGATCGTACCGAGCGAGAAGAAGACCGCAGACACGAGCGGCTTCGGATGCGAGTGGTTGGTACCCCACATCTTGATGTCCGCCGTGCCACCGATCAGCTCGTTGTCGCCCAGCAGCAGCGCGATCTCCGAGTGCATCAGGTGGAAGCGAGGACTGATGTCGTGGCCGAACGACAGGAAGCCACCGGCCGGAGAGCCGCCGGGCTGCCAGTCGGTGCGGTTGACGTGCATGATCGGCGGTGTCGCCGGATCGAGGTCAAAGGCGAACACCGGGTCCGCATCGCCCGTATTGGTCTTGGTGTGCGGCTTCACCTCTTCGGCGAGGAAGAGTCCTTCGACGTCGCCGTCGCCACCGATCAACGGTGTCGGCCGCAGCGGCTTGGCGTTGGCCTGCAGCGGCCGCGACACCACCGCCGGGCTGCCGACGAGCTTGGCGCCAGCGAGGTCGATGTCCTGCATCTGGATCGCGGTGCGGTCGGTGTAGAAGACCTTCATCTTGCCGCCGACGGGGCCGAGCGCCGGCATCACGTCACGCAGCGCGCCAAAGCCCTGGACCTTGGTCGGGGCAGCGAACGACGCCGTTGTGCCGCTTCGCTTGGCCACATACACGCCATCGTCGCGGTCGAAAATCGCCCACAGGCCGCTCGGATCCAGCGTCAGGTTGGCATCGCGTCCCGTCGAGTTGAGCAGCTTCGCCACTGGCACCAGGCCGACGTCGAAGAAGCCCTCGTAGGGCGCATAGATGCCCATCACGATCCCGGTCGACTGGTCGTCACCGCCGAAGAACTTCGGCAACTTGGCCACGGTCACGCAGGTGGTCCAACGGCCGTCCTTGTCGGTAGGCAGCTTGCAATGAAAGATCTGCTGGATGTCCGTACCGGGAACGGAATTGAATGAGTTGAGGATGATCCAACTCGGCTGGGGTTTCCGCGAAAAGCCGGGGTTGGCCCCCTTCTGAGCAGGCAGCATCACGGAAGTAGCGGCGGCAACGACGAGTAGGCACGCCAGAGAACGGCGCATACGGGACCTCCTAGGACGACAAAGACACTTCATCGTACATGCTCAGGAAGTGGCGGACAGGGGCCATCACCCCCCCGCTTGCTAATCAAAGAGATGATGCCGACACTAGCTGTCGTCTTCGGAGCTCCCCATGCAACGCACGTGCCTATTCGCCCTCGCCAGCGTCTTTCTGTCTCTCTCTGCCTCGGCCCAACTCACCCTCGCGCGCAACGGCGGCACCATCGGCCAATCGCTGACGATCGAGGTGGCCGGAAAGGCGAATGCTGCATTCTTCTTATTGCCCTCCGCGACCGCAGGCCCCACGCCACTCAAGCTCCTCGACCCGACTGATCCTCGCAGCCTCGAGGTCGGGCTCGACCTGACGTCCTTGATCGTCGTCGGCGTGCTGACGACGCAACCGACCAAGGTCGCCTACCCGATCCCTAACGTCCCGGGCTTCGCTGGGCTGACGCTCTACTTCCACGCGTTCTCGTTCCCGGGCACGAAGTATCTGGTCAGCGACGTCTCCAACCCGGTGCGCCAGGTCCTCGGCAACCCGAACAAGTGGCTCGCACGCGGCAAGGTGCTCAGCGTGCCGCGCGGCTTCTCCACTCTGTCGCAGTTAAAGAACGGCAACCACCTGATCGCCGCAGGCGGTGACGCTGACCTCGCCACGTTCACCTTCAAGGCCGTCAACTCGACCGAGATCTACGACCGGGACCGGCAGCGCTTCACCCCGGGACCGAACCTCACAACGGCACGGGTCGGCCACCAGGCTGCCAGGCTGACCAACGGTGATGTTCTGATGATCGGCGGCGTCGACAACTCCGGCAACGTGCTGAGGACCTGCGAACGTTACCTCGCCGCATCCAACACGATCGTCCCGACCGGCAGCATGGCGTCGCCGCGCTTCGGCCACACCGCAACGCTCCTGGCCAACGGCAACGTGCTGGTCACCGGTGGCACATCGACCACGGCCGACACGACCGTCATGCTCAACGGCATGAAGAAATCCACCGAGATCTACAACCCGACGACGCACACATGGTCGGCCGGACCGACCCTGAGACGCCACCGTATGCTGCATGCGGCCATCCGCTTGCCGGACAACCGCGTGTTGGTGTCAGCAGGTCTCGGCTACACCAACCTGATCTTCATCAAGATCCCGGTCACCCTCGGTGAATGCGACATCATCAACGCAACCGGCACCGGCCGCAGCTCGGGCGGGTCGCACCGCAGCGCACGGCTGGCACACGCACTGACGTTGCTGCCCAACGGCCAGGTGCTCGCAACCGGTGGCGCCGCCCTTCAGTCGTTCACGAACATCGTCGCGATTGGCAAAGCGGAGACCTTCAGCTCCGGCAGCTGGACCGCCACGGGTAACCTGCCGACCGCCGTGGCCGGGCATAACGTCACGATCGCGGCCGACGGTCGCGCCGTGGTGCAGGGCGGCCTTACCGGCTCGCTGACCACGGCGACATCGACTGCCAACTGCGCCTACTACAACACGGCTTCGCGCACCTTCTCGGCGGCCCCAGCCATGGCCACGAGCCGCGCCCTGGCAGCATCGCTACTGACGCCCGGCGGCCAGATCCTCATCGTCGGCGGCGGCGGTAGCACGGCGAACAGGGCCCTGGACGTGGGAGAGCGGCTGTTCCACTAGGAACGGCAGGTCGCAAACCGAGCACGCTCGTGCCCTACGGCTACCCTGTCTGCGACGTCTGACGACGCAGGGCGAGTGTCTGGAGGGCACGAGCCTTGCCCTGCCCTCCGTCTTCGCCTAAAAGCTGCCTTCCCGCTGGAGTCGTCGCCGGACGCAGCCGAACCACTTGGCTCTTGGCATAGCAACCACGCTGCAGCGGCATTCGCCGCTCGCTTCCGCGACTTGACGATCCAGACACCTAGCATGACCCAGGACGCCGACGCCTCCCCCGAGGAGGCTGTGCAGCCCAAGATCTTTCGACGGACCGAGATCCGTCCGTCTGCCCTCGATGACGACGCGGTCAAGGTCGTGTCACGACTGCGCCGCAAAGGACACGAGACGTTCCTGGTCGGTGGCTGCGTGCGTGACCTGCTGCTGCACCGACGACCAAAGGACTTCGACCTCGCGACGTCGGCGCGACCGCGCCAGGTCAAGTCGCTGTTCCGCAACTGCCGCATCATCGGTCGGCGCTTCAAGCTCGCGCACCTGCACTTCGACGACAAGATCCTCGAAGTGTCGACGTTTCGCCGGCGACCCGATCAAGACGGTGGAGACGAAGATGACCTTCTGATCACGAGCGACAACGCGTTCGGCACGGCCAACGAGGACGCACACCGTCGCGACTTCACGATCAACGCGCTGTTCCTCGATCCCGAAGCCGACTGCATCCACGACTACGTCAGCGGTATCGAAGACATCGAGCGGCGCATCGTGCGCACCATCGGCGATCCGCTGACGCGCATGAAAGAGGACCCGGTTCGCATCGTGCGCGCGATCAAGTTCGCCGCGCGGCTGTCGCTGCAGATCGAAGACGCCACCTGGCAAGCCATGTGCGACGCGGCCGCAGACCTGGACCGCGCAGCGCCGCCGCGCATTCTCGAGGAGTTGCAGCGCCTCATGAGAAGCGGCACCGCCCTCAAGGCGTTCCAACTGCTGCGTGACTGTGGCGCGCTCGCCGTGCTTTTGCCGGAAGTTTCGGACTACCTGGCCAGCGCCGACCGTGCCGAGCGCACACAGTTCTGGCGCCTGCTCGAAGCCACCGACAGCGCGGTACGGTGCAGTGGCAAACCGCTGCCCGTCCCCCTCGTGTTCGGCGCGTTGTTCTACCGCATCGTCGAGCACGCTCGCATCGCTTCGCCCGAGGAGCACGGCAAGGAAGCCGACCTGGCGCGCTTGGTCGAGAGCGTGATCGGCCCGGTGCTGCGCCGCCTGAGCTTCCCGCGCGCCGAGTCCGGGCGCCTCAAGCGCATCTGCGTGGTCCAACGCCGCTTCGCCAAGGACGCGCCGAAGCGTAGCTTCCGTCCCGCCGTGTTTCTCAGGCAGGAGTACTTCGCCGACGCACTCGCCCTGCTGCGCCTACGCTGCGTCGCCAGCGACGAGGGTTGGGACACCTACGACGACTGGTACGAGCGCGGCAACGAGGGTTCAGACAGCGCGGCGCCTGACGTTGCCACGGCAGAAAAGACAGCTAAGGATGACGCGACGACCGATGTCGCGAGGTCTGACACGGGCGACGGCAAGGGCAGGAGCAGGGGCCGGTCAGGCCGCGATCGCGACCACGCCGAGTCGCCCAACAAGAAACGCCGCCGCAAGAAGTCGCGCAGCGACGGACGTTCGGCCCGCCCGGCGCGTGAGCCCGAGATGCCACCCCTGGAAGTCGTCGACCTGGACCCGAGCCAGGTGCCGACCTACGGCTCGCTCCTCGGCGACACCGGCTCCGACGACAAGATCGAGCGCGAAGCCCCCAAAGGGAAACGTGCCCGCAAGAAGGAAAAGGCCAACGCCGAGCCCTACGCCCCGCCGCCGCCGCCGCCGGAGGCCGTGGCGCCCAAGCGGGAGGAGGACCCGAACGTC
>NYZE01000106.1 GCA_002685965.1 Planctomycetota bacterium | reverse complement strand
TTCCTCCGCATGTGACCCCGCGGATCCGCTCGGGGTCAGCCCGCCTGTGGATCGAGTTGCGCGAGCCAGCCCCAGAAGCCGGGCCAGCTCTTGGCGACGCAGGACGTGTCGCGGACGCGAACCTCGAGGTTGTGCAGCTTGGCGATCAGGGCGAGGGCCATGGCCATGCGATGGTCGCCCTTGGGGTCAAGCCGCATGCCGGGCTCCACTGAGAGCGAGCCCGGGTGCACGCCCGTGAAGGCGAGCACATCGGCTTCCTCGGTGACGTCGAAGCCGAATCGAGCCAGACCACGGCCGAGCACAGCGATGCGGTCACTCTCCTTGCCGCGCAGTTTGGTCGAGCCAAGCCGGTGGCGGCCGGGGATGGTCGTCAGCAGGCTGACCAAGGGCGGGAAGCTGTCAGGGTGATCGTCGAGCGGCAGTGGGGCGTAGTCACCCCCGTTTGGTTCGCCAGAGACGGCAACACCTGAGTCGCTGGTCCTCACCCGCAAGCCCAGGGCGCGCAGGTGATCGAGCATTGCGTGGTCGGGGTGGCCGAGGCTGTCGTCGGTCGGAATCTCGCCCTCGTCGCGCCGAGCGGCAGCCGCCGCCAGCGCCCAGGCGAGCGCGGATGGATCGCCCGGGATGGACACGGCCCCTCCGGCGCGAAGCTCGGCAGCCGGAACCGAGTAGGTCGTCGCCCCGGCTGAGGAGTCGCACTCGACCTCGCAACCGAACTTGGCCAACCAGGCACAGGTCATCGGTAAGTATCCGAGCGGTCCGCGCACCACCACCCGACCGCCATATTTGCTTCCCGCGAGCGCCATCAGTAGCCCGGTTGCAGGCTGGCTCGACCGGGAAGCATCGACCTCGAAGTCGAGCGGCGCGACCGGGGTTGGCGCTTGCAAGTGGAACGGCACACTCCCGGGCTCCTTGGCGAAGGTGAAGGCAGCCCCGCGCGCCATGAGCAGTTCCGGCAAGGGCTCGATGCTTCGTCGCCGCAGCGCTCGCGCGCCGCGAAAATACACACTGCCGCCGAGGCAGCCTACGAAGGCCGTGAGGCAGCGCAATGCGGTCCCGTTCATGCCAAGAAACAGACGCTCGCACGGCGTCCGCGGCCAGCCCGAACCCTGAACGCGCACCGTTCCCTGTTCCTGACTTACGGCGGCACCGAGGGTCTTGACAATGTTGAGCACGATGCCGGGATCCTCCGCGAGGGGCTCGTCTGACGGTAAGGCGAGAACCGTCTCGCCCTCGCTGAGGAAGGCAAGGAGCAGGGCCCGTTGCAGGCCACTCTTGCAGGCTGGGGGTCGAAAGATCACCGCGTCAGTGCTTACCCTACGACGCATGACCGTGCTCCCGCAGCCTGTTCTCGACATCGAGTTGCCGTTCGCCAAGCACCTGGCCCGTGGCAAGGTGCGCGAGATCTACGAACTCAACGGCGATTTGCTGCTCGTCACTACCGATCGCATCTCCGCTTTCGACGTCGTCATGAACGAGGGCGTCCCCGGCAAGGGCATCGTGCTGACCAGCTTGTCGCGCTTCTGGTTCTCGCTGACCCGTGACATCGTCGACAACCACATGCTCTCGACCGAGGTCGAGACCTGGTCCGACGTGCCGGTCGAACACCGCGACGTCCTAGCCGGCCGCACCATGCGATGCCGAGCTGCCGAAGTCCTCCCGGTCGAATGGGTCGTGCGCGGCTACCTGACTGGCAGCGGCTTCAAGGACTACCAACGCACCGGTGCGGTCTGCGGCATCGAGCTGCCCGCGGGCTTCGAGCATGCCTCGCGCATCGACCCGCCGATTCTCACGCCGACGACCAAGGCCGATTCGGGACACGACATGCCGATGACGTACGCGGAAGTCGAGTCCGCGGTCGGCGTCGAGCTGGCCGCGCGCGGGCGCGACACGGCCCTGGCACTGTATCGCCGCGGTCACGACTACGCGGTGAAGAAGGGCTTCGTCATCGCCGACACGAAGTTCGAGTTCGGCATCCGCGACGGTCGGCTATTGCTGATCGACGAGTGCCTGACGCCAGACAGCTCGCGCTTCTGGCCGGCCGACGAGGTGCACCCGGGCGCACACCCCGAGTCCTTTGACAAGCAAGTCGTACGCGACTACCTGGACGGGTTGGATTGGGACAAGTCACCACCACCGCCGCAACTGCCCGACGAGGTGCTCGGCGCGGCGGCAAGTCAATACGGGAAGATCCACGAAACGCTGACGGGCCAGAAGGCCTACTGAGAAAGGGAGAGCAGTCATGCCATCGGTCGTGTTCGTGATGGGTTCGGACTCGGATCTCCCGCAGCTCGAAGGCGCCTTTGCCCTGCTTGGTGACTTCGACGTTTCGTTCGGCGTTCGCGTGCTGTCCGCGCACCGCACACCGAGAGAGACGGCGGCCTTCGCCGACGCCGCAGAGGCCGACGGCGTACAGGTCATCGTCGCCGCCGCCGGCATGGCGGCCGCGCTCGCCGGCGTCCTGGCCGGGCACAGCAACTTGCCAGTCATCGGCATTCCCATGGAAGGCTCGGCGCTGGGCGGAGTCGACGCGCTCTACGCAACGGTGCAGATGCCTGGCGGGGTCCCGGTCGCCTGCATGGGCATCGGCTCCCACGGCGCCAAGAATGCGGCGCTGTTCGCAGTCCGCATACTGGCGCTCAGCGACGAAGGGCTGCGCAAGAAGCTGCACGGCTTCGTCGAGCAGCAAGCAGCCAAGGTCCGCAGCAAGGATGAAGCCGCGCGTAAGCACTACGGTGCCTGAGACACCGCCCAGGATCTCGACGATCGACTGGGAGGGGAATGCCGCGGGAACGCTGCTACTACTCGACCAAACGTTGTTGCCGACCCGCGTCGAGCCGCGTCGCATCGATACGCTCGACGAGGTCATCGACGCGATTCGCCGCCTCGTCGTGCGCGGCGCGCCGGCGATCGGTGTCACCGCCGGTTACGGTGCGGTGCTCATCGCCCGCACTGGCGGCGATGGCTACGCCGCCCTGCGCGAAGGCCTGCCACGACTACGCACTGCACGGCCGACTGCCGTCAATCTCCAGCAGACCGTCGACCGGATCGCGGCCCTTGTCGCGCGACTCGAACGCGAGGGCACGCCGACCGCCAAACTATCCGGCCACCTGCTCGACGAAGCGCGCACGATCCATGCCGAGGACGAAGGTCGGTGCGAGTCCATGGGGCAACACGGCGCAGAGTTGCTCACCGACGGCATGACGCTCTTGACCCATTGCAACACCGGTCGCCTCGCGACCGGCGGTATCGGCACCGCGCTCGGCGTCATCACGACTGCCTTCCATCAGGGCAAGCGGCTCGACGTCTACGCCGGTGAGACCCGACCGCTGCTGCAGGGCGCTCGCCTGACCGCCTTCGAACTGGCCGAAGTTGGCATCCCGTGCACACTCCTCGCCGACTCCGCCGGCGCCGGACTCATCGGCAGCGGCGAGATAGATGCAGTGCTCGTCGGCGCCGATCGCATCGCTGCCAACGGCGACACGGCCAACAAGGTCGGCACGCTACCGCTTGCCCTGGCCGCCAGTCACTTCGGCGTCCCTTTCTACGTCGTGGCTCCGACAACGACCCTCGACACCTCGATCGCCGACGGCACTGCCATCCCCATCGAGGGCCGCGGAGCGGACGAGATCCTCGATGCGCTAGGACCCAATCGCGTTCCGGCCGGCATCTCGGCGCGAAACCCCGCCTTCGACGTGACCCCAAACGCCCTCGTCACCGCACTCGTAACCGAACGCGGTGTCATCCATCACCCTACAACCGAGTCGATCAAGCCACTCGGCGCACCAAGTCGATAGAAAGGGCATGCCGGCCCAAACCAAGCAGCGCGCGTTCCGCAAGAAAGCGGCGCAGAATCCCGCCAAGAAGGCGAGCGCCAAGAAGGCGACCACCAAGAAGGCGACCACCAAGAAAGCGAGCGCCAAGAAAGTCGGCGCAGCCAGGCAAGGCACGACCAAGAAGGTCTCAGCGGGCAAGAAGAAAGCGCTGCGCCGTGGCCCGGACACCGAGGTCACCCGGGAGGTCCTCGAGTTCATCGGCGCGCTCGACGACTACAAGAAAGAGAAGAACCGACCGTTCCCGACGTGGAGCGAGGTTCTCGAGGTCGTGCGGCGGCTCGGATACCGCAAGCCGTAGCAGGGCACGAGCCCGGGTCAGCGCGCTCGGTTGGCGCTACCAGTTCCAGCGCATGAGGTCGTGCATCAGGCCGATGCTCGCGCCGATGGCCAATCCGCGCCGGGCGCGGCGGCCACGGCCGCCGATCGCGGCGCCGAGCGTGCCGTAGTAGATCGTCGACCAGGGCATCGGTGACGAGCGCCAATAGCGGCGTCGGTATGCGCGGTAGTAGGGAGGAACGTAGACCTCGCGCCGCCTCAGCTGCCGTGCCTGTCCGCGCATGCGTTCGGCTTCACGACGCTCGCGTTGGGCGTCCGTGGCGCGGATCTCGGCGTCGATGTGGTCGGCGACACGACGGTTGAGCCAACGGTCGGCGGCATCGTCGGAGTAGTTGTCGAAGCTGCTTTTGGGCGCAGAGCGCGCACGCTCCGGCGGCGATGCCTCCTGGGTCTCGCGATACTCCGCGGGCGGCACCGAGGAGCACCCGGCGAGGATCAAGAGGACGAGCGCTCGCATCTACTTGTGTCTCCGGATCTGAATGTGGTAGCGACTCGCCTTCTGGCGCAGCGAACGCACCGTGTGATTCGTGACGCCTTGCGCCAGCAGCAGCACTTCCCAGGTCGTCTCGTCGCCGCTGATCTGTCGGCCGCCCTCGTCCTTGAAGCTGACCTTGATCTGGGTCGGCAGGATCGTGTCGTGCCGGTTATGGAGCGGCACGACCAACTTCAACTTACCGCTATCCAGCCGAGTCGCTTCGACCTCGCCAACGCGTAGCGCACCGCCCAGCGACGCTTCGACGAGGATCGGGCCGGAACGCATGTCGGCCAGTTCTTCGGGCGCGATACCGCCGGCCCGCTTGTGCGGCGCACAGGCCGCCAGGGTCACGGTCAGAAACAGAACGAGGGCAACGAGTGGGCAACGGGCATGTGCGTTCATCGACGTCGGCTCGCGGGAATCGGGATCTGATTGGCCAGAGACCGCAAATGTAAGACCAACGTGCCGTCTGCGGAGATGTCGATCTCGACTTCCCGTGCGTAGCCAGCGAGCGGCCGCCCGCCGGCGTCAACGAAATCGACGCGCACACGGCGCCGTCCCGGTGGAATGCGCGCCGCAAACGCCTGAATCGTGTCGGGCAGGGTGCGCCAGCAGCGCACGTCAGCCTCGGCCGAAACCAAGGCCGACACGAGCAGCGCACCGGCTCCAGCGACCACAAGCGCATCGCGTGTCTTCTTGCTGTGTCTCCTCCCGAGGAGACCCTGTCTCATCATCACGACACCCGCCGCCCTCGAGACCTCCTTGAACACCGCCTTGCCCTTTCGGACACCATCCATCACCCGGCCGCCGCGCGTCGCCGCTTGGAATGGCACGTCACACAGGGTCTCGGTCGCGCCAGCCGCGACGCCATCGACCGTGACCCGGGCTGCCACAGCGCGACCCGGCGCCGACCGGAACACCGCAAGCTCGCCCGTGCGGCCACCCGGCACCTTCTCAGGACCTCGCCCTATCGAGCACACGATGAGCACGTTCGCCCGGGCGAAGTCGGCAAAGCACTCGGGGGTGGCGCTGTCACGCGCACCTGCTCCGGCCGCCGAGGCTCGCGCCTTGCGCGCCTCGTTGAGGAAGCTCGCCGCATCCTCGTCACTGCCCATGGCCCGGCTCGCCCATGCCGCCAGGTAGAACGACAGCGCAAGGTCAGACTTGAAGCGGTCTTCGGTGCTGTCCGCGTCGCGCAACATCGCTTCCTTGAACGACGCCCGCGCGTTGTCGGGCTCACCGCGGGCGAACGCGACCAAGCCGGTGTAGATCGAGTTGAGGGCCTGCTCGTACGGATCGCCCTTGTAGTCCTTGGTGTCCTCCCGCCCGGCAATCGCCGCGAAGCTCTCGCCGAAGCTCGTGTCCCAAACCGCCATGGCGCGGCCGGCATCGTAGTACCAGTGCCACGCTTCGTCGTAGCGCCCCTGCGCGTCCAGGCAGGTGGCCAGCTCGTTGGCCATGAGGATCCAGTCGCCCGCGTTCTGCTCGACGCGCACGCGAAACACCTGCTCGGCCCGGTCGAGCTCGCCGGCGAAGAACTGCTCTACCGACGGTGGTTGCCAGGAGCTACAGCCGAGCGAGACCGCCAGTAGCGGCGCCATCCAGACAACACGCATCTCACCGGTAGATGGCGGGCTTCTTGCCAACCCACTTGAAGTCATATTCGTTCGCCCAGACCAGCTCGCTGCTCTCGAGGTCGGTCAGCTTGAAGCTGTAGACCCAGTAGTCGGAACTCATGCCACCACTGCCCCGCTTGCTGATCGTGTTCACGGTGCCCGTCAGCACGTAGTCCGAACCGAGCAGATCCTTCTTCTCCTTGCCCGCGACCGCCCCTTCGCGCTTGGCCCGGCGCTCCGACCTGATGGCCTCCAGGCTCGCCTTGCTGCGATCGAGCACGAGGAACTTGCCGCCGCCATGGCGCACGATCTGGGTCTGGATCATCTCCAGCACCATCTCGCGCTTGATTGGGCGCGCAGACTTGTTGGTGAGCCCCATGATGTAGAGACGTGGACGGCCTTCCTCTGCCGCCAGGCGCCCGTTGCCCATCAAGTCGCGCGCCATGCGCGACGCCATCGTGCGCACATCGCTCGACTCGGTACCGCCACCGCCGACCTTGTCGTCGAGGTCCGGGTCGACTCGGCCATGACTCGGAGCACACGAGAAGGACGCGACAGCCAGAACCGCCAAGAACCTGGAGCGTGAGAGACTGTGCTGCATGTTTCCCCTAACAGTGAGAGCGCAAGAGGATAGCCGTCACAGACGCAGATGCGCGAGACCTCGGCCACGGTGATCGAGGGTCCCGACGCGGAAGTCCATCGGCACGACGAAGCTGAGTCGCGCCCAGGCCTGCCCGCTTGGGGGCAGAACCCACCCGGGCAAGACACGACCATCGGGCGAAGTCACCGCATAGCTCCACAGCTGGCCCGCAGTCGGCCTGCCAGCGCGCAACAGCTCGGCGCGGCTCGGTCCCTTGTTGATCCGCTCGACGGCCAGATCCGCCGGGTGCGCCGACGGGCTCAGGTTGCTCAGCTTGACCCACACCTCGAGCAAGAAGTGCTGCGACGAGGCCTCATCTTCGAGGAAGTCCGCGGGCAACGATGCCGAACGCCGTACATCGAGCACCCGGACATGGATGTAGCGCTTCTTCCTGACACCAGGCACTGCCGCCTCCTGGCCCGCCCTCTGGATGAACATCACGGCACTGCTCGCCAAGGCCACGACGACCAGGACCACCATTGTGAGGAAGCGCAGACGCATACCCGGTTATCGGATGGCGCCCGAGTAGAGCTTGTGCCCTACGGGCACGCGCTTTGCTTCGGCCACCCACCACGGGGCTGTTACCCCCAAACGCAAGCGTAGACGGCCCAAGTCGGCCCACCCGGGGGCGGGGGGGGTCACTTCTTTTTCGGCGGCATCCGGTCCGGGATCTGCACAGGCATTAACGGAGCCGGGTTGCCGATGACCCAGGCCGGCTGAACGAACTTGCGCCCACCCTGCTCGGTCGGCGCGAGCTGCGTCGTGGATACCGAACCGTCGGCGTGCTCGAACCACTGGACGTTCTTGTCGCCGTCGATGATCCCGACCACCGGGGAGTAGGGGATCTTCCTCGGCCAGCCGCGGAAGGGCGGCGCGAACTTGACACCGTTGAGCGGTGCCAGCCACGTTCCGTCGGGGAACATGGCTGCCCCAGGGGGCGGCGTTCCCGTGCGCCCGAACGGCTTCTTCGCGGCGCTCTTCGACTGCCCCCTCGGCCCCTTCATTTTGTTCCTCTTGTCCTGCTGCCCGCCCGACTCGAGCACCGGCACAAGAGGAAGGCCCGACTCGGTCTCCACTTCCGCAGCGGGGATCACGGGGTCTGGGGGATCCTCGACCACGGACCGACCCGACGTGGCAATCACATAGACCGCGGCCGCCAGGACCAGCACCGGCAGACCGACACGGAAGAGGCCATTCACGAGCGGAATCTCGACAGAACCTGAGACATCGCCAGCAGTGTACTACAAGGGTCTGCTAAGTTTCGACCGCCACCGCGCAGACTGCCCGGGCTCGCCAGCGCACCGACAAACATGCTCAGGGACTACTTTCCGATCCTCGTGATCGCGGCCGTCGTCGTCGGCTTCATCGCGTTCCACCTGATCGCCTCCGAGCTGCTCGGGCGCCGCCGCCGCACCCGCGGCAAAGGTCGAATCAACGAGTGCGGCGTGACCCCTTACGGCAGCGCGCGGGGCCGCTTCTCGGTCAAGTTCTTCCTCGTCGCCGTGCTCTTCATCCTGTTCGACATCGCGATCGTGTTCCTGATCCCGTGGGCGGTAAGCCTGCGCCAGCTGACCGAACTCGGGCACGGTGACTTCCTGCTGGCCGAGATGGCCGGGTTCATCGTCATCCTCGGACTCGGTCTCGCCTACGCGTGGCGCAAGGGAGGCCTCGAGTGGGAGTGACCAGAGGGCTGAGCCAGAACTACGCCACAGATCTTTCAGGCCCTTTCCGGCTCGATCTCGGCAGTGTTCCTGCCGTGAAGCTCAGCGTCGCGCGACGCGGCAGTGGCGGCCTCGACGATCCGGCGATCGTCCGATGACGGAGTCCAGTCCACAACTCCTGCGCCACCTCGTCGAACAGTGCCTGGACCGCTGGGAAGATGGTGGCGAGAGCGTGGTCAGCGTCGTTTGCGCCGACCACCCGGAACTCGAAACGCGGGTGCGCGGGCGCTTGGCGACCCTGGTCAACATGGGCCTGCTCGGCGAGCCGCCGAGCCGCGACGACGTCCCCGAACGGCTCGGTGACTTCCGCCTCGAACGGGTGCTCGGCAGCGGCGGCATGGGTGTCGTCTACCTCGCCGTGCAAGAGTCGCTCGGACGGGAGGTCGCGCTCAAGGTCGTGCGCCCCGATCTCTTGTTGTTCCCCGGCGCGCGGGAACGCTTTCAGCGCGAGGTCGAGACCATCTCCCGGCTCGATCACCCGGGCATCGTCAAGGTGCATGCGTTCGGCGAAGAGAAGGGCATCCCGTACTTCGCGATGGAGCTCGTGCGCGGCATTTCGCTCGCCGACCTGCTCGGGAACTTGCACAAGCGTGGGCTAGGCGGCCTGAGCAGCGGCGACATCACCGCGGCCGTTGCAGAGCACACCGCCACCAAGCCACAACCGTCCACGACCGCCAGCGAGGACTGGGTGCGCACCGTGTTTCGCCTCGTTGAGACCGTGGCGCGAGCGCTGCAACATGCGCACGAGCAACAGATACTGCACCGCGACATCAAGCCGGCCAACATCATGCTCGCCGCCGACAGTCGCCCGCTACTCCTGGACTTCTCGCTCGCCCGCACGAGCGAAGCGAGCGATCTGACGCAAAGCGGCGCTCTGCTCGGGTCGCTGCCCTACATGGCACCCGAGCAGGTGCTCGGCGCGCATGACCGCATCAACGCCACAACCGATGTCTACGGACTCGGCGTGACACTCTACGAGCTCTTGACGCTTCACTCGCCGCACCTCGGCAGCGACGTCGAGGAGACGCGAGCACGCATCCTCGAAGGAACGCCCTTGCCGGTCACGCGACTCAATCCACGCGTTCCCTGGGACGCGGAGACGGTCTGCTTGAAGGCCATCGACGTCGACCAGCAACAACGCTACCCGAGCGTGGCCGCGTTCGCCGACGACCTCCGCAACTTTCTCGAGCACAAACCGATCGCCGCGCGACGGCCATCGACTGGGCTCCGGATTCGACGCGCGGCGCAGCGTCACCCAGCCAAGGCAACTGCGCTGGCAATCGGACTCGTGGTCGCGATCGGCGGGCCAATCCTGTTCGGATTCGTGCAGCAATCGTACGCCAAGGAGCTCGGCGGTGCACTGCGAGAGACCAAGGCGCAGAAAGTGCGCGCTGATGGTCATCTCGCGGACGCGCTCGACGCCATGTCTCACGTGCTCGGCAGCACCGGCGACAGCCGATTCATGCGACTGCCCTTCGTCGACGAACTGAGTCGGAAACAACTCGAAACAGCGGTCGCCTTCTACCACCGGCTCGAGAAGTCGGAACCGGGCGATATCCGCGTCGCCCGAGCGATGGTACGCACGCTCGTGCGCATCGGCAGCCTGCGCGCGATGATCGGCGAAGCCGATGCCGCCGAACGGGACCTGCTCGCGGCGCTGGCG